>CAZEKX010000079.1:0-8449 GCA_964512955.1 uncultured Bacteroidaceae bacterium
CAAACAATTAAAGGTGGCTTGGAAGGTTTGGTTATAGGTGAGGTTCTTACCTGTGTAGACCACCCCGACAGCGACCACTTACACATAACAACAGTAAACCTGGGCGACGGCACTCCTACACAGATAGTTTGTGGTGCCCCCAACGTATCGGCCGGTCAAAAAGTAGTGGTGGCAACCATTGGTACAAAGTTGTACGATGGAGATAACTGTTTCACTATAAAGAAAGGCAAAATTCGTGGTGTGGAGTCATTTGGAATGATTTGTGCAGAAGATGAAATAGGTGTAGGCACAAGCCACGACGGCATAATAGTTCTGCCTGATAGTGCCGTTCCCGGAACTTTGGCAAAAGACTACTATAATATTAAGAGCGATTATTTGATTGGAGTAGATATTACTCCTAACCGCGCCGATGCATGTTCGCATTTCGGTGTTGCACGCGATTTATATGCTTACACCATACAGACAACCGGCAAAAGCGCTTTGCGACGTCCCGGAGTAGAAGACTTTAAAGTAGATAATAACGACCTTAACATAGATATTGAGGTACAAAACAATGAGGCATGTTTGCGTTATGCAGGTGTTACAATTAAAGGTGTAACAGTTAAAGAGAGTCCCGAATGGCTCAAAAACAAGTTGCAGATAATTGGTTTGCGTCCTATAAATAATATAGTGGATATTACAAACTATATTTTGCATGCATACGGACAACCCATGCACTGTTTCGATGCCGATAAAATTAAAGGAGGCAAAGTTATAGTACGCACAATGCCCGAGGGAACACCCTTTGTAACACTCGATGGTGAGGAACGAAAATTATCGGAGCGCGATTTGATGATATGTAATGCCGAAGAGCCAATGTGTATTGCCGGCGTATTCGGAGGTTTGGATTCCGGTACAACAGAAGAGACTAAAAATGTATTTCTCGAGAGTGCATATTTCCATCCTACATGGGTACGTAAAACAGCACGTCGTCATGGTTTGCAAACCGATTCCTCGTTCCGTTTTGAGCGTGGTACCGACCCTAACTGCGTAATATACGCTCTTAAGCAGGCTGCAATTCTCATAAAAGAACTTGCAGGTGGTACAATATCAATGG
Source organism: uncultured Bacteroidaceae bacterium (assembly GCA_964512955.1). Classification (GTDB taxonomy): domain Bacteria; phylum Bacteroidota; class Bacteroidia; order Bacteroidales; family Bacteroidaceae; genus HGM04593. The sequence continues at coordinate 1,097 of CAZEKX010000079.1, forward strand.
AAATTAAAGATGTATATCCCGCACCTGTAGCCGATTTCCCGGTGGAGTTGAAATACAATTACGTGAATACACTAATTGGTGCAGACATTGCACCCGAAACCGTTAAGAGTATCGTTACATCTTTAGAGATGAAAATTGTAAACGAAACGTCCGAGGGATTATCGTTGGCAGTGCCACCATATCGCGTAGATGTACAACGCCCATGCGATGTAGTAGAGGATATTCTGCGTATATATGGCTACAATAATGTAAATTTCGATAACACCTTACACTCATCCATTATAACCAAAGGTGCCGAGGACAAATCACATAAATTACAAAATCTCATTTCGGAGCAGTTGGTAGGTTGCGGTTTCAACGAGATATTAAACAACTCACTTACTGCATCGGCATATTACGACGAATTGGAGACTTATGCAAGTACAAATTTGGTTCGATTACTTAATCCGTTAAGTGCCGATTTGAATGTAATGCGTCAAACACTGCTGTTTGGCGGTCTCGAAAGTATGCAACGTAACATAAGTCGTAAGATTACAAATTTAAGTTTCTTTGAATTTGGAAATTGCTATCGTTTCGATGCCGATAAGCGAGTGGAAGATAAGATTTTAAGCCCATATAGCGAAAGTTATCATTTAGGGTTGTGGATGACCGGGAACAATGTTTCGGCATCGTGGCTCGAAAGTGGTAGAGCAGTTACAGTATACGATTTGAAAGCAATTGTAGAACACATCTTCGACCGTCTTGGTTTTAAACCTGCAGCACGTTTATGTACAACTTTCAATAATGATATATTCTCTGCCGGGTTACAGATTCAGGCTCAGAGCAATAAAAAGGTTATTGCACAGTTGGGTATTGTACGCAAAAAAGTAGCAAAACGTTTCGATATTGAAAGTGATGTTTTCTTCGCCGATATTAATTGGAGCGAACTGATGCGTACAATACGTAATGTAAAGGTTGGATATGCCGAAATAAGCAAATATCCTGCAGTAAAACGCGACCTTGCTCTGCTCATAGACAAATCGATTACATTTGCTCAAATAGAGCAGATAGCACGCGAAACAGAAAAGAAACTGCTTAAAGGTGTTTCACTATTCGATGTGTATGAGGGTAAAAATCTCGAAGAGGGTAAGAAGAGTTACGCAGTAAGTTTTATATTACAGGACGACAACCAAACACTCAATGACAAGCAGATAGACAAAGTAATGAGTCGTCTCATGGAAAACTTCGAAAAACGTTTGGGTGCAAAACAGAGATAACATAAAGTAAATTAAATTAAAATATTAAATAAAATACTATGGGTAGAGCATTTGAATACCGTAAAGCCGCAAAGTTAAAGAGATGGGGTAATATGGCTCGTACATTTACAAGAATAGGCAAACAGATTGCCATTGCAGTAAAAGCCGGTGGTCCCGATCCTGACACAAACTCACATCTTAGAGCAATCATCGCCAATGCAAAACGCGAGAATATGCCTAAGGATAATATTGAACGCGCTATTAAGAATGCGCTTGGTAAAGACCAAAAAGATTACAAAGAGGTTACATACGAGGGATATGGCCCTCATGGTATCGCTATCTTTGTCGATGCAGCAACAGATAATACCACACGTACCGTTGCGAACGTACGTGCCGCTTTCAACAAATTCGGTGGAACATTGGGAACCTCTGGTAGTCTCGATTTTATGTTTACACAAAAGAGCGTCTTTACATTTACAAAGAAAGATGGCTTGGATATGGACGAACTGATTCTTGAACTGATAGATTATGGTGTAGAGGATGAGTACGATGAAGAGGAGAATGAAATAACAATTTATGGCGACCCCAAATCATTTGGTGCCATACAAAAGTATCTTGAGGAACAAGGATTTGAGATAACAGGCAGTGAATTTACACGTATCCCCAATGACCAGAAAGAGGTTACAGAGGAGCAACGTGCAACTATCGACAAAATAGTTGAACGTTTGGAAGAGGATGACGATGTTCAGAACGTATATACCAATATGCTTCCTCAGGAATGATAATTATAATTATAGATGAATTGGGAACAGCACCATTGTGTTGTTCCCAATTTTTTATGGTCCGAATGTGGGTGGTCTTACTCCACCACCTCCGAAACCGGGTGGTGATATGGGACGATTCATTGGAGGTGCCGGACGAAAACCTCCGGGTGGGCGTCCTATCATAGGTGGCGGAGGAGAAATTCCCGGTGGTATACCGCCAAAAAAACGCGGAGGTGGTGCAAGCCACAATGCGGGTGTACCGAAACTACTCAGTCAGTAGTACGAGGTAGTACCCTGAAACACCCCCGCGTTATCGTACGAATAGATATATCCATTCATTGTTATTGTATTTCCACTAAAGTTCGGGTCTATACGTGCGCTTGCCTGGTTACTGTTCGAAGCCAGAGTAACATAAACAACAGCAGATAGATTAGGACCCTGTATTGTATAACTGTAATAGATATTACCTTCGTTATCTTGCGACATGCGTTCACCGGAAACAGAGCCTTCTAATGTTATTCCGCCAAGACCGTTCGGCGATGAAACATTTACATTGTCAAAAGCCGTTTGTATTGTTCCCGTTCCATCGTTTATGGAAACATAGTTTGTACTCTCGGTAACAAAGCGTGTAACCCCGTTACGAAATGTAATGTTTGATGCCTCTAAAGCCCATGAGCCACTGCGCAATGCCTCTACAGCCTGTACAAAAGCGATGGAATCCTGCACGTGCTCTCTTGCTTGCTCAGCCTTTCTTTTCTTTAACCTCTCGGCACGCCATGCCGCTTCGCGTTCGGCTTTTGTCATCTTTTTCTCTTGCGCAATCGATTGGGTCTGCCACCCTAATGAGAGTAACAAGACGAGAAATAAAATCTTCTTCATATGCTTATACATTTATGTAACTTCAAAAATTAAACAATGTAACGCATAGTTATTATTATAAATAATCTCTAATAAACCTAAGAGATTGTTTATTTGCCGTACTAAAATTGAAACATTTATTTATTTACCTAATATTATTACTTTTATTGCAATATTTGATTATCTTTGCAATATTAAAAAATTTGTTTGCAGGGATAGTATTCACCTATTTGTACTATCTTTGTACAAATAGGTTTATGCTTGCGAAATAAGAGATGAAGTTTCTTTTTTCAAATATATTTACGGTATTGTTGCTATTCTGCTCTTGTGTACAGAACAGTAAGCAGGTAAAGGAGGAGTGGGAGTTACGCACTCCCTGTGGCATGTCTGTTCAGACAGTGAATATTGACACCATGAACTTGAGTAATCCGTTTATATATATTGATAAGGAGAATCTTGTTTATTACATGACCGGCGATGGAGGGTACATGTGGACAAGCAAGGATATGCGTATATGGAACGGACCGTATAATGTATTACAGTACGATACACTTATGTGGATGGGGAGTACTCCAATCGTTGAGTCGCCCGAAATACATAAGCACAATGGACGTTTCTATTACATGGCAACCTTTACACGCCCCGATGTTATAATAGACAATGTCGATGGGGTGGACATAGAACGTCGTTCATGCCACATATTTGTTGCCGACAGTATACAGGGACCATATAAGCCCCTGTATGCCGACACACCGCTGTTACGTGCCGATTTGGCATCACAAGGTGCCACATTCTGCATAGATGAGTATAATACAGGCTATTTGATATATAGCCACGATTGGCATCAAAGAAAGGATGGCACAGTACAGATAATAATGTTGACCGAAGAACTCGAAAGCCAAATAGGTGAACCATTTATAATGTTCCGTGCATCCGAGAAAATGTGGACAATTGAAAAGAACTCTTCCTCGCTCATGGATGGGCCGTTTATTTTCAAGACCGACGAAGATGGAGTAGGCATATTATTTGCAACAGAGGTTGATGGAGAAAGTGCTTTAGGAGTTGCATATAGCGAAAAAGGACATGGGCTCGATGGTCCATGGCATATTGAACAGGAACCATTCTTGACCGGTGGATATGGACAAGCAATGCTGTTTAGAGATTTTGACGGTACACAACTTATGGTATTGCACAAAGATACGATAATAGGAAACAGAAAAAAAAGTGTACCACAGATAATAGAAGTTGACACTCAATACGAAAAACTGAAAATTAAGAGATATTATAAACTTTAATTACCAAAATTATGCGTTTAATTATTGAACCCAATTACCAGCAACTTTCAAGTTGGGCTGCGTCTTACGTAGTAAAGAAAATTAATGAGTTTAATCCTACAGAGGATAAACCTTTTGTTCTTGGTTTGCCTACAGGTTCTACACCTCTTGGCACATATAAAGAACTCATCCGTCTTCACAAAGAGGGATTGGTAAGTTTCCAGAATGTAGTAACATTCAACATGGACGAATATGTAGGTCTTCCCGAAGATCATCCCGAGAGTTACCACTCATTTATGTGGAACAACTTCTTCAGCCATGTTGATGTTAAGAAAGAGAATGTAAACATTCTTAACGGTAATGCCGAGGATTTGGAGGCAGAATGCGCTCGCTACGAGGCAAAAATTGCTTCATATGGTGGTATCCATCTTTTCTTGGGTGGTATTGGTCCCGACGGACATATCGCATTCAACGAACCGGGTTCTTCTTTGACATCACGTACACGTATCAAGACATTGACAACTGATACTATCATTGCCAATTCACGTTTCTTCGACAACGATGTAAACAAAGTACCTAAGACTTCTCTCACAGTAGGTGTTGGTACTGTTATGGATGCAAAAGAGGTACTTATCCTTGTAAACGGACACAACAAGGCTCAGGCCCTCTACCATGCAGTAGAAGGCAGCATTACACAAATGTGGACCATCAGCGTATTGCAGATGCACAAACATGGTATCATAGTTTGCGACGATGCCGCTACAGCAGAACTTAAAGTTGGAACAGTTAACTACTTTAAAGACATTGAGAAGGACAACCTTTGCCCCTGCTCAAACTTGAAGTAAAAAGATAGTTTATTGCTCCCCCTTACCGTTAATAAGTAAGGGGGAGCATTCTATTTATTTTAGGTTGGTAGCAAATATTGTGGTATTATAAAAAATATTATCTTTGCAAAATACTTTGCAAGGGTAATATTTATTTGTCCTCCATAAGATTAAGAACCAAAAACATATAATTATGAGAAAACACCTTTTAATGTTGATGTTGCTGTTCGTATCAATTACAATAAGTGCAAATGGCAATGATATCGAAAAAATGTTAAGCAGAATAGATGCTGTAGCGAGTTTTGAGAAACTCGAAAAAGTTGATTCCACACGTACCTATTATTTACTGAAGTTTCGTCAGTTACTCGACCCTAAGAATGTCGATGCCGGTACATTCGAACAACGCGTGATGCTTGGACATCGTGGCTACGACCGTCCTACAGTACTTGTTACAGAGGGTTATGGTGGCGATTATGCGTTTAATAACAAGAAATATATGGAGGAACTTACTCGTATTCTCGATGCCAACATAATTTTTGTGGAGTATCGTTATTTCCTAGAATCACGTCCACAACCATGTAATTGGGAATATTTAACAGTGGAAAACTCTATGTACGACTATCATGCCATTGTTTCGGCATTCAAACCTTTCTATAATAAGAAATGGGCTGCAACAGGTATTAGTAAGGGTGGTTCTACAACAATGTTCTATCGTGCATACTTTCCAAATGATGTAGATGTTTCTGTTCCATACGTTGCTCCTTTGAGTTGTGCTTTGGAAGATGGACGTCATGAGTCGTTCCTTGAGCTGGCTTCTACAAAGAGCGATCGCGATGCCATTCGTAATTTCCAGTTAATGATGCTTCAGCGTAAAGATGAATTCCTGCCTATGTTCAACAAATATTGTTTGGATAAGGGTTATACATTCTACGTTCCTACATCTACAATATATGACCTTTGCGTTTTGGAATACCAGTTCTCGTTCTGGCAGTGGGGTGCATCGGTGGAGAAAATTCCGGTAGCAACAAATGCTGAAGATGTAGTTATGAACTACTTTATTCGTAGTTGCGACCCCAGTTATTTCTCACGTCAGAACAATCTCGATTCATTCTCTGTTCAGGCTGTTAAAGACTTTGGTTATTACGGATATAATGTAGAACCGTTCAAGGAGTATATTAATGTAGAAGATGTTGAGGGATATTATAAACGTGTAATGCTTCCATCGGATTGGTCAGACACTATTTTCGACGATTATAACTATCGTTTTGTTACAGATTATCTTACAGATAACGACCCGAAAATGATTTTCATTTATGGTGAATGGGACCCTTGGACTGCAAGTGGTGTAACATGGTTACGCGACCGTAATAAACAGAATATACATATATATGTTGAACCGGGTGGAAGTCATAAGGCACGCATAGGTACCATGAGCAAGGAGGTTCAAGAAGATATTCTGAATAAACTTAACGAATGGATGCAGTAAAATGATGAATAAGAAGGCTATAGTACTTCGAGACTTAAAGATAGGATATACCCATAACAGGATACAAAAACCTGTTATGGGTTCTATTAATACTACACTTTATACCGGTGAGTTTGTTGCTCTTATTGGAAAGAACGGAGCAGGAAAATCGACATTGTTACGCACCTTATCAGCATTTCAACAGCCGTTGTCGGGCACAATAACTTACCCCGATGGAATTTCCACATTACGTACCGCCAAAGAACTATCTACCATGATTGCAGTTGTACTTACCGACAACAGTTCCATATACAATCTGTCGGTATACGAGGTGGTAGCACTTGGACGTACTCCATATACAAACTTCATGGGTCGCAGACGCAAGCATGACGAGGATGTCATAGAGCAGGCGATGACACGCATGAATATACAGCACCTTGCCAACAGAAATATAAGTACGTTAAGTGATGGTGAACGTCAAAAGGTTATGATAGCCAAGGCGTTGGCACAAGAAACAGAAGTTATTATACTCGATGAACCAACAGCCTTCCTCGATTTTAGCAGTCGTATACAATTATTCCGACAACTGAAACAGTTGGCTGCCGAAACAGGAAAGTCGGTATTGGTATCTACACACGACCTAGAACTTGTTCTAAAAATTGCCGATCGTCTGTGGCTTATACACAATAATCAACTGCATACAGGAAGGGTGGAGGAACTTGCTACAGATGTACTATCCGAGTTTATCAACAACGATGGTATTACATACAATATTCAACAGAATTGTATTGAACTTGTGTAGCGGTATCTTGTATTAATGGTATATAATAATTATAGCCACCAAAAAACGGTGGCTATAATTATATAAAGATATTTGCTTTCATTAGTGTCCCATAAAAATTAGGGACGAGTTAAACATTAAATAAATTAGGC
>CAZEKX010000080.1:0-8446 GCA_964512955.1 uncultured Bacteroidaceae bacterium
AAGCAGGCGCTTACCAGAATAAAAATACGCGATTTCAAAAAATAAAAATCTAAGATGATGTTGCAAGGAAAGAAAATTGTGCTGGCGGTTACAGGCAGTATTGCGGCATATAAGGCGGCAATGCTTGTTCGTCTTTTCGTTAAAGAGGGTGCGCAGGTGCAGGTAGTGATGACGCCGTCGAGCAAGGAGTTTATAACTCCTCTTACTCTTTCTACCTTGTCGGGGCGTCCTGTGCTTTGCGATTTCTTCCACACCGAGAGTGGAGCATGGAACAGCCATGTAGAATTGGGCTTGTGGGCCGATGTGATGATTGTGGCACCTGCCACGGCATCTACCATCGCCAAAATGGCAAACGGTGTAGCAGATAATCTGCTTGTAACAACATATTTATCCATGAAGGCTCCTGTCTTTGTTGCTCCGGCAATGGACCTTGATATGTTTGCTCATCCATCGACACAACGAAACCTGGATATCCTGCGTGGTTACGGAAATAAGATAATTGAACCTACATCGGGCGAGTTGGCAAGCCATCTTTGTGGAAAGGGACGTATGGAGGAGCCCGAAAATATAGTTTCTCATATAAAGGATTTTTTTTTAGCCGAGTGTAACCTGCGTGGAAAAAGAGTGCTTATAACTGCCGGTCCTACATACGAGAAAATAGATCCGGTGCGTTTCATAGGTAACTACTCGTCAGGGAAAATGGGGTTCGCATTGGCTCATGAGTGTGCGGCACGTGGTGCCGATGTTACTCTTGTGGCTGGTCCTGTGTCGTTGGAAACGCCACATCCGGCAATACACAGGGTCGATGTAGAGTCGGCACAAGAGATGTGCGATGTCGCAACAGATGCCTTTACCAATTGTGATGCCGCGATACTATGTGCCGCTGTTGCCGACTTTCGTCCGGTAACTATTGCCGAAAAGAAGATAAAACGTACGGGAGAGGGCATGACAATATCGTTACAACCAAATCCCGATATTGCAGCAACACTGGGGCAAAGTAAACGTGAAGGGCAATTGTTGGCCGGTTTTGCTTTGGAAACCGACAATGGCGAGCAGAACGCAATACATAAATTAGAAAAGAAAAATCTCGATTTTATTGTGTTGAACTCCTTGACCGACAAGGGTGCAGGTTTTGCCGTAGATACCAACAAAGTAACAATAATAGATAAAAAGGGTGCTACAGAGTATCCGTTGAAGAGTAAGAGGGATGTTGCGCACGATATTGTATTGCATCTATCTAAGTTACTACTCTTTCTCTTTCTTATGTTGCCATTGCAGGTAGAGGCACAGGAACTTAATGCCAATATAACCCTCAATACATCGAAAATACAGGGTACAAATACCGAGGTGTTCGATGTGTTACGTGAATCGTTAAACGAATTTATAAATAACAGAAAATGGACCGAATATGAATACGAGGAGTATGAACGCGTTGCATGCAACTTCACCTTTGTGGTCGATGGTTATAGCGACGACGGCTCCTTTTCGGTAACTCTTATGGTGCAGGCTACGCGTCCGGTGTTTGGCTCTTCGTACTCCTCACCAATATTTAAGTACGAGGACAAAGATGTGAAGTTTAAATATCTTGCTTATGACAGGTTGGAGTTTAACGAGGATAATCTCGATAATAATCTTACAGCGGTGATAGCCTTCTATGTCTACCTTATATTGGGAATGGATATGGATGCAATGGGTGAAATGGGTGGTAGCGACTTTTTGAATCGCGCTTTGAATATCGCGAATAACGCACAGAACCTTGGTGATACTGGCTGGCGTGCAGGCAGTAACTCCAATAATCGTTATGCTATTATAGACGACTATATGAATGGTGCCATGGAGCCCGTTCGTCGTCTCATGTATCGTTATCATCGTTTGGGGCTGGACACTATGTATAAGAATGTCGATAATGGTCGTAAAGAGATAACAGAATGTATAAATATGCTGAATGAGGCATATCAGAACCGTTCAATGGCATATTTTACAAAACTGTTTACCGAATACAAACAGGATGAATTGGTAAATATTTATTTTAAGAAGGGAACTGCCGAAGAGAAACAACAGGTGGTAAAGATTCTCTCCGAGATAAACCCTTCGCAATATACCGCTTGGGATAAGATACTAAAAGACCGATAACAATGCTGACTTATCTGAATATACGCAATTATGCACTTATAGATACTCTTGAACTAGACTTCTCTTCGGGGTTCTCTGTCATAACCGGTGAGACCGGTACCGGTAAGTCGGTTCTCTTGGGTGCTATATCTATGATGCTTGGGCAACGCTCCGATGTAAAATCGGTACGTGAGGGTGCCGATCGTTGTATTATTGAAGGGCATTTCGATATTTCATCGTTCAATATGCGATCTCTATTCGAAGAGAACGACCTTTATTATGACGAAAAGGAGTGTATTATTCGTCGCGAATTATCGGCAACGGGCCGTAGCAGGGCATTTATAAATGATACGCCTGTATCGGTCTCTTTGATGAAGGAGTTTGGCAATAAACTAATCGATATACACTCTCAGCATCAGAATCTGTTGTTGGGTGATAGAAACTTTCAGTTGAATGTTCTCGATACTCTTTCGGGTTCGGTTTCTGCACAGTCGACATACAAAACACTGTTCGATAAGTATATAAATACAAAAAAAGAACTTGCATGCTTGAAAGAACAGTTGGATAATAGTCGTAGTAATGAGGATTGGTTACGTTTCCAGTACGAAGAGATTGAGCGTGCCGCATTGCACGATGGTGAGCAAGAAGAACTGGAACAGGAACTACAGGAACTTACGCATGCCGAAGATATAAAAGCCGCACTCTATGGTGCCACAAATGCAATAGATGGTGAGGATGGCAGTCTTATACAATCGTTGCGTGATGCTGCAAATGCTTTATCGCGAATATCGGCGCACTATCCTCCGGCAGAAGAGTTGTCTGGCAGGTTCGAAACAAATTACATAGAACTGAAGGATTGTTGCGAGGAACTGCGCAGCAGAATGGAGCAGGTAATATTTGCTCCCGACAGGTTGGAACAGGTGGAACAGCGTCTGGCGCTCATATACTCTCTTACGAAAAAGCATAAGTGCGCATCCGTAGGTGAACTCCTTACACTTGCCAATGATTATCGTGAACGTTTGGAACAGATAACTAACAGTGATGATACTCTCGATGAACTGCAGAAATATTGTGATACACTTCGTAAGGAACTAACAATTAACGCTGCGACAATAACGGCAGAACGAAAAGAGGCTGCAAAGCATTTGCAAAATGAAATGACAGAGATTCTTGTTACGTTGGGTATGCCACTTATACGTTTCGAGGTGGAGTTCTCTGTAACAACCGATTTTACTGCTCTTGGTTGCGATGTGGTAACATTCCTCTTCTCGGCAAACAGTATAAGTCCCTTACAACCTCTTGCCGACGTAGCATCGGGTGGAGAGATTGCACGTGTTATGTTGGCACTTAAATCGCTTGTGGCAGTACGTACAAATCAGCCTACACTTATATTCGACGAGATAGATACCGGTATATCGGGCGTGCTTGCAGAGCGTATGGGATTGTTAATGCAGAAGATGGGTGCATCGAACCGTCAGGTTATAAGTATCACTCACCTTCCGCAAGTGGCGGCTCTAGGCGCTACACATTACAAGGTGTATAAGGAGGAGGCTTTATCCGGAACACGTACAAATATTGTTCTATTGGAGGGTGATGAGCGTGTGCGTGAAATTGCCCAAATGATGAGCGGTGAAATTCTGACAGATGCGGCTCTTGATAATGCAAAATTGTTGTTGCAAAATAGAATGGAGTAAAATTAAAATAACTATTATATGGTAAATACAAACGAAATGATATTCGGGGTACGTGCTGTTCTCGAAGCACTGGATGCCGGTAAAGAGGTTGACAAGATACTTGTTAAAAGAGATATACAGAGTGAGTTGTCGCGTGAACTTTTTGCGGCTCTCAAGGGGCGTAATATTCCGGTGTTACGTGTGCCGGTTGAGAAACTTAACCGCATAACACGTAAAAATCATCAGGGTGTTATCGCGTTTATATCGGCTGTGGAGTATGCTCGTGTAGATACTCTTGTTCCTACATTGTACGAAGAGGGAAAGACTCCTTTTCTTGTGTTGCTCGATGGCATAACCGATGTCCGTAACTTTGGTTCCATAGCACGTACATGCGATTGTGCCGGAGTAGATGCAATTATAATACCATCACATAACAGTGTAACAGTGAATGCCGATGCAGTGAAAACTTCGGCAGGGGCATTACACACGCTTCCTGTTTGTCGCGAGAAAAATATCACCGAAACATTGAAATATCTAAAGGAGTGTGGCATACGTATAGTGTGTGCAACCGAGAGGGGTACCAAGAACTACACACAAAGCGACTATAATGCCCCTGTTTGTATTGTGATGGGTGCCGAAGATACAGGTATTCCTAACGAGCATCTGCGTCTTTGTGACGATTGGGTCTCTATCCCTCAGTTTGGAAACATTGAATCGTTGAACGTGTCGGTTGCAACAGGGGTAATACTTTACGAGGCTGTTCGCCAGCGTCATATTGAAAAGTAACCATTAATTATGAAAAGGGTTTATATATCGTTCTTGTTTCTTCTGTTGTTGCTGACGGTTAATGCAGCAAAATACCCTAAAGGAGTAGAAAAGAGTCGAAAAGGAGTTGCAAGTATTCTTGTATACAGCAAAGGAAAACTATTGCGTAGCGGAACCGGTGTATTTGTCGGTGAGCATGGCGAACTCTTCTCCTCGTATTCCCTGTTTAATGGGGCAGATAGTGCTGTGGTAATAGACCCTGTGGGCAAGGTTCGTAATGTGGAACGTATCTTGGGAGCAAATGATATATACGACTGCATAAAGGTGCGTGTTGCGTGGGACAAAAAGATATCCTCGTTGTCTGTAACAAATAGGGATTACAATACCGGTGAAACACTCTATCTGCTTGCCTATGGTGCAAAGAAGAGTGGAACAGTTGAATTATTGCCAATCAAAGAGGTTGTTACCGTTTCGGGGAATCCATATTATACCTTCTCTTTCTCTATGCAGGAGCGCTATCTATCTGCTCCTGTGGTAAATACCGAGGGAGAACTGGTGGCTCTTATGCAGTCGGCGGAGCGTAATGACTCTCTGAATAGTTATGCTATATCTGCATCGTTTCTCGAAGATATGAGTATTACATCACTGAATTTCAACAGTGAGATATTTCGTCGTATAGATATTCCATGTGCCTTGCCTAAAAGCCAGAAAGATGCACTTACATGTTTGCATTTGCGCGGTCTTGTGCAGGATAAAAAATATTATACATTGTTGAACGACTATGTAAAGATGTTTCCCGATAGTTATGAAGGGTATATGATGCTTGCCGAAAAGGCTATTTCTGTAGACAAGAATCTAACTTTTGCCGAAGAGGCATGGTGCAGAGCGCTTGAGTGTTCATCGAAGTCCGATGATGTCTATTACAATAAGGCGAATGTGTTATCCTCTTTTGCCACATCTTTTGAGTTCGATTCTGTACGTTATCTCTCTCTCTGCGATAGTGCGCTTGTATGTTATGATAATGCTATCTCTGTCTCCACAGAGCCTTTGTATATATATCGAAAAGGTTTGCTGCTACAACATTTAAGTAGGTTTAACGAGGCTTTTGACTGTTTCGATGTTCTTTCCTCTACCAATATGCGTAGTGCCGATGTGTTTGCAATGGCGGCAAATTGTAAAGAGGCATTAGGTGAGTACGATGTGGCTATTGCGCTATTAGATAGTGCTATTGCTACATTTGGTTCTGTGCCGGTAGGTGAGATGGCCGATTATCTATGGAGTAGGGGTTTCTTGAAACACCGCTTAGAGCGTTATCGTGAGGCTGTTGCCGATTATAATCTTTTTGCTACACTACGAGAGGGACAACTGTCAGCACAATTCTTTTATATTCGTGAACAGGCGGAATTTAATGCAAAAATGTTCCGTCAGGCTATGAACGATATTGATACTGCCATATCTCTTTCTCCACAAAATGTATCGTATCTTGTGGAGAAAGGGCGTTTGTGCTATCGCGTGAATATGCCCGATGATGCCATAGATACATTGAATAGGGCTCTTGTATTGGACTCGGATGAACCGAACGTACACTATATACTTGCGTGTTGTAAGTTATTGAAAGGTGATAAGGATGGTGCAAGAGAGGCATTGAAAAGAGCCAAGGCACTTCAGCATCCTTTGGCCGAAGGTAAGTTAAAAGAGATTGAGTAAAACAGATATTATCTCCTCTGCCACTCTATGCAGAGGAGTTCTTTTGTCTCCCGAGCAATGCAGAATGGGGTTGCAGGACGTTCTCCGACTAACCATACGATTGTACCTTCGGCATCGGTTATAACCAACTGTCTCTCCTTTTCTATGATGTTGCGTTTGCGGTCGGTAAGGTAATCGCTTACAAGTTTGCTACCACGCAAGCCAAAGGGGCTAAAACGGTCGCCTTTCTGTACTCTACGCAATGTGAGCGGTAGTTTAATAGTATCCGCATCCAAACATGCGGTATTGCTCGATTTGGAAAATTTACCGTTAAAAAGTTCTCTTTTTAGTGTAATAATGCCATTCTCAATGGTTACGCTTCCCTCTTGTGGTAAAATAATATCCCCTTCGTCCTTTTGCTGTTTAAATATAATAAAGGAGTCTCTGTCTTTTGTTACAATCCACTCCCCACTTTCAAATCGTCTGCCACTGTTACTGCCTATTGCGGAGTATATATCCGCGGTCTGTTTGCTATTAAAGCCCAATGGTGCCAGAATCTCATGTAGCAGTGCCTGTGGAGCAGGTTCGTGTTTTAGTTTGTTTATGGAAATTGTATTATCGGTTTTTACGCGGGTAATTCCCTCTTCTATACCTTTGTCATACACCTGTTCGGCTTGTGCAATATATTCAGCACTCTCTGCCAAAGTCTCTGTGATAGAGGGGTTTATTTCTCGCATTAAGGGTAATAACTGTAGCCTTATTTTGTTACGTGCGTAGTCTGTTTGCAGGTTTGTGCTATCTGTAACATATTCTGCTCCAATCTTTTCGAGGTATCGCAGGATGTCTTTACGTTCAATGCATAACATGGGACGTACGATATAACCATTCTTTGGACGAATGCCATGCAATCCTTTTATGCCTGTACCGCGTATCAGATTAAGTAACATGGTCTCTGCGGTATCGTCTCTATGGTGGGCTACAGCAATGGCTGTGGCTCCTATTCTTATGCGTTCCTCTTCAAATGCTTTGTATCGTAATTCACGAGCTGCCATCTCAATGGATATCTTATTATCCTTTGCATATTGCTCTGTAAAAAAGTCTACAACGTTTAATGGAATGTTCCATTTATTACATAAGGTACGCACAAAATTTTCGTCGCGCATGCTCTCCTCATTCCGTAAATGAAAATTGCAGTGTATTGCATAACATTCATAGTTGAGTGCATGTAGAATAGCGAGCAGTGCAACAGAATCGGCTCCGCCACTCAAGGCTATTAGTACTCTGTCGTTGCTGTTCAGCAATGAATGTTTGATTATGTATCTTGCAATTTCTCTCTTCATGACTGCGAAGATAACTTAAACTGCTGCAATTTTGTGTTTATTTAGATAAAATATTGCAAATTGATAAAAAATGCCCCTTCTTTGTTTGTGTTTCAGAAAAATAGTGCTACCTTTGCCGATGCAAATAGAGCAACGCCTCTTTTTGTTATGGTACCTTGGATGAGTGGCTTAGTCAGCGGTCTGCAAAACCGTGTACGGCGGTTCGAATCCGCCAGGTACCTCAGAGCCTCCGATGTCGGAGGCTTTTTTGTTTCAGACTATGGCAGATAACTATTTAGAGAAACGACAAGAGGCTTATAAGTCCTGTGTGGTAAAGGTTTTGCATAAATCTCAAAATAAACTTATACAATTATTAAAGAAGAATCGTAGTTACCGTGGTTATGATGCCACTTTCAAAGTGCGTGCCGACCAACTTAAACAGATAATAGCGGTGAATACAATGATTCCTTCTGCACGTAACAAACAGGTGTTGCGCTTTCGTCCAGTGCTTGCCGATGAGGCTTATAAGGTGTTACAACATATTCGTCTGGGAGGGGCATTACCCGAACTGAATCTTCCGCAACCCGGTATGGAACCTAATGCTTTCATTGTGATATGCTCAACTGTTCCGGAAAATCGTAATGTCTCTATCGACCTTGGAATATCTGTTCAGAGTATGCTTTTGCAGGCTGTGGAGATGGGGTTGAACGGTATATGTATCGGTGCGTTCAATAAAGATGCATTGGTGAATGAATTGTCTTTGCCTTACGAACCGTTATTGTTACTGGCAATAGGACGTGGTGCTGAGAAAATTGTATTAAAAGAGATTGGGCAAGAATGAAGTGAACCCCAAAGTTTGGACAAAAAACTTTGGGGTTTATTTTATGCTTA
>CAZEKX010000081.1:0-8387 GCA_964512955.1 uncultured Bacteroidaceae bacterium
CGACACCGGCAGTGCTGTAGCCAACGGGTTCCTTGGAGTAGAAGGCATAAAGGTTTATGTGCTATACCCCAAAGGCAAGGTTAGCGAAATACAAGAGAAGCAGTTCACTACTTTGGGACAGAACATCACTGCCTTGGAAGTAGAGGGTTGTTTCGACGATTGCCAGGCATTGGTAAAAGCCGCATTCATGGACGAAGAACTAAACGCAAAGATGCACCTGACAAGTGCCAACTCCATAAACATAGCACGATTCCTACCCCAAGCATTCTACTACTTCTATGCCTACGCACAACTAAAGCGCATGGGCATAACAAAAGAGATTGTCATGTGCGTACCCAGTGGAAATTTCGGCAATGTCACTGCCGGAATATTCGGCAAGCAAATGGGGTTACCCGTAAAACGCTTCATAGCGGCAAATAACGCAAACGGTATTTTCTATGAATACCTGCAAACAGGAGTATACTCACCACGCGCATCGGTATGCACCATTGCCAACGCCATGGATGTAGGTGCACCAAGCAACTTCGCCCGCATAATGGATTTATACAAAGAGAACCACAGCGCAATATGCAGCGACATGGGTGGAGCCACATACAGTAACTCCGAGATAGCAGAGAGCGTAAAAGCACTATGGAGCGAAGAGGGCTACCTGCTCGACCCACATGGAGCATGCGCCTATCGCGCACTATGCGAGCAATTAGGCGATGGAGAGACAGGAGTATTCTTAGAGACAGCACACCCGGCAAAATTCAAAGATACAATAGAAAAGATTATAGAGAGTCCCGTTGCCATACCCGAGAAACTGCAAGCATTCATGAAGGGCAAAAAAGAGACGGTACTTATTTCCAAAGAGTTC
This sequence comes from uncultured Bacteroidaceae bacterium, assembly GCA_964512955.1. GTDB lineage: Bacteria > Bacteroidota > Bacteroidia > Bacteroidales > Bacteroidaceae > HGM04593. The sequence goes on from CAZEKX010000081.1 coordinate 857, forward strand.
GATTGTCTAAAGAGATTCCTGCTATCGCAAATAGGAGAGAGATAAATTCCGAAATATACGACAATGACGAAATAATTTACTAATTTTGCAACACATTAATTTGTTGTGAAATCAGTATTATGAATAGAGAACTTTTTACAAAGGAAGCATACAAGATTGCAGATATTAACCTTGCCGATTTTGGTCGCAAGGAGATAGAGATGGCAGAGCACGAGATGCCGGGTTTGATGGCACTGCGCGAGAAATATGGGCAAGAGAAACCTCTGAAAGGGGCACGCATAATGGGTTCCTTGCACATGACCATCCAAACAGCAGTGCTCATTGAGACACTTGCCGAACTGGGTGCTGAAATTCGCTGGGTGTCGTGTAACATATTCTCGACACAGGACCATGCAGCGGCAGCCATAGCCAAAAGGGGTATTCCGGTTTTTGCGTGGAAAGGCGAAAACCTTGCCGACTATTGGTGGTGTACCTTGCAGGCTCTTACCTTTGAAGAGGGAGCAGGTCCGAATACTATTGTGGATGATGGCGGCGATGCCACACTTATGATACACATGGGTTATGCGGCTGAGAACGACCCGACGGTACTCGAGTTTGACGAGAATGCTCCCGAGGATGAGCGTGAATTAAAGAAACTGCTTGCCGAAGTTTTAAAGGTCGACAACCAACACTGGCACAAATTGGCAAAACAGGTTCGTGGCGTGTCGGAAGAGACGACAACAGGCGTTCATCGCCTTTATCAGATGATTGAGAACAAAGAGTTGTTGTTCCCTGCATTTAACGTAAATGACTCGGTAACGAAAAGTAAATTCGACAACCTGTATGGTTGTCGCGAATCGCTTGCCGACGGCATTAAACGTGCCACAGATGTAATGATAGCCGGAAAAGTGGTTGTTGTTTGCGGATATGGCGACGTGGGCAAAGGATGCGCACACAGCATGCGTTCATTTGGTGCGCGAGTAGTGGTTACAGAGATTGACCCTATTTGCGCTTTACAGGCGGCAATGGAGGGATTCGAGGTTGTAACCATGGAGGAGGCTTGCAAGTATGGCAACATATTTGTTACCTGCACCGGTAACATTGACATTGTACGCATTGACCACATGGAACAGATGCCCGACCAAGCAATAGTATGCAACATAGGACATTTTGATAACGAGATTCAGGTTGAAGCACTCAAGAACTACAACGGCATACGTTGTTTGAATATAAAGCCTCAGGTTGACCGTTACTTCTTCCCCGACGGACATAGCATAATTCTGCTTGCTGATGGCCGCCTTGTAAACCTTGGTTGTGCAACTGGACACTCATCGTTTGTTATGAGCAACTCGTTCACAAACCAGACACTGGCACAGATTGAACTATTCACAAAAGATTACAAGACAAATGTTTATTGCTTGCCAAAGCATCTCGACGAAGAGGTGGCACGCCTGCACCTTGGACGTCTCAATGTCAAACTGACAACACTCACCGAGAAACAGGCTGCATACATTGGTGTAGATATAAACGGTCCTTATAAATCGGATATCTATCGTTACTAAGCATTGTTTATATCCCATGCCGAAACCCAACAGCATTTGTGTCTATTGTGCATCGAGCAGTCGTGTAGACAGTTGCTACAGCGACATGGCATTCTCTTTGGGCAAGTTACTTGCCCGGGAGAATATAACGCTTATTACCGGAGGAGGTTGCCAAGGGTTGATGCGTTCTGTAGAGGACGGAGCATTACATGACGGTGGTAAAGCGATTGGTGTGATTCCGCAGTTTATGGTGGAGCAGAAATGGCACCACACAGAACTCACCGAACTATGCATAACACCCGACATGCATACGCGCAAACAGAAAATGGCAGAAATGGCAGATGCCGTTATCGCCCTGCCCGGTGGATGTGGAACTATGGAGGAACTGTTCGAAATAATCACTTGGAAACAATTGGGACTATACCTGAATCCTATTGTGATACTCAACATAAACGGTTATTACGACTCTCTGATACAGCAGTTGGAGAGAGCAATAGAGGAGCATTTCATGGGAGTGATTCATGGAAAGATATGGAGTGTTGCAAACAGCCCCGAGGAGGCACTGGATATTATTTACAACACTCCAAAATGGAATAGCGAAATTCGTAAATACGCAGCACTATGACCGGTACTCCTGTTCCATATTACATTGGCAACGACAATGTATATCTGTTGCTTTACTTAATGAATATTCTGGGAATGGCATTCCTGTTTCTTGCAAATGGAGGTGCCATTGCCGAACGAATAAAAGGGATGTTCTACTATGGCAAGCAGAAGTTCGACAAACGTTACAAAATGAGTGGTATGGAAAACACTTTGCTGTATGCACAAAACATTCTCTTCTTTACTATAACCTCACTCGCCTACTTGCAACACAGGGGTGAATTACCACTGCATCATAAATCGTACATATACATTATATCCTTTGGTGTACTGTTTTCACTATTCCTTTTAGTAAAGCGTATCGCTTACGACATTGTGAACCTGACTCTATTCACAAACAAACAAGCAAGTGAGTGGAGGGAATCATATTTCTTTACAATACAACTTACCGGGTTCCTACTGTTCCCTCTTGTTACAGCAATTATATTCTTACCCGGTACTTCGCCAATAATTTACGGATGTTATATTGCATTTATTACCATAACATACCTCTACATGCTATTTACTCGATGTTTTAACATCATTTTTACCAAAAAAAGTGCTGTTTTCAATATTTTTTTGTACCTTTGCGCAATTGAATTGCTACCCCTCGCTTTTTTGGGCAAAGCAGTTCTTGCAATGAACAGTTTTTTAACAATAAAATTTTAGGACATTGAAAGTAAGTAAGATTTTGGTTTCTCAGCCTAAACCGGCAACAGAAAAATCACCATATTACGACATAGCAGACAAGCATAAGGTGCAGATTGACTTTCACTCTTTTATAAAGGTTGAAGGACTAACTGCAAAAGAGTTCAGACAGCAAAAGGTGTCGATTCCCGAGCACACTGCAATTGTATTCCTTTCGCGCCACGCAATAGATCATTTCTTTACTCTTTGCAAAGAACTGCGTGTAACCATCCCCGACGACTTAAAGTATTTCTGTTTGTCGGAGACAATATCACTTTACATACAGAAATATGTTCAGTACCGCAAACGCAAAGTATTCTTTGGAAACGGTCATATTAAAGACCTGGAGCCTCTGTTTGTAAAGCACAAGAACGAGCGTTACTTTATTCCGATGTCCAATGTTCATAACGGCGAATTGTGCAATATTTTCGACTCACATGGAATATTCCACTCCGAGGCAGAGATGTATCGTACAGTGAGCAACGATTTCGAGCCCGGTTTCATTGACCAATACGACATGTTGATATTCTTCAGTCCCTACGGAATAGAGTCGCTGAAGAAGAATGCACCTGATTTTGTGCAGGGCGATAAACAGATTGCATGTTTTGGCAAGGTTACTGCCGATGCCATTCGCGAAGAGGGTTTGCGTTTGGACCTTGAGGCACCTACTGCAACAGCAGCATCAATGCCCGCAGCACTCGACGAATTCCTTACTAAGTTCAACAAGAAATAAAACCCAACCCTATAAATTTACAAGTGGGTGTATCAAGATTCTTCATTTTGAGACACCCACTTGTTCAATTTAAGCAACCTCTAAAAAAGCATGAAGCACCCAAACAGTTTCCCGTTGGCAGAACATCTTAAGAGCAAAGCCATAATAGATAAGGTTTATGCCGAAGGCGCATCGGTTACAGCATACCCATTGCGAGCCGTATTCATAACCATGCCGCGCAGCGAGAAACAGCCCGGGGCTTTGATACTTATAAGCGTCGCAAAAAGACGTTTTCGCCATGCGGTTGATCGCAATCTTGTGAAACGACGTCTGCGTGAAGCATATCGGTTGAATAAGCAACCATTCGTAACAGAGTTGGAGAAGAGAGGCAAAAACATGGCAATAGCAATACTGTACATAGACACCAAGCACAACAGTACCGCCTTTCTAAAAAACAAAATGAGGAAACTGTTAGGCAACATTTTGGAGAAAGAGATGAAGATATGCGAAAAATCATAGCAAAAATACTCATCGCGCCAATAAAATTCTACCAGTGTTGCATTTCGCCACTGACACCTCCATCGTGCCGTTTCACCCCCACCTGTTCACAATACGCCATTGAAGCCATACAAAAACATGGACCACTGAAAGGATTATTCCTTGCCATAAAGCGTCTGTTACGTTGCCATCCATGGGGTGGTTCCGGCTACGACCCTGTTCCATAAAAAAAAGAAACAACATGCCTCTTTTAGACATTCACACCCACAAACAAAAGAGCAAAGAGCATATAGAGATACTGAATTGCAATGCCATGCCCAAAGAAGGGCTATGTTCTTTAGGTATACATCCATGGGAAATAAGCGCCAAATGGGAGCACACTATTGCAACAATTACAAGCATGGCAAGAGAGAAGAGTGTAGTTGCCATTGGAGAGTGCGGATTCGACCTTGTCAACTCCACTGCAACTGTCGACCTGCAAAAGGAGGTATTTTTAAAGCATGTTGAAATTTCGGAAGCAATAGAAAAACCGCTTATAATACACCTTGTAAAAGGACAGGACATTCTACTGCAAACAGCAAAAAGCAGCAAACACAAACAGCCTTGGATTATACATGGCTTCAGGGGGAAACCCGAGCAAGCAAAACAATTGCTAAATGCCGGAATGTATTTGTCTTTTGGAGAGAAGTTCAATCCCGAGACTTTAAAAACCACACCACTTAACCGCCTGTTCATTGAGAGCGACGAAAGCGACAAATCACTGGCAGAAATTTACGGCTCTATTGCAAAGTGTATTGAAATATCCATTGAGGAACTTAAACAGCATATTTCAACAAATGCAATGCGATGCAAACTTTCTGTTACGGTTTTATAGGAATTTAAACATTCCCTTGTAATATTTACAAACAAAGATTTGTCATAATAACATATTTTTGTAAGTTTGTGATTGAATTCAGAAGATATCCCCTGCCAAGCAATGGACAAATTAAAGACATATACCGACAAACGAGGAAGCCTATCACTTGTAGAGGAAGGTAATGAAATACCATTCTCAATAACACGCGCATATTGGATATATAATGTTCCCGAAGGCGAGGAACGCGGGAAACACGCCAACAAACTGTCTTACCAATATCTCATTGCAATGAATGGCAGCGTAGATATCACTCTCGAAGACATCAATGGACGCACCACATACCATTTAGATTCAAGAAATAAGGGTCTGTTGGTACCTCCAAGAACATGGAACGAACTCCGAAATTTCTCAAGCGACGCCGTTCTATTAGTATTGGCATCACACTCATACGATACCGAGACATATATAAATTCATACGAGGAGTTTCTGGAATTTATCGGGAAATAGAGATGGACAACAAAGAGAAAAAAGTTGGAATCGTAAGATACGACGCAGAGCATAAAGAGGAGTGGGACCGGTTTGTAACAGACAGCCGCAACGGGACATTTCTGCTCATACGCGACTACATGGACTACCATTCCGACCGTTTCACCGACCACTCTTTACTCTTTTATAAAGGAGGACATCTGATAGCAATGTTACCTGCTCATATCTCGAACAATACACTATGTTCACACAAAGGACTCACATACGGAGGCCTTATTCTTGGCAACGAAGCGACAGCAGGTGTTGTTATGGAGATTTTCGACTCCCTTTGCGAGTATCTTAAGAGCAATTCGATAGCAAATAAAATTCTTTATCGTCCCATTCCGTATATTTACCATCGCTATCCCTGCGAAGAGGATTTGTACGCACTGTTCCGTCACAGCGCTACTCTTGTGGAGAGAAAAATATCCTCAGTTGTTTCTCAAAAGACGCCATTACCCTTTCATGGGCGTCGCAAAATAACAACTGCATGCAAAAACAGGATGCGCATTACAGAGGACAACAACTTTACAGCCTTTTGGGAAGTACTTGACAAACGTTTAAAAGAGCGGTACGAAACAAAGCCGGTACATACTTTAGAAGAGATTAAGTTATTGCACTCGCGCTTTCCCGAGAATATTAAACTGGCACGTGTAACGGATAATGACGGTAACACACTCGCAGGAGTTGTAATGTACCTGACAGAGAAAGTAGTTCATGCGCAATACACTGCCACAAGCGACGAAGGGCGCAGAATAGGAGCCCTCGACTACTTATACGAGTACTTATTACGCACAAAGTTTCCCAATATAGAGTATTTTGATTTCGGTACCTCGGTAGAAAATGGCGGATTAGTTCTAAACCAGGGATTAATTGGGCAGAAAGAGGGGTTTGGAGGCAGAGCAGTAGTATATGATACCTACACAATTGAAATAAAAGCGGAACATGATTAAATATTTCGACTTGCAACAAATAAATAATTCATTCGAACCTCAATTATCCGAGGCAATTGAGCGTGTAACACGTTCGGGATGGTATCTGTTGGGACCCGAGGTTCGCAACTTCGAAAGAAGATTTGCTGACTATTGTGGTACATCACATTGCATAGGTGTAGGTAATGGTTTGGATGCTCTAACCATTATATTAATCGGCTATAAGGAGTTGGGAATTATGCAAAAAGGAGATGAAATAATAGTTCCTGCAAACACATATATAGCATCTATTCTTGCAATTTTATCTGCCGGGCTGAAACCTGTTTTTTGCGAGCCTACATTCAGCAGTTGCAATATAGACCCCACGCAGATAGAAAAAATGATTTCGGAACGCACGAGAGGAATCTTGGTTGTTCATCTCTACGGTCGCGTTGCCGACATGCAATCGATAAACGAAATAGCAAAACGCCATTCACTGAAGATTATTGAGGATTGTGCACAAGCACATGGCGCCATATACAAAGGGAAACGTACAGGTAACTTGGGGGATGTAGCAGGATTCAGTTTCTACCCGGCAAAGAACCTTGGTGCATTAGGTGATGGCGGTGCCATAACAACCAACGACAAGGAACTTGCAGATTGCGTACGTGCTATTGCCAATTACGGTTCACAAGAGAAATATGTAAACATACACAAAGGGGTGAACAGTCGCCTCGATGAGTTACAGGCTGCAGTACTGAGTGTAAAACTATCGCGTTTAGACTATGATAACAACCAACGCCGCAGGATTGCCCAACGCTACTTGACAGAGATAAATAACCCATTGATAGCGCTACCCTGCATAGAGGAGATGGAGGAGCATGCGTTTCATGTATTCACTATATTTACAACTAGGCGTAAAGAGTTACAGGAGCATCTGTTGCAACATGGCATCGAGACGCTTATACACTACCCTATTCCCCCACACAAGCAACAAGCCATGCAAGAGTATGCCAATCTGGAACTCCCCATAACAGAACAGATACACAGAGAAGAGCTAAGCCTGCCAATATCACCTATAATGAGTTACGAAGAGACAACAAACATCATTGAGGCTGTAAATAGTTTTTATACTGTCAAGATAGAAGTGCAACAAAATCCCCACCTTGCTCACGACTTT
>CAZEKX010000082.1:0-8079 GCA_964512955.1 uncultured Bacteroidaceae bacterium
AAAGAGAGAACTCTTTCATAAACGTTTTCTCCTTTGAATTCTCGGAATCCAAAGAGTTGTTCTTTCTTTAAACTTTTAGTCTTTTGTTTTTCCTTTTTTAAAAAAGGAAACGAAAAACTCTGCGCATGGGCGTTTTCTTAACGGAAAATTCCGTTATTTTTTGGAGGCTCCGGAAGCGTGCGGTATTGCGTTGTAAGAAAATTAACGGCATACCGCACTATGTCCTCGCTTTCTCTCCAAAAAATAGACACTCCATTTTCCTAAAAACTTAATGCGCACCGCGAACTACCTTATGATTTTTATCTCTTAGCACAAGGTAACTTCCAAAGAGATACGAGCGTAAAGAAAGAGAGGTTCATGGGGCACCGAGAAGTAGAAAGAGAGAACGACCTTTTTCACCTTCCTCGCCGATGCGGAGCATCGGCACACCCACTATCTATACATACAATTACATACAATTTAACACACACAAAAATTATTTAATAATGAAATAATTTTGTAGTTTTTTCTCAAATTCATATATTTGTCCCCAAATAACTATATTAGAAAGGTTGTGTACCATTGTGAGAACTACACAAATACAAATAAAGAAAATATACAATAACCTTAATTAATAAACAATGAAAATTAAAAATCTATTCATCGCACTACTCGCTGTGGCCATGGCAATGCCTGCGGCTGCACAATTTGAGGCGGGTAAATTGTATCGCTTTGTGAACAAAGCGTATACAAATTTGGCGTTAGCCTCGGCTTCTTATTCCGAGGTTTACGGAACAGAGAAAGCGGACAACGAGTACTCACAGATTTGGCAGGTGGCCGCTCACCCTACCAACTCTTCGGCTTGGACATTCCGTAACTTGGGTAACGGTTTGTATCTGGAACCTAAAGGTACAAGTACCATTTGGACATTCAAACCATCGGCTAATGAAGCAGCACCTCTCTATTCTTTGAATATAGATGGCGCGTACACTCTCTCGCCCAATACAAGCGCAAGCGGTTTTGATAAAATGCACTGTGCAAGTACACGCGGTTATGCGGTGGTAGGTTGGGAGGCTTCTGCTTCTGCATCGCAGTGGACTGTTGAACAGGTGAATGTCAGCGACGAGGATTTGCAAAAGAACTGGGAGGCTCTCGATGCTTTCAATAACGTTCTTACCGAGGAGTTCCGTTTGGCATGTACTCAAAACCTCAATAACCTCTTTAAGGATGGTGCTTGCACTGAACTTGCAAAGACTTATGCCGACGAGGCTGCTTTAGAGGCAGACGAGGATTACAAGGCTCTTCCCGCTACATTGCAGAACATGGTTAAGAAGGTGTACACCGGTAACTGGACCGAGGATAACTTCAAGGCAGGTAAAAAGGCTTGGGATACAGAGTATGCCAAGAGATTCCGTGTACAGCAGATAGAACCCTACAGTATTGCAGGTGAGGTAACAGAAAAGATTTTCATCAATGCGCACAAGAACATGGATAACCCCACCGGTATCTTTGCCAATGCGCGTCAGCACCTCTATGTAATTGTTGAGGGTGAAATTAAGGCCGGTGCAGAACTGTGGTTGAACACTATTATCGGTCATGGTATGGTAGGTTCTCATACCGACGGTATACAGTTGCAAGAGGGTCTTAACGTTATTCCTTTCAGTGGCGACGGTAACTCAATATTCTTGAACTATGTGGTACACACATATCAAAATAATGTACTTACTAACAAACTGTCGAACTATTCTCCTCTTAAGGTGCATATCGAGGGTGGTAACATCAACGGTTTCTACAATGCCATGGGTGATGCTGTGTGGGGTGAGCCCGACAACGACGACGACTGGTTGTACTACGAGGAGCGTGCAACACTTCCCAGTGCAACACTCTTGGGTCGTTACCAAATTCTTCACTTCCGTTTCGAAAGTGAGTTTACAGAGCAGTTAGAGGATGATAATGGTCCTTACACATATAGGGCAAACGGTCTCTCTTACTACTTGCCCGAGGGCTTGAGTGTACCTGCAGGAACACCCGACAAGCAAAAGATTAACACCATGCTTGAGGCTTGGGACAGAATACACATGTCGGAACTTGCTACAATGGGTCTTTTGAGCAAGCATGCTATAGACTCAGTGAATGCTCTCTATCCCCGTTACAACGAGAAGTGGGAGAAAGATGGTAATATATACGACTATACCGATGCAATGTATGAACAGCAGGGTGGTTACGATTACAGCGAGTACTTCAATCACCACGGTATAGCATACGGTAACTATACCGGTTACATGTCGGGTGGATGGCCCAACTGTAACTACAACCATAATACCATGGGAGACATCATTGGTTATATGGCTACAAAGACAGGTGCCGAGTGGGGTCCTGCTCACGAGATAGGACACCAGCATCAGCGTCCTTTGACTGTTAACGGTTTGACCGAGGTTACAAACAACCTCTTCTCTAATATTGCTGTATGGTACATGGGCCGTGGTACATCGCGTGTGAACGGTTCCGAGGGTAGTCTTACACGTCTTAACCAGTCGTACAAAGATGGCGATAACTTCCTCTTCTTCCATCATAGCAATGGTGCTCAGAACTTGTGGACACAAACACAGATGTATTACAAACTGTGGCTCTATTACCACCGTTGCGGTTACAAGACCGACTTCTATCCTACACTCTTCCAGTTGTTGCGTGACGACCGTTTGTCATCCAACGCTTTGGGTTGGTGGGAGACAATATATCCTACAGAGGGTAACCCCTATACTCCCGGATACACCAATGGTAAGAGCAGTATCTTGAAGTTCTATCGTCATGCTTGTAAAGCAGCGCAAGAGGACCTCACAGAGTTCTTCCGTGCACACGGCTTCTTTGTACTTATGGACGACATGGAGCGTGGCGACTATTCTGCTTCGGTATATAAACAGACACAAGAAGAGGTTGACGAGGCTATCAACTGGGTTAAATCACAAGGCTGGCCCGAAAATATAAGACCTCTCTTCATAAACGACTGTGTGGCTGAGCCTACATACGGACACGATGCTAAAACAGTTCGTAATTACTGGGATCCCAATGAGACAAGCAGTGGCGAGAATGCTCATGTAGGTCTCTATACAAGTTTCATTAACCCCACAAAGCAGGTAGAAGGCTACTATTACATGCTTTCGAGTACAGGTGCTCTCACTATCAAACAGAAAGAGAATGCAGCCGGTGCTGTAGGTTTCTTGGTTTACGGTAACGGTGAGTTATTGGCATTTGCCGACCGCTTTATCAATATCTCATTGTCTAAGAAAGCACTCGATATGTCTATTGAGGTTTATGCTTTGCAGGGCGATGGAACAAAGGTTAAACTTCCTACAGCGGCAGAGGCAGGTTCCGAAGAGGAGATTCTTGCAATGTTGAAGGAAGAGATTGAATTTGTTGACAATAATATACCTATCACCGACGACAGAACATTTGTAGGATATTACACAACAGACAAGGCTGCTGCATTGATTGAGGCTTATAATGCTGCAAAAGATGCTGTCAATAACGCAGAAAAGGATAAATATGTAGACTGTCTGTTTAAATTGCAAGAAGAGAGACTTCTCCTTGTTGAGGATGAGTATGCATACATCCGTATTAAAGAGGGTAACACATATACTATTGCCAACTTTAACAATAGCGGACGTCTGCTTACCGACAATGCTACAAAACTTATAGGTAGTGCATCCGATGCCACTGTTACCAACGATATGGTATGGTCGTTTGTTCCTTCTAAGAGCGATGCAAGCAAGTATAGCATCGTAAGCAAGAACAATATGTACATTATTGCTGCCGAGGCAGGTGGTCAGCAGGCAAGAACAAATGTTCTCCAAGGATTGGGTGCCGCTGTCGATATGGAACGTGTAAGAGAGTATAGTCCTTTTACCGGTGTTGCCGAGGCTTGCTACAATATTGGTGTTGGTGATGGCTACTATTTGAGAATGAAGAAGGTTGGTACAGAGTATAACGTATACACCGCAGAAGCACAGAAGTGGTTCATACGCGTACACGAGGATAACACTCTTGCTGCAGAAACCAAGCAGTTTGCATCGCTCATGGGTGAGGCAGACGACATGATAAACAAGGTTGTTGCTTCGTACACCGACGAGGATATAACATTCAACGAGGGTATTGTACCTTTGGTAGAGGAGTTAGACCTCATTAACTCTGTTCGCGCACTTATCAAAGCAAAAGAGGCTGCAGAGGCTAACAAAGATGTTGCTGTAGACATCTATCTCTACATCCTTGAGTTGCAAGACAGAATGGATACATTGAACACCAAGTATGTTGCTATGCCCGAACTTCCTAAGGCAAGTACCGATGAAGCACCTGTTTGGTACTACATCAAGAGTGTAGAGGAGAGCCTTAACGGTAACAATGCATATTGCTATAATGCCGGTTACGAGATGCAATTTGCTCAGTTGAACAAGTACGATACTAAGCAGTGGTGGGCATTCTATCAAGGAGCGAAAGAGGACGAGTTCTATATACGTAATGCTTACGATGATGCTTATGCAAACGAGGGTATCTTCGGTACAGTTGAGATGGGTGGTAAATCATGGGCTACACCATTCATATTCACATTGGTTCCCGCGAAGTATGGTTTCACCATCAATTATAACCAGTATTGGCAGGCTGCATCGTACGGTGTTGCTCTTGGTGGCTCTTTTGCTGCTACACACTTTACAATTGAGCAGGTTCCCGAGGCTGTTATAACCGGTATCGAGACTGTTATCGATGAGGCAGTTGTTGAGGAGGGTATCTACGACCTCACCGGTCGTCGTATCAAGGAGATTACTGCTCCCGGTATTTATATCATCAATGGTGTAAAGAAATTTGTGAAATAACAGATATATCATAATACTGTAACAAAAGGGACGGCAATTGCCGTCCCTTTTGTTTGTGCCAAAAAGATTATTTTGTATCTTCGCGATTAGATACAAAATAATAACGCAAACAACTCAAAGGCAATGAAATATATTGAGTTCAATATATCGTATAAAGTAGATGATGCAAGCATAATACAGGTGTGTTATAACCTTGAGACCTATTCGGGGACTATGAGTGGTGTACAACCTCTGCGTGAAACGCAGCATGGCGTGTGGTTCGGGAGTCTCGAGGTAGACGACAATATCGATTACATTGAATATGGTTATCAATATGTGCGTAACGGACGAGTAGTGCGTGTTGAGTGGAGCAACAAACCTCACTCGTTGCGACTGAACAGCATAAACTACCGTTATCGTAACTTCGATATGTGGCTTAACGCACCTGTGGGTCGCTATGCTCATACAACGGTATGTCGTACATACGGTGGGGGTGGCAGTGCTATAATGGGTAATGCTAATATATGTTGGTATAATCGCAGTGTAACACTATCGCTCTATGCTCTTGGATTAGAGGAAGGCGATGAATTGGCACTCTCGGGTGATGCCGAGCCTTTGGGTGAGTGGCGTCCGCAAGATGCCTTGCCCATGTCGCAGGTTTCACCGGGGTTGTGGAGCGTAACATTCGATGCCGAGCGTATATGGAGTGGTTGTTTCTACTTTAAATTTATTACACGACGTAGTAACGGTGTAGTACGTTGGGAGCAGGGCGACAACCGTAAAATATTTCTTCCCGACTACGAGCCTGCTTCGGCATACTCCTTTGAACTGCCCGAGGTGCAGTTCCCATCGCAACAGGTGCGTCTTGCCGGTACGGTTATTCCTCTCTTCTCTATGCGCTCCACACGCAGTTGGGGTATAGGCGACTTTGGCGATGTAAAACTGATGGTTGACTGGCTCGTTGCCACCGGACAACGGGTGTTGCAGTTATTACCTGTGAACGATACAACGGTGAACGGTGGAACAGAGGATTCTTATCCCTACAATTGTGTATCGGTGTTTGCTCTTAATCCGGTGTATACCGACATGGAGAGCCTTCCAAAACTTGGTAGCGATAAACGCAATCAGTACTATCAAAAGCAACGCGAAGCGTTGAATGCACTGCCAACAGTGGACTATGCGGCAGTGTATATGCTCAAGATGAACTATCTGCGTGAACTGTTTTCCGAGGTGGGAGATAATATCCTCGCCACCAAGGAGTGCAAGAACTTCCTTGTGGAGCAGGAGCAATGGCTCAAACCATACACACTCTTCCGTTTCCTCTCGTCGCGTCTGCGTAGTAATATATGGGATTGGAAGGAGTTCCGCTTCTACGACGATGAGACCGAGGAACGTGTTCTTGCCGAGTTCTCCGACGCTCCGGGTGAATTACGCTTTCACTCGTTTGTACAATATATTCTCTATTCGCAGTTGTGCGAGGCGCATGAGTACTCCGCATCACATGGTGTAACACTCAAAGGCGACATACCCATTGGTGTGGCTCCCAACGGGGTTGATGTGTGGTGCGACCGCAAGCAGTTTAACCTGAGCGTCTCAGCCGGTGCTCCCCCCGATATGTTCTCTGCCGACGGACAGAACTGGGGCTTCCCCACATACAACTGGGATGTAATGGCTGCCGATGGCTATGCATGGTGGCGTCGTCGTCTGCAATATATGTCGAAATTTTTCGATGCATACCGCATAGACCACATATTGGGATTCTTCCGTATTTGGGAGATACCGCGTTGGGCAATCAGTGGCTTGGCAGGTAAGTTCTCGCCGAGCATGCCTCTCACACGTGGTGAAATTATGGGCATGGGCTTTAATCTGAATGTGGCACAGCATACCCGCCCTGTTATACCTAAGGAGAGTGTGAAGACTCTCTTTGGTCGCAAGGCAAAGGCAATAGCAGAAAAGTATTTCGACCAACGTCCCGACGGAACATATACCTTTAAAGAGGATTTCTCGACGCCGCAGGCTCTTACATTGTCGTTTGCCGACAAAAGCATGAAACTCTCCGGTGATGCAATAGAGGCACTGTTGCGTCTCTTTGGTGAGGTGCTCTTCTTTGATGAAGGCGACGGCGAACATTTCACTCCACGTATCGACGCCTTTAATACACCACTTTATACCACATTGTTACAGAGCGACCGAGTGGCATACGACAGAATCTACGAGCACTACTTCTACCAACGGCATACCATGTTCTGGTACGAAGAGGGCATGCGCAAGTTAATGCCTCTGTTGCAATGTACCGACATGACAGCCTGTGGTGAAGACCTTGGTATGATACCCGACTGTGTTCCTTGGGTGATGAATAACCTGCAGATATTGTCGTTGGAGATACAACGTATGCCCAAACGTTATGGCGAACTCTTTGCCAAACCGCAGAACTACCCATACTTGTCGGTAGCAACACCATCGACACACGACATGAGTACTCTGCGCGGTTGGTGGCGCGAGGATGCACATCTCACACAACAGTTCTACAATCACGAACTGGGCTTTGACGGTAAAGCACCTGTGGAGATGAGCGGGGTAGTGGCACAAACCATTGTGCGACGACACTTGGCAGCACCATCGATGCTTGCACTCTTTGCATGGCAAGACCTCATGGCTATGGATGAGCGTTTGCGTCATCCCAACCCCGACGAGGAGCGTGTGAATGTACCCTCGAACCGTAACCATGTGTGGAACTACCGCATGCATATCACTCTGGAACAGATGATGAAGGAGCGTGGCTTCAATGATGCATTACGTGCCATGATATCCGAGAGTGGCAGGGAAGGGTAAACCATTGCGTATTTTTGATAGGTGTGGCTCTTGCGTAACACAAAAGTCCTTGTAAATTTTGTGTAGTAAGAAAAATTACCTATCTTTGCACCGCAATTGCGATGGCGTTCGCACATAAACAAGAAATATTTAAGGTGATATGGTTCTAAGCAACTGTTTGTTTAAATAGTTGCAAACAGAGATATGGGTAAGTCCTGTACGGCCAGCTCCTGATGAATCCTCCAGGGCTTGACCGCAGCAAAGGTAGTCGGTTGTAGCGGCGCGATGCAGGTAGCTTACCCACCCATACCGGGAGCAAATGCTCCCGGTTTTCTTTTTATATATTCTTTCTTTAAACTCTTTGGATTCCGAGAATTTAAAGGAGAAAATGTTTATGAAAGAGTTCTCTCTTTATACTTCTCGGTGCCCCACGAACCTCTCTTTC
>CAZEKX010000083.1:0-8073 GCA_964512955.1 uncultured Bacteroidaceae bacterium
TACCGATTAAAAGGCTAAAACGCTTTCAATCAATAGTGTAAATGTGTTGCATCGGCAAGTGAATATAGTTTAACCCTCTTGGTATTTAAAAATAGACCTAACAAAGTGGCTTTATATATGGCAATCTTCTTTCATAGTAAGAAATCAATCCTCTTGTATATAGAAAAAGGAAGCAAGTTATTTACAATAGCCACAAAATGCCACCGTTTTGTAATGTAAGCAATTGTTTTATGTTTATGGATTGCTGAAACAATTTGATTGGCAACTTTTTCTACTGACATTAGCCAAAACAGTCCTTTTCCTTTTGCCATGGTCGTATCAACAAGTCCTGGACGAATGTCTGTCACAATGATTTTACTATTTGTTTTATAAGACTTCTTACGTAATGCTTCCATATAATTGATCTGATAAGTTTTTGAAGCGCTATATGCAGGTAACATTGGTTCTCCACATAGTCCTCCAACTGAAGTTATAGCAACAAGATGCCCATATCCTTGATTGTGGAATATTTGCCAAAGTTTGTCTACACAAAACGTCCATCCAATCACATTTGTATCGAGAGTCGGCCACTCTATAGAGTATTTAAGTAACGAATTTATTTCTCCTACTCCCGAACATAAAATTGCTAAATCTATCTTATTAAATTCATTACATATAGATTCAAACGCTTCAGTAATTTCTGATTGAATAGTAATATCTGCAATCTTACGAGGATTAATGTTCTGTAATTATTTTCATGCAAAGTTCTTCATAGCAATCGTATTCAGGAAGCCCTACAAGTATCTTGTTAATAGCTTTCCTTCGGGTTGCAACAGGACCTTTGTTAGGATCCAATTTATCCGTAGGAGTTATTTTATTCAATGAACATATTAGTGATTTTGTGATGGAAACTAATTTTACATGATTTTGGTTGTCATAATCAAATGTAGGAATGGATTCTGCAGGCAATGTGTGAATATGTCTTTTACCAAATTGCCCTTGAGGTTGATATGCAGCATTCACCTTTTCGATGGAGTTGCTATTCAACAATGCAGTCATAAATATCGCTTCATCTTCTGTGTCCGCTATATAATAATATATAGTTTGATCTATGACTATTTCACTAACCACCTTCATATATGCAGCACAAGTTTTTGAGCCTCCAGCGCCATAGACGACCAAGAATGAGCCGATAGGTATCTTCTGTTTCTCAAGTTTATTAAAAACATTGAGAACTTCAAACAAAGACTTGATATTCTTTCTCTTATAAGTAATATAACAATTCTTTGTTTGATCGAAGAACATTTTTAATGGTCTTGTTAATGAAAGTATATCAACATTGTCTAAATCTGTCCATTTCATTTCATTATTGCGCTTTATAGGCAATAAAGCTTGTGGACAAATACCAATGTTAAATGGCGTTAATATATTAGAAATAAGAACATCAAAAAAGCGGTCTTTATCAATAGAAATAGCAGGAGGACAGAAATCTTTACCAACCTTCATATCTTTCAAGAAATAACCATAATTGCTATGTAATGAAAGTTGCGAAAGGATGTATTTGTTTCCTCTCGATTTTAGATTAAAGAAGAACAGGAATCGTGGCATTATATCTGCTCCTTGTTGGAACTTATAGCAAGAGAAATCTATACGTTCAATTTCAGACGGCTTGTTAGTCCATATTTGTAAATCACCACTCTTTTGAACATAAAATGTCGATGGTTCTATATTATTTTTGTCTAAAACAATAGCACCATCAATTTCGCTTGATCCAACGTAATTCATCTTGCGACCAAAAATAGCTATTGCCTTGTTTTTGAAAGTATCATTTGGCAATTCCCAAATACATTCCGGATTAAGTTTTATAGGATTAGTAATAGACGAAAATTCTCCTGTTCTGAAAGGCGTGTGGTTATTTCCGGCAAGAACGGAGTGTGGTAAAATGCATCCGAACACACCTGCTTCCGCTAAATATCGTTTAACAGAATTCACTAAGAATATTGTTGCCAGTTCAACGTGCGGAGCACTTGCACCTGTTGGTAGAATTCCTAAACACCGACCTAAAAATTTTAATTTATTCCTATATGGATTGTTCCCAAACTTACTTAACGCAAGCCATGGTGTATTAGATACGATTCCGTTAAAATTTGCAGCGACTAAAGTTGGACGAAGTGTGTTTTTCAGTACAAAAGACCATATTCCATTTTGCCCTTTTTGATCCAATTTTCGAATCGTGCGATACAAATTGTAGATAAAATCCACACATGTACCTTGGTCATGCGAATCTAAAGAAGACATATCTATTCGCCCTTCAACTATTTTGCTAATTTCATCTAATGTAAGTTCGTCATGAATACAATCGTAAGCAACATCAAGAACGCCATCAAAAAGATTAATACCATTTGATTCTTTTACCAAGAATAATGGAATGAAAATGTTTTCATCATACAGTTGAAGCATACAAGAATCCTCCTGAATAGATATTGGACTTTGTATAAACAGGGAATCCGCATGATATATCGGAATATAAATATCTGTAGTGAAATCAATTATATTATTAGCAGCAATAACCCAGTTAATTTTTGCTAGAATAACAGCTAAGGGATCTATATCAAAACCTGTTATAGACCTCATGACAATATTCTGCTTTTCTTCAGTTGAGTACTCTGTGAGCATTGATTGTAAGATTCTAAGTGTTGAAACAACCATAGAACCAGAACCACAGCACATATCAACAAACACAGGCATTTCTCCAATTGGGAGCATAGACATAGTATTCTGAACTATCATGTTCGAAAGCCATGTCGGAGTTAGTTCTTGCCCCAATAGCAATCGTTGTGAACGATCTGCCAACTGAATCATCAAATTACCAAACAGATCCTCTTCTATATTCACAGAAAAATCATAAACAGACAAATCTCTTTGCATACTTGAAATAGTGGACAAAATCTGGGTAATGTCACCTTCTGTCAACCATCCAAAATAATCATATTCCGCAAAATTCACCAACTGGTGATTTGTAAAAAAAGAACCATCTATAATGGACTTAAGTTCTGTGTCGTTAGATTTAATAGCCCTTCTTTCCAGAAAATTAGCACACAAAAGTTTAGCAAGGATGGAAATGTAAAACTCATAAATATATGAAGACTTAGAACTCATATATTCATAAGACACGCTTGCAATAGAAGTGTAATTATCCCACAACTCCCTTAACATATTAAAATAACTCGGGTTTTTCTCAATATGCACGTTGACATATTCTCCGAAACACCTTAGGTATTCTTGAGAGAACCTACTATTCAAACCAAAATCAATAGCGAGTCTTTCAGCACTTAATAGTCTACCTCCTTCTCGTCCTAAGTATTTACTTAGAAAATCTAGTGTCGCTTGGGCGACAACATCAGTACTTTCAGAAATGTGAAGTTCAGCAACAACAGATAATTCAATATTATCCTCATTATAATCAGATCTATCTATTAATTGGTTTGGTTCAACTTTGTAGACATACCAATTAAGTGTGTCTGAAAGTACACCTTGAATAATATTGAGATCGACACCTTCTCTTACAAATGCTGCACAATATTCTTTTACTTGACAGTAGCCTTCTTGGAAAACGGCTTGTATATTTAGATTTTTCTCATACTCAATTGCTGTATTAGCAATACAGTTGTCGATAAATCCTGTCACAGTTACTCCTTTTCTATTTAATCTCACACGTTCCTCACCGTGTCTTATGTGTTCATCAACCCATTTTGTGTTAGGAGGAAACATCGTACGAAGATATGATGCGAAATTTTCTCTCACTCTTGCTTCAATTGCTCCATTATCAATTAGAGATTTAGCCTGAGTTATAAACTCTTTTGTTTGTGCTAGGTAACTCATTTTCTGGCTTCTTTATAATGTTGTAATTTATTTTTCAATTCACCTAATAATGTTTTGCTCTTTTCTATACTATTTAAGAACGAATTTAAGATATATAAATCGACTTGATCTAATAAGTTTGATTGAGTGGATATTTTATATTTGCATAACTCTCCACCAATTCTATCAATTTCTGATAAAACTTTCATAGATAAGTTCGGGATCTTCACCTTTCTTAATTGAACAGCCTCTAATTTAAGTGCACCACCACCCATAACTGTACCTAATTGTTCATACTGAACTTGACACCAAGTAGAATTAAGTATCGCAACAAGAATATTATTTGTCCAAATATTACTATCCGCGTTGTCTATTGTTGAGAAATTGGCATCAACTACAGCATTTTCAATCTCACTTTTATATGCTATTACCGAAGAACTGTTTACACGAGGAATGAAAATCTTAGCGGTATGGCGGCTTTGCAATTTAGGAATCATATACCAAAAACGATACAGCCCTTTTTTAGGTTTACTTACATTGGTCTTTACAGAAGACAATGTTGGGATTAAATTCCCGTTGATTTTTAAATTTTCTGAATCAGATATGTATTGTTGTATGTCGATAGGCAGAACATTATAGCCAATTTTGTGTTCTTCTTCTGTATTATCAAAGTCGCTTTGAGTAAGAGAATCTTGTATATTTAAAAGCACAGTAATAAGTTTGGTATTCACAGCATACCTATCCGTTAGATCTGATTGTCCTTGAACAACAGGTAAGAAAAGATTTTCTTTGTGTTTGATATAGGCTGCAGAAATATTTGACTGATAAACACCTTCACTTATACGCTTAAGATAGAAAAAGCCATTGGCTCCGGTTCTAAGACCTTGTGAAATTTTTAATCCAATATCTTCCAAAGAAGGCATTTTTATACACTCATTACTCTCTGATGAGACAGAACTAATGCAATCTTCCAACTTCTCTGTCTGAACACTAGTAATTGTACTCTTTGAAAGGCTTTTGATTTCACAAACGTTTGGTATAGAAACGCCTTTCTCAAGAAAATTTGCAAAATTATGTGCTTCCGTAACATTCCCAAATATTGAATTGCTATTTTGGGCGCTTTCATATAAATCAACAAGCAAGGTCTTGACGCAACATGTGGATTTTCGTGAAGCAATTATGATTGAAGTTCTAACCAGCGCATTCCCCTTAAACCATACACCGTTTACATCATTGAGTATATAGTTTACATCAAACAATTTGTCAACTAATTCCAAAATTGGCTGTGAATACTCTCTAGACAACCATGAATTAGGAAGTACGATTGCAAACTTTCCATTATGATTTACCAATATCATACACAATAACCAAGATGGAATTGACAGATCGGATAAACCTGATATTTTGTCAATAGCGCAATGCATCATGTTTCTTTCGTTCTCATTTAACGTGCAAAATTCGTCTGTAAAAAAATGTAAATTACAAATGATGTCAGTAAGAGAGAACTTTGTTTCTTCGGCTTTACCAATAAGTTCTTTTCGAACATACGGA
The DNA here is from genome assembly GCA_964512955.1 of uncultured Bacteroidaceae bacterium. Classification (GTDB taxonomy): domain Bacteria; phylum Bacteroidota; class Bacteroidia; order Bacteroidales; family Bacteroidaceae; genus HGM04593. Next base: position 5,392 of record CAZEKX010000083.1, read on the forward strand.
GGATTGGCGACAACTAAGTCATATCCTTCTGGCTTCAAACATGACAGGATTTGAGCAGCAAAAGCATTTCCGCTAATGCATTGTATGTTAGGAAGTCTTTCTATGATAGTATCTCTAAGTTGTCTATCAATTTCAATACCTGTCACATCGTCTATGTTGGCATAAGGGAGAAGAAGATCACCAATTCCACACATAGGGTCAATAGCGCTAGTTATACTGTGCGACGGAACCAATGCTTCAATCATTTCTGCTATTTTACTCCCAGAAAAAAATTGACCTAGTAATTTTTTCTTATCAAGATTCATATTCAAAGAAGTATTTAGCATCAAGAGTAATAGTATAATTATGCTCAATACACATCATAATGTATTTAGAAAATGTTTTTATTGCAATTTCTTTGTTGTATGGAGTTGAAACCTGCCCCCTTAAGAATTGAGCTATATCCTTGTCATTATGAAAAATCTCATTGGATACGACTCTCTCATCTACTTTTTTAAGTAAAATCAAAGGGTCACCTTTTACGGTGACGTTTGAATTAGTCTGTTTAAATGACGGTTGTATTTTATCTAATATACTTGCTTTAATAGAGCATAGACCAGATTGCTTATAAGCATCCACCAGTGCTCTCCAGATTGCTGATTTCGCAGAGTGAAAGACTAATGTACATGAAGCCGTAGTCTTCATTTTTCTACTTATCTGATCAAAAACAGAGGTCATCAAATTTGAATACTCTTCAATTGCCTTTCCTTGGGCTGGGTTAATGATTACTTCTTCTGTATTATCAGTAACAATACCCATCCATGCTTCGTTTATCTGATTGATTTCAGAATAAGGTATAAAATCCCCGAATGGAGGGTCAGTAAAAATATAGTCAATACAATTGTCCTCCAATTGGATATTTGTACTACTTCTATTTATAAATTCAACTGTTCCTTTTGAAGACTCAATCTTTTGGAATGCTTCAACAAATGTCTTGAGTTTTCGTTGAAGCCCCAACAAAATATTCTTTTCAACAGGTAACCCACTAATATACAAAACACCAGGTTGAGCTCCAGTTATAACAAAATCAGGGTTGTTCTTTTTTGCTACGACTCTAGTCATTAATGTTGAATGAGAGGAATTATAGCTAAGAATAAAAATCCTAAGTGCATCTTGGATTTTTTTAGGGAATTGATCTATATTACGCCATAAAGTATTAAAAACAAACCAATTCCTATATGTATAGAAATGGTGTAGATGAGTTATGCCATAATGATAACCTTGACGATAAAGTTCACCCCATTTGATTTTATAAATCGGTGATGAAGAGATGTCTCTATCCTTCATCATTAAATCATATACTTCTTGATCGGATTCTGTTGCAAAACGAGACCAATTCTTTTTACCCGTCGATCCATATAATTTGTATAATCTTCGTTTTTTTACAGATACTGATTCGTGTAAAAGCGGATCCTCGACAGTTTCTTTGGCTCTTTCTACCTCAGATAGACGAATATTACCACCACATAATGGACAAACGGAATCTTCTTTGAATTTCAGAGGTTTTTTATCAACAGCTAGTTCTGCATATAGAAGTTCTTCTCCACAGAAAGGGCAAACAACCACGTCACTCCATATTGCATGACGAAGCAAACCATTATTCCCGTCTGGATCTTTAATTGTATATATATTCTGACAAATGTCAGATGTCATTTCCAACAACGATTCTGCCTGTTTCTTAAACAGAGTAGATTTTGTGGTACACATTACCTTACCGAGTAAGCATCCCATTGGGCTTAACTCATAAACAACGGCTTTTCTTGGTCCCCATTTTGGTTTTAATCCTAACTCCTTAACTTTTTCAAGCATTTCAGGAGTAGGGCAATCTGTTAGCAAAGTTGCAATACCGGTTGTTCCACTCCCACCAAAAGGATCCAGAACTGTATCACCAATTTTTGTGTGACAAGCGATAAAGATTGCTTCCGCTTCTGGCGAAATTTTGGTTGGATATGAGAATGCATTAAATAATGCACCAGTTCTAGTTGACGGAAAAGGTGTATTATACAATATGTCTATAGATTTGCTCATGGCATACTATCTATTACAAATTTATTGAATTTCTCTCGCTTCTTTCTATTATCAATTCTTTCATGTCAACATTCAAACATTCTGCGACTTTATCAAGAATTTCTAATGATGGCTGTTGACGATTACAGCAATAAGCATTGACGGTACTAAAACTTTTGCCTATTTGTTCTGCAAGCCATTGTTGAGACTTGTCTCTTTCTACAAGTACAGCTTTTATACGATTGAGTTTCATGTCGCTTTAAATTAGTTTATTTATATTACGCAAAAGTAATCAATTTATTGTGTTTTATGCTAGAATATCGCTATAATTATAGCAAAAAATGCTATAATTTATATTACATAATTAAAACTGACTAATCATTGAGATATGGAAGTTAAAAATCTTATCCACTATAGGAATCGTGTTAAACTTCGGAATGGCTCAAAGAAAACCACAACAAAGAGAAGTGTTGCTGGGTGGTGACCTGTTGCAGCAAGTGGGCACCTGAATGGCCACCTATTCCATACATTGAGGTTGTGGAAGAGGCGCTTTGCTTCCTCAATCTCACTCAATGGGAAACGATGCGTGATGAGTGGAGTGGTGTCAATCTTTCCTTGCTCAATCAAGTGGAGAAC
>CAZEKX010000084.1:0-8048 GCA_964512955.1 uncultured Bacteroidaceae bacterium
TCCCGGAATGTCTCGTTATATTACTACGAAGAATCGTAAGAATACAACAGAGCGTCTGGAGTTGAAGAAGTACAACCCCTATTTGAAGAAAGTAACCGTTCACAAAGAAATAAAGTAATTAAGAGATGGCTAAGAAAGCAGTTGCAACACTACAAACCGGTGATAAAGAGAAATTCGTTAAGGTGGTTAAAATGGTGAAATCACCCAAAACCGGTGCCTACATGTTTGCAGAGGAGATGCTTCCTCAAACATTGGCAGACGAGGCTTTGAAAAAATAAGCAGAGAACATAGGTCGAAAGACTCTTAAAATATTACAGCGAATAATTTTTATTCGCTGTTTTTTTATATATCTGCCATTCCTGCTTTGTTCGATATATAAGTTTTTCTTATCTTCGCAATAGAAATTAGTAATATGATTGACGACCTTTTTCTAACAAGCACACTTGGAAATCCCGACAAAGAGTTCCTGCAATATGCATATAGCAAAATAGATATTCCAGAACTGAAACAGCGTGAATATAACGATATGGCGGCAAGTGGCAGGCAACGCAATGCCTATCACCGCGATTATACTCGTATTCTTTACTCGTCATCGTTTCGTTGTCTGCAAGGAAAAATGCAGATATTGGGTATTCAAACCGATGCCTCGTTTCGTAATCGCCTTACGCATAGCCTCGAGGTATCGCAGATAGCACGCTCTATTGCCGAACAGGTTGGAGATGCCATAGGTGGTGATGCATACACCAGTAATAACGACCTCTATGTAATAGAGGCTGCCGCTTTAGCACACGATATTGGTCATCCTGCTTTCGGGCATTGTGGCGAAAAGGTGCTGGATGCATTGGAGCAAGGGTTGCGCTTCGAAGGTAATGCTCAGAATTATAGAGTTTTACGTACTTTGGAAAAGAAAATTCCCGAGCATGGCGGTCTGAACCTCACAAACAGAATGTTATTGTCGGTAAACAAATATATTGTACGCGAAGATGAAACAGACGAAAATGGTCTTAAGGCAGGTAAGTTCATGTATGCCGATGATTACGATTTTCTTATGAACATCAGGCGTGAGTGTGGTCTTGAGAGGGAACGTACACTCGATGTGCAGATAATAGATGTTGCCGATGAAATAGCATACGCTGTACACGATTTGGAAGATGCTCTCTCTATTGGTTATTTCGATGTGAATGAACTGACATATCTGTTGGAGGGGTATCTTAAAAATGAACCAGAGTGTGTTCTTGTCTTTAAACATTGCGTGGAAAAAGCAGAAAAGACAGCCCGCAGAGTACAAACAGGCACTGTTCAGGAGTATTCATTGATATTTCGAAAGGAACTTGTATCGGAACTGACGAACGTTCTTATAAACGATATCGGGGTGGTAGACGTAACAGCAAAAATGAATATGGAGCATGGCACTGCTGTACAAAAGGAGTTGGGTTTCTGCCGATACAAGTTACTTGCCAAAGGACTTAAAAAGGTTACCTTTGAATGTATAAACCGCAGGGATAGTGTCGCTCTTTATGAGCAACGTGGCGAAACGGTTATAAAAGGTCTGTATGGCATGTTTACCGACACTGCATATAACCGCAACTATAATCTTTTGCCTCCCGAGTATCGCCCTGCATCTCCCCACTTGTTGCCTCGTGCTGTGATAGATTATATTGCCGGTATGATGGATACTTTTGCAATATCGCTCTATGAAAAACACTTCGGTGTCAAGTTCGATGAGATAAAATATATCTCTAAAAGGTAATTTCTTAGATGAATATTACAAAAATAGAAAATAAATACCTTACTTTGCGTATATTTTAAAATAGAAATTTTATGGGTCAAATGGTATCGCCGTCGTTGCTGTCGGCAAATTTCGGATATTTACAGAAAGATTTGGATATGATTAACCGTAGCGAGGCCGATTGGTTGCATATAGATATAATGGATGGCACTTTTGTCCCGAATATCTCTTTTGGTCCTCCTGTCCTTAAATATGTGGCAGAGTTGTGTAATAAGCCACTCGACGTACATTTAATGGTGGTTAATCCTATGAATTATCTCGATGCAGTAAAGGCGTTGGGCGCTCGTGTCATGAATATCCATTACGAGGCAGAAACGCATTTGCATCGTGCTGTTATGCAAATTAAAGATAGCGGAATGATGGCAGGAGTTACATTAAACCCATCGACACCGGTGTGTATGCTTAAAGATATTATTGCCGACCTCGACTTGGTGCTGCTCATGAGTGTAAACCCAGGCTTCGGTGGACAAAAATTCATCTCTCACACAGTAGACAAGGTGCGCGAACTGCGTGAATTAGTTGCATCTACCGGTTCAAAAGCTCTTATAGAGGTCGATGGTGGTGTAAATGTAGAGACCGGTAAATTGCTTGCCGATGCCGGTTCCGACGTTCTTGTTGCCGGTAATGCTGTGTTTAAAGCAGAAAATCCCGAAGGAGTAATATCGGCTCTTCGTGCATTGTAAACCAACATACTAAAAGGCAACATGTTTCATAGAAACCCCATGTTGAAACTTGCAATTCCTTTTATGGTGGGAATTGCTGTCGCATGGTTGTGCCTGTTGCCTTTGTGGTTGCCACTCTTTCTTTCGGTGGTCGCTCTTCTGTTGCTTGTTGCGGGGATATTGCGTGCACCTAAAGTGCTTTTCGGTATAGGAACAGCGGTTGTCATGTTCTCTCTTGGTGCATTACTGATGAGTATCGACAAAGTGCAACATGCACCGCAATGGAGTGGAGAGAAAGGACGCTATGAGGCTCTGTTGCTCGAGGTCCCCAAATTGGGCGATAGAACAGTTAAGGTACTTGCAAGGGCTGAGCGAATAGGGCGGGACAGCATACCGGGTATGCGTCGCAATGGATTGGTTTACTTATATTTCGCTAATTGTGTCGATGCAGAATCTTTGCAGATAGGTGAACGGATATGCTTCGAAGGAAAAATTACTCCACCGCACAACGCAGGAAATCCTGCAGAGTTCGATGTGGAAAACTATTATGCAGTTAAGGGTGTAACTGGTTCTGCATATCTTTCTTACAATGCTTGGTACAGCAACGGGCTTACAGAACCTACACTCGAAATGAAATTTCTGCTTTTGCGAGAGAAGGTAGTCTCATTATTCTCCTCTTTGGGATTTGAAAATGATGAACTCTCCGTGCTGTCGGCTCTTACTGTTGGCGAGAAACGCGATTTATCACAAGATATAAAGGAACTATATGCCTCTGTCGGAGCAAGCCACATTCTTGCTCTTTCGGGTCTGCATCTGGGCATTTTCTATATGATTATCACTCTACTTATCCCTGTGAGGAGTGGTAATAGGGTGGTGGTGTTTCTTCGTGAAGGAATTGCAGTCGCTCTGTTGTGGGGGTTTGCCGCTATTGCCGGCTTCACTCCTTCGGTTATTCGTGCTGCAATACTTTTTACCTTGTTATCGATAGGACGCTGCTTTCAAAGGGAACATTCATCGCTTAATACTTTGGCTTTTGCGGCAATTGTCATGTTGCTATACTCTCCACGTTACCTGTTCGATGTAGCCTTCCAACTATCTTTTTCATCGGTCTTCTCTATCTTATTGCTTACTTCACATCTTCAACGTTGGTTGCAAGCGAATGAGCATGGTGCTTTATATCGGTATATTGCGGGTGTCTTCTCTATCTCCATAGCCGCTCAGGTGGGTGTATTTCCTTTTATATGGTACTACTTCGGAACATTTCCTCTCTATTTCCTTTTAACCAATATGTTGGTTGTTCCCGCTGCATTTGTTATCATGCTTATGGCTATTATATTGTTGGTGCCTATTGCACCATTGCAATCTGTTGTTGCATGGCTCCTGCAATGGATAATATATGCCATGAATACTTTGTTGCGTCTTATATCTGAAATTCCGGGAGCCACTTTGGAACTGCCTTATGTGGGCCTGTTTGGAGTCTCTTTTGTAACAGTTATGTTATTTATGCTTCTCTCCGGTGTCGTACGTAAAAAGACCTTTTTAATCGTTGCCTCGGTAGTTTTGTTCTCGGTCTTTACCTGTTGTATGATATTGGTGAGAAAGAATAGCGATAACACGCATTATGTACTCTTCTATAATAATAAGAAATGCCCTATGGCACAATTGGTGGAATCGCATGGTGAATCCTATATACTCTCTTCCCGTTCCTCCTTAGATGTAAACCTCGACTATGTTGTTGAACCTTTTCTGCGTCGCGAGTGTTTATCTGCACCGGTGTGGGTGCATGATAATTTTGCAAATAAGGTACTCTCTTTGCAAGACGGTCTGGCACAGTTCTATGGCAGGCGCATGGTTATTCTGTCCTACGATTGCTGGAAAGATAACGATACCATTCTGCCGGTCGATTGTATCTTCTTGTGTCGTGGCTTTTTAGGCAGTATAAAGGAGTTGTTTGTAGTCTATCCGGCAAGTTGCGTTGTTCTCGATGCAACTCTCTATGCTCAAAGTCGTAATCGCATAATACGTGAATGTCGTGAGTTGGGAGTACGATATATCGACCTCTCTAAAACAGGGGCAGTCAGATGGTTGTGCGATAAACCCGGTTTTATTGTGGAGTATATGCGTGGTAAATAGTTTTGTATAACTATTGCCTGTTTGCAATCTCTTTGTTATCTTCGCGTAAATTATAATATTTGGTATGCTCGATAAAATGATTGATGCCGTATCGGTCGATGCTGTTAGGAATATCATTGCCAACGGTGATAAATTTACAATAGTTGTTCATCGCAATCCCGACGGTGATGCCATAGGGTCGGCATTGGCATGGGCGCATTACCTGCATCTAAAGGGTAAGAGCGCAAGTGTTATTGCTCCCAACTCATTCCCCGATTTCCTTAAGTGGTTGCCAGGCTCCGGTGATGTATTGCTTTACGATGTAAAGAGGAACGATGCCGACATCTATTTACGTGCATCGGATGCAATATTTTGTCTCGATTTCAACTCAATGTCCCGCGTGGCAGATATCGCAAGTGTTGTCGAGGAACTAAATGTGCCTCGTCTGCTCATCGATCATCATCTTTTTCCCGAAGAGGGTTTTGCAGTTTCAATATCTCATACGGTGGCATGCTCTACAGCCGAACTAGTCTTTCGTCTTATTCATGCCTTGGGCGATGACGCCATGTTGAATAGAGATATGGCTGAGTGTATATATACAGGTATTATGACCGATACAGGAAATTTTGCTTATGCATCGAACCGCAAAGAGATATATCTTATTGTAGCCAGGCTTATAGAAGCAGGTATAGACAAGGATAAGATATATCGGAACGTGTTCTATAACTATTCAATGGATCGTTTACGCCTTTTTGGCTTTGTTATGAACGAGAAACTGCGTTACTTTCCTAAATACAATGCTTCGGTTATGACATTGTCGCACAACGAAATAAAACGTTTCAATGCGATTAAAGGCGATACCGAGGGGCTTGTAAACATGCCCCTGCAAATAAAAGGGTTACGTTTTTCGTGTTTCTTGCGCGAAGAACAATCCGGAAAAATAAATGTATCGCTACGCAGTGTCGACGACTTTCCATGTAATAAAGTGGCAGCGGAGTTCTTTAGTGGTGGGGGACACAAGAATGCTTCCGGGGGTGAATTTGTTGGAAAAATGGAAGATGCTGTTGCTTTGTTTAAGAAGGCTATAGAAAAGTATTCCGAGGAATTGGCAAATTAATAAAACGTTTAAACAGAATCTTGCCGAAAATGTTTCAAAAAAGAGCAAAAGAATTGTTATTTAGAATTAAATAGTACTCTTTTTTGTGTTTTTTGATTATACTTTTTGTATCTTCGCAAGAAATTATTAACTTTCGAAATTGAATTAAGAATATTAGAGAATATATGAGAAGTTTTTGGCTCTCTTGGGGATTATTGGCCATTACAGTGCTGTTTTGGTCGTGCGATGATGAAGTTACATATTCCGATATGAAAAACAAAGAGCGTTCTCTTGTGAACAATTATATAGTGGAGCAGGGAATAAATATTATATCCTATTCACAATTTGTTGAAAACGACTCTGTAACCGATGTCGACAGAAATGAATATGTTCTTGTCGACGATTGTTATATGCAGATAGTGCAAAACCCAAAGGATAATCTCGATGAGGCTCCCGATGCACGTCCCATGCGCGATGGAGAGACGCTTGAGTTTTTGGTTCGTTTTGTGGAGTATAATATTTCAGAGGCAGATACCATCGCAGGTAATCTCTACGACTCGGATAACCCCGACCGCATGCGAGTAACATACGAAAACGGCTCTTATAGTGCCACTTTTACCGACGGCTACATGAATGCAATATACGGTGGTGCTGTACCTTCGGGTTGGCTTGTTCCGCTTCCATATATTTATTTAACCCGTTTCCAGTCGCAACTTGCAAAGGTCAACCTCATTGTACCACATACAAAAGGTACATCGACCGCAGCAACATACGTATATCCATGTTTTTATAGCATAACCTTACAACCAGTAACATTATATGACACTAATTAAATCAATTTCGGGTATCAGAGGAACCATCGGTGGACATGCCGATGAAGGTTTGACTCCTCTTGACATTGTAAAGTTGACGTCGGCATACGCTGCGTTGATACGTAAGACAACAACAAAGGATAGCAACAAAATTGTTGTAGGTCGCGATGCACGCCTTTCGGGTGCCATGGTGAACCATATCGTTTGCGGTACACTCATGGGCATGGGCTTCGATGTTGTAGACATAGGCTTGGCATCTACCCCCACAACGGAGTTGGCAGTAACCATGGAAGGTGCTTGTGGCGGTATAATTCTTACAGCAAGCCACAACCCTCGTCAGTGGAATGCCCTTAAGTTGCTTAACGAGCATGGCGAGTTCTTGAATGCTGCCGAAGGACAAGAGGTGTTGCGCATTGCTGCTGCCGAAGAGTTCGACTATGCCGATGTTGAGACACTTGGTAAATACCGTCTCGACGAAACATACAACCAGAAACATATCGATGCTGTACTCAGTCTTCCTCTTGTAGATAAAGAGGCTATTAAGAATGCAGGATTCAGAGTTGCTATCGATTGTGTGAACTCAGTAGGTGGTGTTATCCTTCCTATGCTTTTTGAACAGTTGGGTGTTAAGAGTGTAGAGAAACTCTATTGCGAACCCACCGGTGATTTCCAGCACAACCCCGAGCCTCTTGCAAAGAACCTTACAGACATAATGGGACTTATGGCTAAAGGTGGTAACGATGTAGCGTTTGTGGTTGACCCCGACGTAGACCGTTTGGCTATCATCTGCGAGAACGGCGATATGTACGGCGAAGAGTACACACTTGTAACAGTTGCCGATTATGTGCTTAAGCATACTCCCGGAAATACTGTATCGAACCTCTCTTCTACACGTGCGCTTCGCGATGTAACAAATGCTCGTGGTGGCAAGTATGCTGCATCTGCTGTAGGTGAAGTGAATGTTGTTACTAAAATGAAAGAGACAGGTGCTGTCATAGGTGGCGAAGGTAATGGTGGAGTAATCTATCCCGAAAGTCACTATGGTCGTGATGCTTTGGTGGGAATATGTTTGTTCCTCAGTCATCTTGCACACGAGGGCAAGACTGTTAGCGAACTACGTGCTACATATCCTGCATACTTTATGGGTAAGAACCGTATCGACCTTAAACCCGGTACCGATGTAGATGCAATCCTTGCAAAACTCAAAGAACTGTACACCGGTAAAGCAGAAATCAATGATATCGACGGTGTTAAACTCGACTTCGAGAATACATGGGTTCACTTACGTAAGAGTAATACCGAACCTATTATCCGTATCTATTCCGAAGGTCCTACACAGGAGGCTGCCGATGCAATAGGTGAGGAGATTCTCAAAGTTGCCCAAACATTAATGTAAGAATTTTTTGTTTTCATAGTAATTGGGAGTGGTTGTGCTGTTATTTGGCGCAACCACTTTTTGTTATAATGTATAATTCGTAATTTTTTATTTTTATAAAAATAAAAAACGGAATCAGTATGTTTATTCTTAGAAGCTGTTTGAAAATTATTCAAATATTTTGTTAAGCATCAATTTGCAG
>CAZEKX010000085.1:0-7944 GCA_964512955.1 uncultured Bacteroidaceae bacterium
CTTTGCTTTCCGTGATACTGGAGCGTCTGTCGGTGGCTGTGATCTTGTTCTGAATCGCGGACAAGTGAATGCCGCAACAGAGTATCAGCCGGACGACCTAAGCCAGATGTGGTGGAAACTCAAATGGAAGAGCATTACACTTATATAACCCCACCGGCGAGTGTGACGAATGTAGAACCAATCAATAACCTATAGGGCAGGAAGGGGGGGAGGAGAAATCAGAAAGGAGAAATCAGAAAGGGGAAATATTGTGCCAACGAGTGCAGCCAAGGTTCGACAAAGTCAAAACTTGTGCAAACGAGTGAGAACCAAGTTTGCTTGAGTATTGCCGAGGTGCGAAGGAGGAAGACGAAGTCAACGTCCATACCTGCTCACAAAAAAATAGACAAACAAAAGAAAATCAGATATGAATACAACAAACGGTTTAATACCGGCATTTAAGATTGACAGCATAGAGAGTGCATGATAGCATGCTTGCGAAGCGTTGTATAATGTTAAATATTGAAATTTATGTCCATTTTTATTGTTTATGTGATATAAGTGTTATGTATTTGCTATCATTAGTATAATAACAAGGATTAATAATAAAAATTATGGACGCAGTATTAGATAGGAAACAGACGGCATTTCGTTTGAGTAGCGACTTGCTTGCAAAATTGAGAGAGGCAGCGACAAGGGAAAATCGCAGTTTGAACAACTATGTAGAAAGTGTGCTTATGGATGTAGTATATAACAATCCTAATAAACTCACTATTAAGGCAATGCGCGAAGCAAGAGAAAAGCGTGACTTGGAGACATTGAATACCGATAACCTTGAAACATTGATAAACTCTTTATAGGATGTTTACACTCAAAATAACAAGTTAGTTCAAAAAAGACTTGAAGCGAATACAAAACAGGTCTGACAAAATACAACATCTTAAAGAAGTTCTTCAGTTGTTGGAGAAGGATGGTGCTTTGCCGGAAAAATACAAGTCACATAAATTGGTTGGCGATTATTCAGGGTTTATGGAGTGTCATGTTGAAAACGATATGCTTCTGATTTGGCTTGACCCTGAAGAAAACATAATAAAGTTAGTCCGTTTGGGAACTCATTCCGAACTGTTTAAATGAGACTGCTATTGTAGGACAAAACCACGTTTAAGTGAGCGCAATGTGAGTTTACTCACAGATTGCACAGCGAACGAAGTGGTTTCGACGAAGTCAATAATAAATGCTCGGCAAGAGTATAAACTTACTCAACTGACGCCAAACCGAGTGCAATGCCAAGTTTGCGTGAGTATTGCCGAGGTGCGAAGGAGGAAGACGAAGTCAAAACTTGTGCAAACGAGTGAGAATCAAGTTTACTTGAGTTTTTGCAACGAGTGCAGCCAAGGTTCGACAAAGTCAACTGACGAACGAAAGGCTACGGGTAGGCGACCGAAGGTCGGGAATGGCAAGAGCAAAGGATGCTTGTATTATCTATTTTTGCTTCTACCGAATCTATTTGCCATTATAAACACTCAACAATCGTGCGAAATTGACAATTTCGCACGATTCAAACTATTTTGTGTTATAATTCTATAAACGATTGGTCCCTTTATTATCTTTGGTCGACGGACGCTTATGGTGTCTCTTTGTTCCGTTCTTATTGTTGGGATTGTGGTTGTTACTGCCTCTCTTATCATTCTTTTTGTGTGAACGATATTGTTTCTTCTTCCCCTTCTTTACCTCCTTCTGAGGTGTATATTCGGGTGCATCCCCAAATTCCTGCGGAATTGGCAGTTTCTCAATATCCTGCTCTATGAAATCTTCTATTCGTTTAAAGAAAATTTGGTCCTCAACAGATACTAGTGTTACAGCGCGTCCTTCGTTTCCGGCACGTGCTGTACGTCCAACTCGGTGTATGTAATCGTCGCAGTCGCGTGGTACATCGTAGTTTATTACAAGGCGTATATCGTCTATATCTATTCCTCGCGATAGTATGTCGGTGGCTACCAGTATATCTATCCGGCGACTCTTAAAACGGAACATCATCTCGTCGCGTTCGCTTTGACTCAGATTGCTATGCATTTCACCTACATTATATCCGCACTTTTTCAGTGATATCGATATGTCTCTTGCTTTGTTCTTGCGCGATGTAAAGAGTATTACACGTTCGGGCTTTTCACTTGTAAACAGTTCCTTTACAATTCTTTGCTTTTGTGATTCGTGGCAAATATATGCTTGTTGTTTTATACCTTCGGCTGGCTTTGACAACGACAATGTTACATGCACCGGATTGTTGAGTATGTTGGATGCTAAACGACGTATCTCTTGTGGCATTGTTGCCGAGAAGAGCATTGTCTGACGCTCTTTGGGGAGTTGCTTGGCTATTGTCATTATGTCGTTATAGAATCCCATGTCGAGCATTCTGTCGGCTTCGTCGAGTATGAAAAATGAGACACGTGAGAGGTCTATATTACCAAGGTTTATATGGCTTATAAGACGTCCGGGGGTTGCTACTATTATGTCGGCACCACGCGACATGCCACGTAGTTCCTGTTCGTAACGTTGTCCGTCGTTACCACCATAAACCGCAACACTGGATATTGACATGAAATAGGTGAACCCTTCGAGTTGTCGGTCTATTTGTTGTGCCAGTTCGCGAGTGGGCGCCATTATAACACAGTTTATTGCATCGTCGCAGTACCCTCCACGGCACAACTTATTGAGAACCGGTAACAGATATGCAGCGGTTTTTCCCGTTCCTGTTTGTGCAACGCCTATAAGGTCCTTGCCATCCATGAGAGGTTGTATTGTCTTCTCCTGTATGGGGGTACATACTCGAAAACGCATGGCATCGAGTGCATCAAGAACTTCATCCTCAAAATCGAAATCGGTGAAATATACCGGCTCTTTATCTTCTGTTATATTGTCGTGCATCTCATTTTGCATGTTATCTTGGTGCTTTGTTGTAAAGGTAAACGGCTATAAATGTATATACGATATTGGGGAGCCACACCGCAAGGTATACCGGCATTTGTTCTGCAAAAGCCGATGATATTGCTTGGAATAGAATGTATGAGAAACTGAGACCTAATCCTATACCTAGCGATAGTCCCATTCCGCCCTTTGTCTTCTTAGACGATAGGGATGCACCGATGATGGTTAGGATGAATGCTGCAAACGACATTGCTATGCGTTTGTGATACTCAATTTCGAATGGTTTGATGTTTGCTATTCCTCGTGCCTTTTGCTTGTCGATATATTCACTTAACTGCGGGCTTGTCATTGTCTCTTGTTGTCCTTCGGATATAAGAAAGTCGGCAGGCTCAATCTTTATTATTGTGTCCAATGGGGCTGTTTTGTTGGAGCGTATCACCTCTTTGTCGTTTGCCAACTCGCGTATTGTCCAGTTTTTTGCTGTCCACTTGTATCGCTCTTCGGGGTGGTATGTTATGGTGCGGGCTGTCATGTGTGCCACCAGTTTCTTGTCTTCGAACTTATCCAACGAGAAACGGTAACCGGTGTTTGTACGGTTCTCGTAGCGTTCCATGTAAGCAACGGTGTTGTCGTCGACCTGTAACTGTATGTTACGTGCTGTCTCTGTTGTTTTTTTGCGTTTGTATTTTATTTCGAACGCAATTCGGGTTTTGTTTCCAGTAGGAATCACGTATGCACTCAAACCGTATGTCATGAGTGCAATGAGTGCCGCGGAAATCATGTATGGACGTAACATGCGTCTGTAACTTACGCCGGCTGCAAACATTGCTATTATCTCCGATGTCTCAGCAAGTTTCGATGTGAAATATATTACCGATATGAACACGAACAATGCACTGAATGTGTTTGCATAGTAGGGTAGCAGATTCAGATAATAATCGAATACTATTGCCGAGAATGGCGCATTGGAGGTAGCAAACTTATCGATATGTTCGTTATAATCGAAGACAACGATAATTGCAATGATTAGGGCTATTGCGAAAAAATATGTTCCTAAGAACTTTGCTATTATATATCGGTCGAGCCTTTGTATTTTTAGTTTGTCAAACCATTTCATGTTTGTTATGTATTGTGTGTACTATAATCGTCTTGTTACCTGTTCGAGCATGCTCTTTTTCCACGATGCATAATCGTCGGCAAGAATGTGCTTGCGTGCTTCACCTGTGAGCCAAACATAGAATGCAAGATTGTGCAACGATGCTATCTGCATTGCCAACAACTCTTGGGAAACAAACAGGTGACGCAGATAGGCACGACTGTAGCGGCGGTCGACATACGATGCACCATCTTCTTCAATAGGGGAGAAGTCGTATTTCCATTTCTCGTTACGCATGTTCATTATTCCTTGTTTGGTAAACAGCATGGCATTGCGTCCGTTACGTGTGGGCATAACGCAGTCGAACATATCTACACCGCGCTCTATTCCTTCGAGTATGTTTGCCGGTGTGCCTACACCCATTAAGTAACGAGGCTTCTCTGTGGGTAGGATTTCGTTTACTACCTCAATCATCTCGTACATCTTCTCGGCAGGCTCACCAACAGCCAAACCACCGATGGCGTTACCCACGCAATCCTTGGAGGCGATGTACTCTGCCGATTGATGTCGCAGGTCGGGGTAGACACATCCTTGTACTATTGGGAAGAGTGCTTGCTCATAACCATATTTGGGTTCTGTCTCGCCCAAACGCTGTACACAACGGTCTAACCAACGGTGAGTGCGTTCCATCGATTTCTTTGCATAGTTGTAATCGGCTGTTCCCGGTGTACACTCATCGAATGCCATTATTATATCGGCTCCAATGCTACGTTCTATATCCATTACTCGCTCGGGAGAGAAGAAGTGTTTTGAACCATCTATGTGGGAACGAAACTCCACTCCCTCTTCGCTCATCTTGCGTATATCTTTCAATGAAAAGACCTGAAATCCTCCGCTGTCGGTGAGTATCGGACGATTCCAACTGTTGAACTTATGCAGTCCGCCCGCTTGTTCCAATACATCTAAACCGGGACGCAGATAAAGATGGTATGTGTTTCCCAGAATTATCTGTGCCTTAATATCGGTTGTCAGTTCCGGTATCTGCACTGCTTTTACGGAACCCACTGTTCCAACCGGCATGAAAATGGGGGTTTCAATGTCGCCATGTGCGGTATGCAGTATACCGGCACGTGCATTGCTGTTGCTGTCTGTATGTAGAAGATTGAAATTCACAATTCTATTTTTATAGATTTATGGGGTTCTTTACTTTCTCGCTCAACAAGGCGTTGTCCAAAACATCTTTTATGTCGGTAACGTAATGGAATGTCAAACCGTTAAGATATTTTTCGGGAATGACCTCGATGTCGCGACGATTCTCTTCGCATAGAATAATCTCTTTTATCCCTGCTCGTTTTGCAGCAAGAATCTTCTCTTTTATGCCACCAACAGGCAATACTTTGCCACGGAGCGTTATTTCGCCTGTCATTGCAAGATGAGGCTTTACTTTGCGCTGTGTGAATGCCGAAACAAGGGCTGTAACCATTGTGATACCTGCCGAAGGACCATCTTTGGGTATTGCACCTTCGGGAACGTGAATATGTACGTTCCAGTTTTGGAATACTTCGCTTGGAATACCTATGCTGTCGGCATGTGCCTTTATATATTCCAATGCAAGCATTGCCGACTCTTTCATTACATCGCCAAGGTTACCGGTAAGGGTAAGTTTCTCTTCTTTGCCTCGGCTAAGGCTTGTCTCTATGAAGAGAATCTCTCCACCTACAGCGGTCCATGCAAGACCTACAACAACACCGGCATAGTCGTTCCCTTGGTATTTATCGCGAGAGAACTCTTTGGGACCCAACAACTCTTTCAGGTCCTCGGGCTTAACGGTTGTTATTGAGAACTCTCCATTTGTTGCCTTTTGACAAGCAAGACGACGCATTATCTTGCCTATTTTCTTCTCGAGCATACGAACACCCGACTCGCGTGTGTAGTCCTCTATGATTTTTTCTATTGTGTTCTTGCGTATGGTTATTTTTTCGTTGGCAATACCGTTTGCTTCCATCTCTTTTGGTACAAGATGACGACGTCCTATCTCTATCTTTTCTTCGGTAAGGTATCCGCTAACCTCTATGAGTTCCATGCGGTCGAGTAGGGGCGACGGTATTCCGGCAAGGTCGTTTGCTGTAGCAATGAACATAACCTTTGAAAGGTCGTAATCGATGTCGAGGAAATTGTCGTGGAAGGCATTGTTCTGCTCCGGGTCGAGCACTTCGAGCAGTGCCGACGATGGGTCGCCATGCATGGAGTTATGTCCCACTTTATCTATCTCGTCGAGTATGAATACGGGGTTGTCGGAACCTGCCTTGATGATGTTTTTGAGAACACGTCCAGGCATGGCACCTACATATGTTTTGCGATGACCACGAATCTCCGACTCGTCGTGTATGCCTCCTAATGACATGCGAACATACTTACGCTTCAGTGCTTCGGCGATAGACTTGCCAAGCGATGTCTTACCTACACCCGGAGGACCGTAAAGGCATATTATGGGCGCCTTTAAGTCGCCACGCATCTTTATAACTGCGAGATGCTCCAGAATACGCTCTTTCACCTTGTCGAGTCCGTAGTGGTCGCGGTCGAGAACTACTCTTGCATTCTTTATATCCAAGTTATCTTGTGTACACTCACCCCAAGGAAGACTCAACATCACTTGCAGGTAGTTTAACTGTACGTGGTAGTCGGGAGTTTGCGGGTTTATACGCTCCAACTTAGACAACTCTTTTTCGAAAGCCTCTTTTACAGTGTCGTTCCATCTCTTTTCGGATGCTTTTTTACGCATCTCGTTCACATCCTGGTCTTGTACGTTGCCACCCAACTCTTCCTGAATATTCTTTAATTGTTGTTGCAAGAAGTATTCACGTTGTTGCTGGTCGAGTTCCTGATGTGTTTTATTGCGTATCTTCTGCATTATTGCGGCGAATTGCAATTCACGGTTTATTATGCTCATCACGTGATAGCAACGATCGAGTATGCTGTCGGTACTTAATAATATATGTTTCTCCGATGTTTCGGTCTTTAAGTTCGATGCAAGAAAGTTGGTGAGTGTTATAGGATTGTTAATGTTGTTTATGGCAAATGATGTCTCGGAATGAGGCTGCTCTAAAATCTTGTAGAGTCTTATTGCACTTTCGCGACAATCCTTAGACAACTGTTCGAACTCATCCTCTTTATCGGAATGGGGCTCCGGAGCAAAGTCGTTTCTTGGAGTTACATTTCCTACAAGGAACGGACGAATTTTAACAATATCCAATAGTTCTATTCTTTGAATACCTTGCAATACAACGGTTGTCGATTGGTCGGGCATCTCAAATACACGCAGAACCTTTGCCAAAGTACCCATTTTATATAAGTCCTTAAAACGCGGACTGTCAATGTCCGGTTCACGCTGACAGAAAACACCCATCAACCCCTTTGACTTTGTAACCTTTTGAATGAGACGTAACGACGACTCTCTGCCCACCGATACGGTAAGTATGCTTAGTGGGAACAGAAACATATTGCGCAAAGGTAAGATGGGCAGAGAATCTGTTGTATCATCTTCCATCCTGTTTTGGCTCAGTATTTCGTTATCTTTATCTATGTCTGCAAAAACCGAAAAACTTGGTTTGTCCTCTTTATTTTCCATTATTTCATCTAATATTTCGTTATTTAACTCATTTAAAATTTCTTTCTCACTGCTTGACATAATTCTTGTATTGTTGTTTTATTTGTAAACAAACGGAAATCCCATTTTTCCCCCAATATATTATATATTGTTATAATTAAGTTGCAAAGATAATATAAAAGAAACGAAAATGAGTGCAAAATGGGGAAAGAATGTTGTCTGTTAGCGATTTAACAGTGTTTGCCAAGATGTTGCAGAGCCATTAAATGCCAATGAAAAGTTAAGAAATGACAAAGTTTCGTTACTATCCCGTTACTTTGACTCTCGGCTTTGAAAG
>CAZEKX010000086.1:0-7928 GCA_964512955.1 uncultured Bacteroidaceae bacterium
TAAAGAACTATGAACTTGTGGAGATGGTAAAACGTCGTATGCGTGAACGGGATACATGGCAGGGGAAACTGTTTGTCGGTTAGTCTCTATTTATACCACGATGCATACATTACGTAATCGTTGGCTATGCGCTCTACAATCTCTTTTTGTTGTTCGGGGCTCACCTCTTTTATCTTTTTTGCAGGTACTCCTGCATAAATACAACCGCTTTCTACACGCATTCCCGATGTTACTAGTGCGTTTGCTGCAACAATGGCACCGCTCTCTACAACTGCGTTGTCGAGTATTGTGGCTCCCATTCCAATGAGGCAGTTATCCTCAATTGTGGCTCCGTGAATAGTTGCATTATGGCCTATAGATACATTATTACCTATAATTGTTTTTGAACGTTGATACAGGGTGTGTACAACAGCACCATCCTGTATGTTTACTTTGTTTCCTATGGTAATGCTGTTTACATCGCCTCGTAATACTGTTCCAAACCAAATAGAACAGTCATTACCCATTGTAACATCTCCTATTATGGCTGCAGTTTCAGCCAAATAACAATTCTCTCCTATTTTTGGTGTAAACCCTCGCACCTCTTTTATTATAGCCATCTTTTTATTCTCTTTGGTTGCGAAGATAGTGAATTATTCATTATTCGCCAACTCCTTTCAGAGTTTGTCGCAAAAGCAGGTCGAGATTGTCATCGCTGTTTTCTTTCTCTTTGTTTAGTTTTACAAGAAAATCGGCCATGGTCTTTAGGACTTGGTTAATGGTCGATGGGTCTTCGCAATTGTGAGTAAGTTTTTCTAATCGTCTTATAAGACGTCGAAAGAGGGTGAGTGTCTCTTTCTGTACATCTTCGATTGTAATTTTTTCGCTCTTCTTTTCTGTTGTCATCTCTGTATTTTTTTAGAATGCGAAGTTAACTCTACTGAATAATATTCGGGTTGTTATATTGATATTTTTATGAACTGCTGTTATGATAATTCTGCAACCTCGTCGCATGGCTTTGTGCTTTCTTTTGCACAAAAAAATAAACTATGCTTAAAACAAATTTATTAAATGGATTAACCGGTGCTTTAGGTCTCTATTCCGGTGTTAAAGGGTTATTCGACTCAGCCTCGGCGGCACGTAAGCAGAAACGTCTGCTTGCCGATGCAAAAGCCGAGGAGTCGGCTTGGTTCAGACGTAATTATTACGGTAACTATCTTGAAAGCAGCATGGCGAAGGCTGCATTGAAACGTGTTGAAAATACACTGCGTAGACAAAATGCTCAAAACAGAGCCTATGCACGTGTGAATGGTGTTACCCCTGAATTATCGCATGCAAGAAATGAACAGGGATTACGCTCTATGGAGAATTTAATGGGTAATATGGTTGCTCAGAGTGATGCCCGTCGTGAAAATGTCTATGCACAGCACATGCAAAACAAGAATGCTTTTCGTAACAGGGAACTTGCAATGTTACAAGACGAGGAACAGCGTGCCGGAAATAGTTTGATGAGTGGTGCGCAGTTGGTGAAGAATGCTCTGGTGGGTATGAATTGGGGTAAACAAAAGAGTGATAATATACAAGACGGTGAGGCTTATGGAGAGAAAAAGGAGCAATACCCTGTATGGGATTGGGGGTAATTCTACATTGCCTAACAATGAAGAGCAGGAGTTGCATAGGTATACCATAGATAATATAAAAAGAGATTTACATCTGATAAACAGAGTACGAAACAGGGCTTTGATAAGTGATTTGGCGTCGGGTCTTGTAAATCTTATCGCTCGTCGAAAAGGTAGTCGTATGTCGTTACCTACTGATGCTACAGAAAAATACAATAATACCTTTTTGCAATTGAACGATAAACTGCACATGGCACAAAGGGATTATGAAGGGGCAATTGCGCGAAAAAAGATATTTACACCACCTAAGCAATCAAATACTGCCACAACTGCGCAGAATGCTGCAACAAACAAAGCCTTGCCAAAGGCAACTCTCTTACAACCAATATCTTCCTTCAATGTAAAAGGAAAAGATGCCGGTATTTCAATCAACAACAGCATGAAAGTTGTGGAGAAATGGAGGAGAGATAAAATGATTCTTCCCAAATGGTATTCAAACAAAAAAATAAAGAGATAATCTATTAAATTTTACAAATATGTTACAGAATTACGAAAATTCGAAAAAGAGAAAAGAGTGGCAAGGAGAATCTTCTTTTGCCAATGAACAGAACGGATATGAGTATGAGGATACTATGGGGCAACCCGATCTTTCCGATATACAACGGAATATGCAGAGTGTTTCGAACTCAATGAAACAGTCGCAGCAGTTTATTGATGCGCTTGGAAACAAACCGCAACGCGAAGAGTTTTATCGTAGCCAGATGCGCGATTATCTTGTTCCGCAAGATACAGAGATGCGTCGTCGTCGACAATTTGTAATGTCCAAGAATGCGGTCGATGATGCTGTGAATGATTTCTATAATAAAAAAGTGTATCCTGAATTTGAGGCTCAACGCAATGCTGCGAATGAAAAAGGACGTAAGGAATACAATGATTTTATCAGTGTCCCGGGAGCAAATCACCATGTGGCATTGGCTGATATACAAAGAACCACCGACCCCGAAAAAATAATGAAAAGTACCATGGACAGTATTGATGGTAAGGAACTGGATGATATTTCGGGAGCATACGCCCGATATGCAGGTCTCGACCCGGATGCTTATCGTGATACTGTTCTTAAACCGAATATTTATAACAGAATGGTCGAAAAGTATGTCGATGATTCAACACCGCGCAGTTCGGCAGAATATCTTTTTCGTGGTGTGATGGATAATTCACTTGTCGGAAAGATGGGTGCTTTGGGGCAAAAAGCCTACTCCGACAAGAATAGCATGCAATATTTTAATGATGCAGGTATGGCAAATTATGGCGGCAACCGTTTGGAAAACTTTGCCGTAGGAGTAGGTTCTCTATTGCTCGATGCATCTATGTTTTATACAATAGGTGCCGGTGCCGGAAAAATAACAAAAGGTGCAACATCACTTGCTCAAAAACGTATTGCAAAGAATATTCTTGCCAAGGGTGCAGAGAATGGTATTACTGCTGCAAGTGCCGATGCTATGGCAAAAAAGATGATAACCAACAGCCTAAAAGCAAAAATTGCACAGACTTCGACTGTTCAGGGACTTACATTGGGTACGTATGATGCGGCTAACAGTGTTGCTGATGATATTTTGCACGACGAATCGGTAAATATTGGTAAGGCGGCAGGCTCCTTTGGTAAGGGATTTGGTACAGGTGTGGCTCTTGGTGTGGTAGGTACTCCGCTAAGAGAACAGGCACGCGCGCTTACCGGGTTTAAGAAGGCTGCGGCATCGGCAGGTGTACTAAGTGCCGAATCGGCTGTTTTTACTGCGGCAACAGAGGCAGAGAAATTGAGCATGGGTATAGAGGTGGAACCGATAGACCTTGTACACGATTTTGCTGAGAGCATGGCTACATTAGCATCCATGCGCATGTTTCATTGGCGTCCGGTACGTGGAAAAAGTGCTTTGAACTCGGTAGGACGTTTAAAAGAGGAGTTGCGATTTACACCGGCAGAGAAAGAGGAGATAGCCGATGCGGGTGTGGAACCCGAAACCTTTATATCTAAATTGGAAAAGGCTTTGAATGTGTCATCCAAGGGACTATCTGCCGAAGGTATAGATGTTAAAGATGACTATATAAGAGTAATGTCCGACCCGGAACTGTCGGCATCGGCACGTTCTAAACTGCTATACATCGTAAACGGAAAGGTTACATCAACCCCTCCTGTTGCCGTCGATTATACATTGGAAGAGTTACCCGATGGAAAGGCTAGGGCCACTCTTTACGATATTACCGGTGGAAAAATTGAGACTATGGAGTTGGAGAGCAAAAGTTCTATTGAGGGTTTCATGTTAATGAAAACCGGTGCATTACGTCGTAACAGGCTTGCGACATACGAAGAGATTTTGCAACGAAATTATAATACTCAGGATTTCTTCAGACAGGCGGGAAAATATGCTAAAGAGAATGGAATAAGCACCGATGTCGTCTCCGACGCAATGTACAAAAAGGCAAAAAAAGAGCCTTTGACAAAAAAGGAAAATGTTATGCTCAAAGAAATTCTGCAACGTACAGGTTATGGGAAGAGTGAGTTGGGTGAAATGCTTTTGGGAATGCGTCGTGCTGTAGAGGAGGAGTTTAATCTCTATCCCGGAACTTTGGCATCTAACAGTGAAAAGTCACCTTATCGTATCTCTAAAAATATAAATGCCGCTCTCAATAAATACGAAAG
Organism: uncultured Bacteroidaceae bacterium; assembly: GCA_964512955.1. GTDB lineage: Bacteria > Bacteroidota > Bacteroidia > Bacteroidales > Bacteroidaceae > HGM04593. Next base: position 4,297 of record CAZEKX010000086.1, read on the forward strand.
TCTTATGAGAGAACAAATAGATGTGCTTAACGGTAAACGTCCAAAAGAAAAATCGTTTGTTCCAACTCTTGGCGAGAACGACAGAATGTACTCCGGTATGAGCAATAAAGAGATATTGGAGATGGAACGTTATAATTACGAAAATGGTATAATGGATAGTGAATCGGCAATCCTTGAATATGACGAGGTTGCTGATATTACAGAGGGACTTGGGATAAAACGTGATGATTACGGTCTGCATCCGCAAAAGTGGAAAAAACGATATAAATGGAATTTGTATGGCTACAAGAATACCCCCGAAAAACTTAAGGCATTTGCTGAATATGCTAAGGAGGTGGCGAAGGAGTATGGTGTGGATGTGCACTTTATAGAAGATGAACGTCAAATTCCTTATGCGGGTAATCCTGAATATAGGAATATGCTGAAATCGCGTGGTTGGTACGATGTCGGTAAAAGAAAAGTTGTGGTGAATTTGCCAAATATTCTCGATAAATACGACGTGGAAAGGACAGTCTTTCATGAGGTCGTCGGACATTATGGCTTTGGACGTGTTTTTGGCGTGTACTATGAGCGTTTTCTCGAAGATGTATATCGCAGAGCAACTCCCCATGTTAAACAGGGTATACACGCAAAGGCAGAAACATACAAAAACTCTTCGTTACATACTCTTGTGGATGAATATATAGCCGACCTTACCGAGTATCCGCCTACTAACTACGAACAGCGTTCTTTGTTGCGTCGTTTTAAGGATTTTGTGAAGAATATGCTCCGTAACATCGACGTCTATCGCTATAACAGTTCTATATCTCAGAGTGAACTTAAGGATTTAGTGGATTTGCATCGTAAAGCAATGAAGATGAATAGAACACCCGAATGGGAACGTAAGAATGTCTTTCGGGATTTCAAGGATTCACGTTACGATAACGATGATTATACCAATGACGAAAAATATTATGATAACGAGGTTAAACTCTACGATAATGACCCTACAATGAGTTATATCGATGAGCCTTTCCGTGCACGAAGAAAAGCACATGTGGATATACGTAAGGCATGGAATGATTTGCCCGAGGAAGAAAAAGGCAGAATACGAAAGACACCCCATTATCGCTTTGTAGGTGTAAAAGGTATAGATAATTTAGAAAAAAATATTGGTAAGAAGTCGGAGATGCGTACCAATCTCGAAAGAGCAAAGGATATGTATATGAATAATCAACCGGCTCGTCTTATAAAAGCAGTTACCGGTTGGGAAATGGGTGCCGATGGTGAATGGCGTTTAGAGATAAATGATAGAATAGAGTTAAATGATTATATTGGTATATCACTTAAAGCATCGGACGATATTTTATATCCTACCTACAAACAGATAATGAGTAAACCACCACAGGAACGCACTATTCTCGATAATGAAATGATGGAGGCAATATACGAGAGGGTTACTCCTGTCGATAAGTTTGCCCGACTCGATTACATTATTAATGATAGCAGGTTCTTTACTCTTTATCCCGAACTGCGTAATATTCCTGTCAAGTTCGAAAATATGGGTAGTAGGTTGTGTAGGTATGATGCGCGTAACGGTGTTCTCTATTTAAATAAACGTGCATTGCATAATCCTAATCTCGAAGGTGAACTTGTGGTGCCTATGCAACAGATGGTACAAGAGTATGAAAACTTTTCACGTGGAAGAGATGCCAGGGATTTTGCTTATGACAATGAGATTGCCGATTATGAGGATGCTTGTTACATGGCCGATGTACTTACTAAAAATGAAAATGCCCCCGATTTCGATAAACGTTTTATGAAGGCACGTCGCGATTTTCGTGCCAATTTTGGTATACCATATTCCCAATTTTGCAGAGTATTTCCAAGTGTAAACGAATATATTAACTATGTGCGTACAGGAAAAACACAGTCGGTTATGGGTGATGTGGAACTGCGCAATGTGAATCGTCGTAAAGATACTCCATTTCATCGTCGTTCTGTTATTACAGCAGAGAGTACCGAGGATTACCCTCGTAGCGGACAAGTACGCAATACACGTGTCAAAGATATAAAATCGTATTTGCAAGGTCCTCTCGATATAATAAAAGAGAGAATGTATTTCCTTAACGAGCAAGACGATGCTATTGGTCGTGTAAGAGGACGTGTCATGAATGGTAATATTTCAACAGATGAAGTGCTATCGGGTGATATGTTCAATGGAATGAACCGTGATATTTATCGAAACGATATAAACAACCTTAGAAAAAGAATTTCCAAGAGCAAAGAAAATCTCAATGCTGTATTACGTATGCGCAGAAAAAAGATGAACTGATTCTCTTTTTTTGAAGAAATAATGGTCTATAAGTAAATTTATTAACGTATGAATAAATTTTTGGATAGAAAAGTGAAAGCAACTCCCATAGAAAAAAAAGAGCAACTTGCAATAGGGGAGTGTGGCATGGCAATAGACTTTTTGGATGAGTGTGCTACATGCTGGAACGCCTTGGATGAGGCTCGTCGCAAACTGCGACGAAGCCTCATGTATAGTTACGGTGATCAGTGGGGCGATTATGTAAGAGACCCCGATACAAACAACTATATGACCGAAGGTGAACTTATAAAAAAGAATGGAAAGGTTCCGTTGAAGAATAATATGATTGCACCTATTCTCAACAATGTCGATGGACAATTGAGGCAAAATCTTATGCGTCCGGTGTGCGTGGTACGCGACCAAAGTGAAAGTAAAATAGGTGAAATGATGTCTATTGCCATTGAGTATGTCCATGATATAAATGAGTTGGAAGAGGTGGACTCTGCCTCTATGCGCATGTTGCTGAATGGTGGCATGACAGCACAACGTATTGAATTTGGCGTGAATCCTTCGCGTAATAAACAGGATGTTTGGGTCTATGAGGTTAATCCTTCACGTCTCTTCTTTAATACAAATCTGGAGGATGTACGTATGTGGGATGTAACATGTATCGGGGAGTTGTTCGATATCCCTCTCGAAGAGGTTCTGGCACATTTTGGTCGTACCCCACACGATAAAGAACTTATAAAACAGATATATGGTGGTGCAACTACATACACTTATGTGGCAAACCGAGGCGTACAAGGTGATGAATCGCGTTTATTATCTTTTTATACTCCTTCGCGCAACGATTTATGTCGTGTGATATTAGGCTGGCGTCTGGAGTCGCGTGATGCCTACTATTGGAACGATAACATGAATGGTACTTGGGGATATCTGCCCTATAACGAAGAGAGTCGTAAAGCATTGGATGCCGAGAACGTAAAACGTCGTGAAGAGGCTGCAGCCAACGGTGTAGAAGATGATGATATCCTAACCATAGAATATTATTATGCTACAGAACGTTATTGGTACTACCGATATATGTCGCCTTATGGTCATGTGTTAAAAGAGGGACGTAGCCCCTATTGGCATGGTGAACACAATTACGTCTTGCATCTTTATCCGCTTGTTCAGGGAAAATTAGGTAATTTTGTGGAACAGTTTATTGACCAACAACGTGCGATAAACAGAACGGCAACACTCATAGATTTTGTGCGTGGAACATCATCGAAAGGTGTTTTGGTGGTAGATGATGAGGCCTTTGAAAGTATGACACGCGAGGAGGTAGTCGACGAAT
>CAZEKX010000087.1:0-7844 GCA_964512955.1 uncultured Bacteroidaceae bacterium
GTCGGCTTTGGTACCTACACCCTCCTCTATCGCTGCAGACTGTGCCGACAATTTCGTTCTTTTATACGCCTCATAGTAATTTGAAAAGCCCTCAAAGATTCCTCGCGCCAACTCTTTTTGCCCGTTTTTTGATGCCAAATATTTCTCTTCGGTGGGATTCGAGATAAAACCTAATTCCACGAGTATACTTGGCATAACAGTTCTGTGTAATACAAGAAAACCTGCCGATGAAACGCCACGATTTAGTAATTCGCTACGCTTCACCATACACTTTTGTATATGCTCTGCACATGAAATACTCTTTTCCATGTCGTGCCCACGTATAAGTTCAAATATTATATAACTCTCACTGGAACGTGGGTCGAAACCTTTGTACACCTGTTCGAAGTTCTCCTCAAGCAGAATCACCTCGTTCTCATACATAGCAGCCGCCTTTGCTTCGGCACTGCTACCAGAACCCAAAGTAAATGTCTCGCAACCACGTGCTTTACGATTCTTGGCAGCATTTGTATGTATCGATATAAAGAGATTGGCATTTGCGTCATTGGCTATTTTTGCACGAGTAACAAGAGGCACCTTTACATCTTTTTTATTACGTGTATAGATTATTTTCACCTCGGGATACTTGTCATTTATCATATCGCCAAGCAACCTTGAGACATTAAGATTTATCACTTTCTCCTTGGTTCCTTTGGGTCCTATAGCCCCCGGGTCTACGCCGCCATGTCCAGGGTCGATAACAAGCACAAATTGCTCCTTGTTACTCTTTTGTGCCCATATAGACATGGTTGCCGACAATGCCGGCAACAACACCAGTGATACAAGTAACAACAACCTTTTCACCTTGCAACGCCCTCTTTTATTACTGTTTGGAGTTTATATAATTTACTATCCACTCTCCTACCTCTTTTGTTCCGTAGGGAGCAACACCTTCGACTTGTATATCGGCTGTTCTTACATTTGCCTCTAACGATGCATTTACAGCCTCACGAATTAACTTACCCTCTGCCATTAAACCAAAGGCATATTCAAACATCATTGCAGCCGACAATATTGTAGCAAGAGGATTTGCTATGTTTTGCCCTGCAGCCTGCGGCCATGAACCATGTATAGGTTCAAACAAAGAGGTATGTACGCCTATAGATGCTGAAGGCAACAAGCCCAAAGAACCTGTAATCACAGAGCCTTCGTCGGTGAGTATATCACCGAACATATTCTCTGTTACCATAACATCGAAAGATGTAGGCCACTGAATAAGACGCATTGCGGCATTATCCACAAACATAAATTCAGTCTCAACATCGGGATACTCTACAGATATCTCTTTAGCAACTTCACGCCACAAACGCGATGTAGCAAGCACATTGGCTTTATCTATTACAGTAACCTTTTTGCGACGTTTCATGGCATATTCGTATGCAAGTTTCACTATGCGCACAATCTCTTCGCGTGAATAGACGCAAGTGTCGTATGCCACATTGCCGTCTTCACTACGTCCTTGCGGACGACCGAAATATAGTCCGCCTGTAAGTTCTCGTATACACATAAAGTCGGCACCCTGTACAATGTCGGTACGCAACGGAGATTTATGTATTAGAGCCTCGAAAGTTGTTACAGGACGCAGGTTTGCATACAAGCCCAATTTTTTGCGCATAGCAAGCAACCCCTGTTCGGGACGAACCTTTGCCGAAGGGTTATTGTCGAAACGCAGGTCGCCTACAGCACCAAACAACACCGCATCGCTTCTCATACATAGTTCGTGAGTCTGGTCGGGATAGGGATTACCTGTTGCATCTATTGCACATGCGCCCACTAACCCGGTTTCATATTTCATTGTGTGTCCAAACTTGCGACATACCGCTTTTGTAACCTCTAAAGCCTCGGCAATTATTTCGGGACCTATGCCATCACCTGGCAAGACTGCTATATTGAAATTCATGATATTCTACTATTTATTTTTTAGTTGTTTTGCGCTTCCCACTGTTCGATTTTATCTTTATTACTCAACAAGAAATCGATATCGTCGAGTCCATTCATAAGACAATGCTTCTTGTATGCATTAATCTCAAAATATTCGCTTTTACCTGTTGCATTGTTTGTAATTGTCTGCTCCGGCAAATTCACTGTTACCTGTGTGTTGTGGTCTTTATCTATACTACTGAACAACTCCTTAAGAAACTGTTCACTCACCACCACCGGCAACACAAAGTTGTTGAGTTCATTGTTCTTGTGAATATCGGCAAAGAAACTTGAGACAACCACACGAAAACCATAGTCGGCAATAGCCCACGCTGCATGCTCACGACTCGACCCACAACCAAAGTTCTTACCCGCGACCAATATACGTCCGCTATATGCAGGATTATTCATTACAAAACTCTCTATTTTGTTTCCCTCTTTATCGAAACGCCAGTCGCGGAACAGATTATCTCCAAATCCTTCGCGTGTTGTTGCTTTCAAGAAACGCGCCGGCACTATTTGGTCGGTGTCAATATTCTCCAATGGTAATGGAATACAACTATCTGTTATTATATCGAATTTTTCTTTTTTCATCATCATCCTTTTTTATTATAGCAACTCACGTGGGTCTGTTATACAACCGGTTATAGCAGCGGCAGCAGCCACATAGGGACTTGCAAGGATTGTACGTGCACCGGGTCCCTGCCTGCCTTCGAAGTTGCGATTACTTGTCGACACACAATACTTTCCAGCAGGAACCTTATCGTCGTTCATTGCCAAACAAGCCGAGCAACCGGGTTGTCTTAACTCGAACCCGGCCTCTTCCAGTATTTTATCGATACCCTCTGCTACTATTTGTCGTTGTACACTCCATGAACCGGGAACAATCCACGCTGTTACGTTGTCGGCCCTCTTGCGACCTTTCACAATTTGCGCAAATGCACGAAAATCCTCTATACGACCGTTGGTACACGAACCTATAAACACATAATCGATAGGATGTCCTAAAAGTTTCTCACCAGCACAGAACCCCATATACTCCAATGATTTAATGTACGAAACTCTCCCTGCATCGTCAATACTCTCTATGGCAGGAACAGATTCTGTAACACCTATGCCCATACCGGGATTTGTACCATAGGTGATTCGCGGTTCAATATCCTCGGCTCTGAATGTAAATTCTTTGTCAAATTGGGCATCCTCACCACTATAAAGAGTTCTCCAATATGCAACAGCCTTATCCCAATCGGCACCCTTGGGTGCATACTCACGCCCTTTAATATATTCGAATGTAACCTCGTCGGGTGCAACCATACCACCACGTGCTCCCATCTCAATGGAAAGATTACAGAGCGTAAGACGACTCTCCATGCTCATGGCACGCACTGCACTGCCGGCATATTCAACAAAATAACCTGTTGCACCACTTGTTGTCATTTTCGACATAATATACAGTGCAACATCCTTTGCAGTAACCCCTTTACCCAATGTTCCTTCTACACTTATGCGCATAGCCTTGGGTTTCTGCTGCAGAATACACTGCGATGCCATTACCATACCAACCTCACTTGTTCCAATACCAAATGCAACAGCACCCATAGCACCATGGGTTGAGGTATGTGAGTCGCCACAGACAATGGTCATACCCGGCAGAGTAAGACCTAGTTCTGGACCGACAACATGTATTATACCATTCTTGGGATGTTTTATTCCAAACATACTCAACCCAAATTGTTCGGCATTATTCATGAGTGCATCGACCTGTTTACGCGAAACAGCATCCTTTATTGGTTTTTCTTGTTCCAATGTGGGGATATTATGGTCGGGCATGCAATATATCTTTTCGGGACGCAGACAACCTATACCCCTGCTACGCAATTCATCAAAAGCCTGTGGCGAAGTTACCTCGTGGCAATAGAGCCTGTCTATATAAAGTTGCGTGGGACCATCGTCTACCTTTTGTACAATGTGTGCATCCCATATTTTATCGAAAAGAGTATTCATATTCCTGCAACTGAAACGTTTTAGTCCTGAAACTTATTTATACAGTCGATATAAGCCTCAACCGATGCACTCACAATGTCGGTATTAGCACCAAAACCATAATATACATGATTATTATGCTCCACCTGCATATGTACCTTACCCATGTCGTCGCTACCTTTGCTTATAGCCTGTATAGTAAACTCACGCAACACCATTTCGCGACGGATAATATTTTTGAGTGCATTTATCGCAGCATCTACGGGACCGTTACCTGTTGCGGCGCTCTCAAAGAGTTCTCCTGCAATACGTAAACCAATACTTGCAACAGAACGTATATTCAAACCTGTTGTAACCTGCAGATAGTCGAGTTTTATACCCTTGTTGCTACTACGCTCGGCACCTGCCAGAACAAGAATATCGTCGTCGTGTATCTCCTTTTTCTTGTCGGCAAGACGCAAGAAGTCCTGGTAAACCTCGTTCAGTTTATCATCCTCCAATGTTACACCAAGAACAGAGAGACGATATTTGAGCGCGGCACGTCCGCTACGTGCTGTAAGTACAATTGAATTATCGTCAATACCCACATCCTTCGGATTCATAATCTCGTATGTGCTGACATCCTTTAACACGCCATCCTGATGTATTCCGGAAGAGTGTGCAAAAGCATTCCTACCTACGATAGCCTTGTTTGGCTGTACCGGCATGTTCATAAGGCTGGAAATCATGCGACTTGTGGGATAAATTTTCTGCGTATTTATATTTGTATCGATATTGAGTGTTGGATGGCACTTGGTAATCATTACGATTTCCTCGAGCGAAGTGTTTCCTGCTCTTTCACCAATACCGTTAATGGTAACCTCAACCTGACGTGCACCATTTATAACTCCGGCAAGCGTATTTGCTGTAGCCATGCCCAAATCGTTATGGCAATGAGTAGAAATTATGGCCTTGTCAATACCGTCGACATGCTCCATAAGGTATTTAATTTTTTCGCCATACTCACTTGGCAAACAGTAACCTGTGGTATCGGGGATATTCACAACCGTTGCACCAGCCTTTATTACAGCCTCAACCACACGCGCCAAATATTCATTGTCGGTACGTCCGGCATCCTCGGCATAGAACTCCACATCCTCTACATAGCGTTTTGCATACTTCACGGCAGAAACCGCAGTCTCTATTATTTTTTCACGTGTAGAACGGAACTTATAATTTATATGATAGTCCGACGTTCCAACACCGGTGTGAATACGTTTATGTTTTGCAAATTTAAGAGCATCGGCAGCCACATCGATATCCTTTTCCACAGCACGAGTCAATGCACAGATAGTTGGCCAAGTAACAGCCTTAGAAATTTCTATGACAGAATTAAAATCTCCCGGGCTGGATATTGGAAAGCCCGCTTCGATGCAATCCACGCCCAATAGTTCCAGTTGTTTTGCCACTTGAATTTTTTCAACTGTATTTAACTGGCAACCGGGCACCTGTTCACCGTCGCGAAGCGTTGTATCAAAAATAAATAATCTATCGCTCATAATCTTCAATTTTATATGTCAAAATTAAGGGAATTTTCCGCAAAAATAACTCTTTTATTTATAAATACTAAGAAAAGATATCAATATTTCGGTTTAACAAGACAAAATAATAGGATTAGAAGACTTTTTGTAGCATCTTTCCTGCAAAAACAATGATTTTTTCTCAAAAACGACAAAAGCCCCTCTTCAAACTGCAATAAGAGACGATAATTTATAATTCGAAGACCTTAATTGTAAATTTATGTTAAAAAAGACGTAATAAGATGATGTATTTCCAAAAAGCACTATCTTCGCGTCGGATAATACAAATTTAAATCTTACAACTATGGCTTACGTAATTACAGATGACTGCGTTGCATGCGGTACTTGCATCGACGAGTGCCCTCAGGGCGCAATTTCAGAAGGCGAGAAGTATTCTATTAACCCCGATTTGTGCATTGACTGCGGTACATGCGCAGGTGTTTGTCCTTCGGAGGCAATCATAGAGGGCTAATAAATATAGAACCTTTATCGGCACAAGCCGAATTGTACAGAGGGATACCACACGTAGGTATCCCTCTGTTTTAAACCCATAAATAAAATGAAAGAGTTTATACACATTATCACGAAAAGTATCACACTCACCATTGTAGGAGTAGTCGTATATCTACTTTATATGTGGTTATTCCACTAAATAATTTTTACTATTGTATTTGCGAGTTCACAAGATTGTAGTAATACCCCTTTTTCTCCATTAATGTTCTGTGGTTTCCCACCTCAACGATATTACCATTATGCAATGCTACAATCTGGTCGGCATTGCGTATTGTACTTAGTCGGTGAGCAACAAGGATAACTGTTCTGTTTTCGAATGCTCTGTTAAGAGCCGCCACAATTTTTTGTTCATTTATTGCATCAAGTGCATTTGTTGCTGCTGTTCGGTCAATGCTCCGTTTTCATATTTTATTCGTCCAATCTTTAGTAATGTATCGGCAACACTTATATTATACTGTGCCGCGTCCTGTCTCACCTTCAACAAATAGAGTTCCAAGAATTTCAGCACTGCATTGTGTTGTATCTTTGCAATGTTCTCGCAGTACTCTCTTATTGCATTCTCGTATTCGTTATGGGTTATTTTTTTTTGCAACTTATAGTTTCGGTAACCGCCGAAAAGTTGTTGGCTGTAACTCACATTCAATATGTTTGTAGAAAAGCGTGTAATATCATCCTTGAATTCAGACAACATATTTATGTTGCTACCCAGGCTTAATGTTCCTCCTGTTACACCAATACTTTGTTTTATACCAACACCCCCGGTGGCACTGTTTGTGTAATCCTCAATATAAGAATATTTTCCGGTGGTGGCATCTTGCAACGATTTAATACTGCGGTTAAACGACAACGGTGACAAATTTAATGAGAATACAGGCAAAAAACTACGTTTGTAATTTATGTAAGCCAATAAACGGTTTTCATATTGCAGGGTCTGCTGCTTTGCCGCGGGTGAATTAAGTGCGTACTCATTAACAACACGTTCCATAGTTAATGGTTGCTGTGCATTAATTAAGAGCGTACACAACACTGCTATGGCTACCAACAGTATAATTCGTTTTGGGTTCATATAAAATCTATTCAGTAGTTACAATCTCTCTAGCAACAAGCACGCCATTCTTAAATATCAATTTGGTGAGAGGTGCATAAAGCCATATTTCAAAATTTTTCTCCTCTTTATAGTAGTCATTACTTCGTGGGGTGGTATTTACTCTTTTTGCATATATTTCACCTGTTACCCAACTAGCAAACATTTTACCGGAATCATCGAACTTACAGCCAGTGAATTTCTCCATTTCAGCACAAAGAACCTTGTGGTCTGAGTATTTTTCACAACACACATATATATAGCGGAGACTATCGAGATACAGTTTATTGTCTTTTATTAACCAATAGGAATAGTAATCCTCCAAGAAACGTCCTTCTCGACCATCGAACGAAGGTCCATCTATCTCGATTATCTTTGGTGTTTTATCTTCCCTGTATATCTCTCTATATGTGTAATCTAAACCATTATCTACATACTTTAATGGTGAACGGTCTATCAAATAGTGTTCTCCATTTATAAACAGAGCATCGGGGCGATCCATTTTATAAGAGATAGAGTCCATTTCATTTTTACTTATAGTTCTTTGCGCTTGGGAGTATGCAATGGATATGCATACAAACAGAATTGTTAAACTAAAAATTCGTTTCATAATACAATGTCATCATATATTGGTTCAATTAAGAAGCTGTTTGAATTTTATTGAAAAATATTTTTATGTAAACGTATAATTTATAATCAGCAAATCGAATTTTCCGCGAAAATCAAAACGAAGCGTACAAAATCAA
>CAZEKX010000088.1:0-7694 GCA_964512955.1 uncultured Bacteroidaceae bacterium
TACTTTGTTCATTTTCAATAGTACAGAATTGCTGTTGTCGCATCCCAGTGGTCGGCTTTTTAGAAATGTAGGTTCGGGTTGAACTTCGCGTATGTCCCCAAAAAGATAACGCCAACGATAGTTAAGAGGGAAGTATCGGATAACCTCGTTTGTGTCGAAGAAATAGACCGATTTGTGTCCTTTACGTTTAAAATCCTTAATAATAGGGTTCTCCGGAGTTAGTACACGCACTTCATTAAGTTTGCAATAGTAATCCACTCTCTCTTTGATGTACTCTCTGTCGGGACGTTTGTCTAATGATGAAAGTATCCACTTAAGGCGCATCCTGCACCAAACATTAGGAATAAGATTCTTTATAATGTTCTTCAGGTAAAACGGAAATTTTCGGTTCTTTCCGCTGTTTGTAATAGTTTTTATAGAGGCCATAACCATTGTTTGCTATTTTCTATCGACTGCGAATTTAGTTATTGTGTTTTAAATTACAATTCTAAAACAGAACAAATTATTAATATTTTATTCAATTTGTGATGTCACTAATCCGGTTTCTGTTATTTCCCTCTCAAAGGGTGTGATTTATTTGTTTAAAACCGGCGTAAAAACATTTTTTTTATGTAAGTTCGCAACAAAATTAACTTTATGGGAATTCTATATGTTGTGCCAACCCCGGTTGGTAATTTGGAGGATATTACAATGCGAGCCATACGTATATTACGTGAGGCCGATTTTGTGCTTGCCGAGGATACACGTACATCGGGCAAGTTGCTTAAACATTTCGATATACAGGTGCCCATGTTTTCTCATCACAAGTTTAATGAGCATCAGACGGTAGGTTCGCTTGTGGAGCGCATACGCAACTGTGAGCATCATGTGGCATTGGTTTCAGATGCCGGAACACCTGCTATTTCCGACCCCGGCTTTCTGCTTGTTCGCGAATGTGTTAAGAACGATGTCGAGGTTCAATGTCTGCCCGGACCTACAGCATTTGTGCCGGCACTTGTCAGTTCGGCTTTGCCTTGTGAAAAATTTGTATTTGAGGGTTTTCTGCCGCAGAAGAAAGGACGCCAAACACGTCTTAACAGTTTGAAAGATGAGAATCGCACAATTATATTCTATGAATCGCCATACAGAGTTCTTAAAACACTTACACAACTCTCCGAAGTATTTGGTGGTGAACGTCAGGCAGCAGCAGTACGTGAAATATCGAAACTGCACGAAGAGTGTGTGCGTGGAACTTTGTCGGAATTGATAGCACATTTTACAAAGAACGAACCGCGTGGGGAATTTGTTATATTGGTGGGCGGTGCAGAATAATATAAATGCAACAGTTAAACAACAAAAGATTAAAATTATGAAGAAAACAATTTATCTCTTTATGTTACTTGCGATGGTAGCATGCGAAAATGGTCCCAAGCGTGCGCAGTTGATGAATGAAAACGATTCTTTGCAGAACGTAATACGTCAACGTGATACTGCTCTCGATGAGATGATAACCTCAATAAATATTATTGAAGAGGGGTTTCGTTCCATAAATGAGGCGCAGGGTCGTGTAAACCTTGATATGACTTATGAAAAAAGTAAATCGGATAGATTGCTCGAGGATATTGCTTTCATAAGTTCAACATTGGCAAAGAATAAAGAGCAAATAGAACTTTTGCAGAAACAATTGGAAAAGAGTCAAAGCGGTTCAAAGCAACTTAAGGTAATGATAGAGAACCTGCAGAAACAGTTAAACGAAAAAGGTCTTGAAGTGGCAACATTGCAAACCGCTCTTGCCGAAAAAAATATACATATAGAGGAACTCGATAAGACAATAGCCGAACTAAAGCAGGTGAAAGAGGTTAACGAACGTGTTATCTCATTGCAGGAGAGCGAACTAAATTCTGTGTGGTATGCCATAGGCACAAAACGTGAGTTGAAAGGAGAAAAGATTTTGTCGGGTGGTGAGGTGTTGCGCGAACCCAATGCCAATATGGGCTATTTCACTAAGGCAGATATGCGTGAACTGAATTCCATCGACACATATGCAAAGAGTGCAAAATTACTTACCTCACATCCTGCATCGAGTTATAATCTTGTTCGTGATGAAAATAAAATGTACACATTAAAGATAACCGACCCGGTTGCTTTTTGGAGTGTATCTCGCTATTTGGTTATTCAGGTAAAGTAATTGCCGGTAAATAAAATTGAAGAGGATGAGGTCTGTTCATCCTCTTTGTATATTTTGTAACTAAGATGCATAAATATAGTAATATATTTCTCGACCTTGATGATACTCTATACGATTTCTCTGCTGCATCGCGCGAGGCTTTCATGGAGACATACAATTTGTTAGCCTATGATAATTATTTCGACTCTTTTGAGCAATTCATGGCTTTCTACGAGCCGCGTAATAAAGAGTTGTGGCAACTCTATGGTAAAGGAGAAATAACAAAGAAGGAACTTAACAGAATACGCTACAGTTATCCTTTGGAGTGTGTAGGTATTTACGATGCTGAGTTGGCGGAACATTTCTGCCATGAGGCTTTGGGACGTATCCCGACAAAAAAGAAGATTATACCCGGAGCCATTGAATTGCTCGAGTATCTGCATTCTAAATATCGTCTTTTCATACTCTCTAACGGTTTTAAAGAGTTGCAAGCGCATAAAATGCGTACAATTGGTATTGATGGCTATTTCAGTCGTCTTATTCTATCCGAAGATATTGGAGTCAACAAACCACGTCCTGAATTGTTTCTTTATGCATTGGAGTGTGCCGACGCCAATCCTGCAAATAGTATAATGATAGGGGATATGTTCGATACAGACATTGCTGGTGCTGCTGGCGTTGGTATGGATCAGATATTCTTCAATAGAAAAAGAATAGATAATTTACCTTTTAAGCCAACATACGAAGTATCTGAACTTGCTGGCATTAAAGAGGTTCTTTAAGATTAATAGAAAAAAGCGACTAATATTAGTCGCTTTTTTCTATTAATGTACAACTTCAGTTTATCTGGTTGCTAGTTTGGTAGTGTTACTTGGAAAAGTGAACTGTTGGTATGTTCACGTTTCAATATGGTTTTCATTTTTTCAACTATTTCGGGATACTGCGATGCTATATTATTGTCTTCGTGAAGGTCGTTTGCAAGGTCGTATAGGCTGCAATTTCCATTCTGTACCACTAATTTCCAGTTATCCATACGCAAAGCCATCATGTTGGTCTCATGGAACTCCCAATAGAGGAACTCATGCTTTTCTTGCTCTCCCTTACCTGTGAGTGTGGGAGCAAAAGAGATGCCGTCGAAGTAATCGTTCTCAAGGTTGGGGTTTCTATATTTTTCTACATAATTCTCTATACCTGCCAACTCGCAGAATGTGGGCATAAGATCGTAGAACGCCAATTGATGGTCGTTTACAGTTCCGGCCTCTACCACTCCGGGCCACCATGCCAGGAATGGAACTCTAATACCGCCCTCTGTAGTTGAACGTTTTGTTCCTCGTAGCAATCTCTCTGTATTAAAATAGTCGGGGTCTGCACCTCCTTCGGTGTGCGGACCATTGTCGCTAGTAAAGAGTACAAGTGTATTTTTATCGAAACCTTTCTCTTTCAACTTTTCAATAATCTCGCCTACGTATGTGTCGAGGCGTGTTACCATTGCCGCAAACTGTTGGTGTCCACAGTCGGTGGGGTTGTAGCGTGAACCTGCATCGCCACCGTATGTTTTTTCTGTGCAGAATGTTCCTTGATATGCTTTGAATATCGAGTCATCGGGCTGCGCCAACTCGGCATGAGGCAATGTGTAGGTAAATATACCTAAGAATGGCTTTTTATCGGTCTGTTTATCTATCCATGCCATTGCTTTCTGGTGAATGATGTCGGCAGAATAGTCTTTACGATTCTTGTAATTGTCGCCATGCATTGGATGGTATATGTTGTTCTCCATAACTTCGCGACGTACCTCTGTGTCGCCTGCATCGCGGCTATACGCATTCAAAAAGTTGGGGTAGTAAAGGTGTGCTTGGAACTGGCATATAAAACCGTAATATTCGTCTATACCACGCTTGTCGGGGGTACTGTGCGAACCTTCATAACCTCCCGCCCATTTACCGAACATACCTGTTGTGTAGCCGTTGTCCTTCATAATCTCGGGAATAATCTTATGCTCGGCTGAATATGGCTCTTGTCCTACACGGGCATAATCTGTATTGCTTCCATAAGTTACTGAACCGGAATTGGGCCAATACTCCTTGTTGCCTCTTACGTGTGTATGCCCTGTGTGTTGTCCTGTCATGAATGTGGCGCGTGATGGAGCACTTACAGGGCTTCCTGCATACGCTTGTGTAAAGCGCATACCCTCGGCTGCCATACGGTCGAGATTGGGTGTGCTTATATATTGTTGTCCATAACAACCTACATCGGCATAACCAAGGTCGTCGCACATAATATATATAATATTCGGTTTCTGAGCCTCCTGTGCCTGTACTGTTGCCGAAGCCAACAGACCACAACCAAAAAGTAATAATTTGTTGTTATTCATATCTTTTATTTTTATGTTTATACAAATAGATTATTTTTTAATATATATTTTTAGGTTTCTATAGCCGTTGTCGGTTACAATTCGTGCTATATATACACCTTCGTTCAAATTGCTTGTATTCATAGTGCAATTGCTTGTCTTGGCAACCAAAGTAGCATTTGTTGTGTATAATGCAAAACTTTTTACATTGCCGGTTGCTGAAATAATCAATGTGTTGTTGTGTTGCTCAATGGCAATTTCCTCACTTGCAGGTATCTGTGTGATGTTGGTCCAACTATCCTCGTCGGTGTTGGGTGAGAAGTAGGCAATAAGTTCAATGTTATGGTCGACTGTGAATTTGTATGTAGCATCGGTCGATACAACATTGTTACCTTCGCGCCAGCAAATGAATGTGCTGTTGCCTATCGCTGTTGCAGTTGCTGTAAGTTCAGTACCATAGGCATATTCCTTAGTTTTTTCCGACAGGGATACTGTTCCGCGAATTGATTCGTTAACAGTAGCCTTAACTGTACGTATGGACTGTGGTTGTGCAACGCTTATATTAAAGTCGTATACAAAACCTTCTACGTCATCTTCGGCAAGGTCCAAACCGCTTTGGTTAACTCTTACTCTCATACGACTCTGTTTTTCTGCTGCCCATGTAGGTACATTTACTGTACATGTACCCTCTGTACCATTTAATGTAATAGGTTGTGTGGTCTCGAATACTCCGTCGCAGTTCCAGTCGAAATAGGCATTTACAAGCAGGTCGTCGGCAGGAGTAGACGATAATGTCATCTCTATTGTAAACTCTTTACCAATGGCTACACATCCTTTGCCGAGGCTGTAGATAACATGCCAACCGGCAGGTGCCGATGTTGCATTGTATGAAAGTCTGTCTAAAACTTCTTCTCCCTTAACGGTCAATGATTTTATGTAATTGCCACCTGAGAAACCGCATGGGTTGTTGTAAATTTGTTGTTCTCGTAAGTGAATACTGCGTAGTTTGTTGAACTTGAACAGGCTTTCACCATCAATAGTAAGTATTACATTTTCATCCTCTTTACTTGTGAAATAGTAGTAACCTTTCTCCTCTTTGCTCGCTTTTATGGCCCATTTGCCGGTATTGCTTTCACTTGCTATAAAACTTTCATTGGAAACTCCAATCGTTACAGCGGGACTGGCAACCCATGCAATCTGCCATCCCGGGTTGTTTTTTGTACCTACAAAATACCACTCTTGGTTATCGTTGTATAAATCCGGGGCTGTTAATGACAATATTCCTTCGTTAACAGTTAAGTAGGAGCCGTTTCTACTTTCAATATTGTATTTTGTTCCAATTGTGCCAATGGCGTCGCTTGCCTCGTAAGGATAAAACTCATATAGGTCTGTTGTCTCTATAAGTTTCCAGTATGAACCAACTCTGCTTGTTCCAGCCTGCCATGTGATAACATATTCCGATGCTCCGTCCTTGTTGAGTGCACGTGGACCTGCACTTTCACTGCTGTAACTTCCGCAATCGGTGGAACTGAGATAGTGGCATCCTGCAATTTCTCCACTTGTCGCTGCTGTTGGGGCAATATAGTACTCTACCGGTGTCGATTGCGTATTTATACGCGATGCCGAAGAAGGTGTTTTGTTACAACTGCCAATGTAGTTGCCTGTTGCTGTATTTTTTATGTAGTAGCAGTTCTCTTTTCCGGTTGGTATTAACATCCAGAACTGGCGTTTGGTTACATCGTAATTACTTACGGAAATCGATTTATTAGCGCCCTCGGTCATGTAGTTTGCTCCGGTGTTTTTCCATGATATATTGTAAATTTTTGAACCGCTCTCGTCTGGTGTTGGTGTTGGCTCCGGGTCGGGTGTAGAGTTTGTGCTAAGTGTTATCTCCGATAATCCAAAGAAACATCCACTGTTAGTCTCTCCCTTGGTTATGGTAAGTTTTAACACGATAACACCATTGCTTACAACAGTCTCTTCTCCATTGATACTCCATACCTTGTGTCGGTATCCTCCGGGGTTTACACCGGCAGCAATGTCAATGTTGCTTAGTGTACCGAACTCTGAAAGGTTGTCAGACGAACCGCCTTGTTCCAGAAGTACGTTGAACTGGCGTACTGCACCATCGTTCGATTCTTGGTAATTACTACCTCCGTTAAGGGCATGAATATCTAAATTTACATTATTGAATGTGAAATCTGATGGTAACCCACTCATGGTCAGTGTCAATTCTATTGTCGGCGATTGATTGCCGTTAATGTCGGGGCATAAAATTTGCTCTGTAACATTATTCGAAGTTGCCTTCAAACTATGTGATGTCGTAAGAACTGCTGCAGCCCCGGTTATAGTGGTGCCGTTTTCATCGGAAATAGTTACTGAGACGCTAGAAGCATCTGTTCCGGTTCTCACAAATGTTATTCCAATGCCATCGGATGCCAATATTGGCTGTAGTGCGAGCATTAGAAATGTAAAAAAGGTTAGTAATGTAGATTTTCTCATAATGTATATATAAATAAGGTATATATTATTGTCAAATTAGAGTGTAAGCGTTGCTTGCAGTTTTCGTTAGTTTAAGTTGCAAATGTAATCATAAATATAAAATAATCAAAGAGATTTTATTTTTTATTTTATCTCTGTTTGTCTCTTGTAGAGCCAAATTTTACTCAAAGTTTACAATCTTGTGCAGTTTTTGCCCTTTCGAAAATATAAATAATGTTAAAAATTGCGATTATATGTCAAAAACAGCCGTTTGTGGGGGCTTTAACACGCTTGAAAATGAGAAAAAAGATTTAAACGCTTTTTTATTATAAAAATAATGTCTATCTTTGCAAGCCGAAAAGTGCAACTGCGCTTTATAATAAGGAATATAATATAAATAACATAAATAATAACTAAAAAATTAATCAAAATGCCTACAATTCAGCAATTAGTAAGAAAAGGCAGAGAGGTCTTGGTTGAGAAGAGCAAGTCGCCTGCACTCGACAACTGTCCGCAGCGTCGTGGTGTTTGCGTTCGTGTTTATACAACCACACCTAAAAAACCTAACTCTGCAATGAGAAAAGTTGCTCGTGTTCGCTTAACGAACCAGAAAGAGGTGAACTCTTACATTCCCGGTGAGGGTCACAATCTTCAGGAGCACTCAATCGTATTGGTACGTGGTGGTCGTGTTAAAGACCTTCCCGGTGTACGTTATCA
>CAZEKX010000089.1:0-4552 GCA_964512955.1 uncultured Bacteroidaceae bacterium
AATTTTGAGCGTCATAATCGCGTCTAACAATAAACTTAGTTGTAACAGGAAGTTTTTGTGCTGCAAGGCGCAATGCCTCTTTTGCAATTTCGTAAGAAACTCCCTCTACCTCAATGAGGATGCGACCCGGAGTAACGGGGAATACAAATCCCTCGGGATCTCCCTTACCCTTACCCATACGTACATCGGCAGGTTTACGAGTGATAGGTTTATCCGGGAAGATACGGATCCAAATCTGACCTTGGCGCTGCATATAACGTGTTACTGCAATACGAGCAGCCTCAATCTGACGACCGTTTAACCATTTATACTGCAAGCACTTGATTCCGAATGAACCGAAAGCGAGTTGGTTTCCTCTGTGAGCGAAACCTTTAGTCACTCCGTGCTGCACTCTTCTATATTTTGTCTTTTTAGGCTGTAACATAATTCTTGAAATTCAATTCGTTAGCGATTGTTGTTTTTCTTACGTTTGAAGTTTCTTCCGCCAGCCGGATTGTTGTTAAAACCGTTCTCCTTGCTTTGAGTGAAGTTAGGAGCGAGGTCTCTTTTCTCGTAAACCTCACCACGGCAAATCCAAACCTTGATTCCAAGCAAACCAACCTTTGTCAAAGCCTCAGCCTGGCAATAGTCGATATCTGCACGGAATGTGTGCAAAGGAGTACGACCCTCCTTGTACATCTCGGAACGAGCCATCTCGGCACCGTTCAAACGTCCTGAGATTTGTACCTTGATACCTTCAGCACCCATACGCATTGCATTTGCAATAGCGGTTTTGATAGCACGACGGTATGCAATTTTACCCTCTACTTGGCGTGCAATATTGTTAGCAACAATGTTTGCATCCAATTCGAGTTTTTTAACCTCGAAGATATTGATTTGGATCTCCTTATCGGTTATCTTCTTCAACTCCTCTTTCAATTTATCAACCTCTTGACCGCCCTTACCGATGATGATACCGGGTTTTGCAGTACAAACTGTGATTGTAACAAGTTTTAAAGTACGCTCGATGACAATTTTAGATACGCTTGCTTTAGCCAAACGTACATTAAGGTATTTTCTGATCTTTGTATCTTCAACCAATTCGTCACCGTAGTTTTTACCACCGTACCAGTTGGAATCCCATCCTCTGATGATACCTAATCGATTACTAATTGGATTAACCTTCTGTCCCATTGCTTTCTACGTTTAGATTGTCATTACTTACTTTTGTATCCACATAAATTGTCAAGTGGTTGGAACGCTTACGGATTCTGTATCCGCGACCCTGAGGTGCAGGACGCATACGATAGAGTGTACGTGCCTCATCTACGAATATCTGAGAGATATACAACTCACCATTCTCGGCTTTACGCTCGTTCTTCTGCTCCCAGTTCGCTATCGCTGAACGCAACAGTTTCTCAACGTTGGCAGAAGCAGCTTTAGTCGAAAATTTCAAGACGCCGAGCGCGCGACCTACCTCCATACCACGTACCATGTCTGCTACGAGACGCATTTTACGAGGTGAAGAGGGGATATCTTTCGCACTGGCAAAGTACAGACTCTTACGAGCCTCTTTTCTCTTGTCAGCAGCTAATTTTTTTCTTGCTCCCATTATATTTTTTATTTAATTTCAATTTTTAAAAGCCTGATTACTTTTTACGGTTACCTGAGTGACCACGGAAAGTACGTGTAGGAGCGAACTCGCCCAACTTATGACCTACCATGTTCTCTGTAATGTAAACAGGGATAAATTTATTTCCGTTATGAACAGCTATAGTGTGTCCCACAAAATCGGGAGAAATCATAGAAGCACGAGCCCAAGACTTGATGACCGATTTCTTACCGCTCTCGTTCATGGCAAGCACTTTGCTCTCCAATTTTACATTGATATACGGACCTTTTTTTAATGAACGACTCATATTATTTCAAAAATTTCCTTATTATTACTTCTTTCTTCTCTCAATAATGTACTTAGTAGACTGCTTCTTGGGTGCACGAGTCTTAAGACCCTTAGCGTACAAGCCCTTACGAGATCTAGGATGACCTCCGGAAGCACGTCCTTCACCACCACCCATGGGGTGATCGACAGGGTTCATAACAACACCACGGTTGTGAGGACGACGACCCAACCAACGTGAGCGACCGGCCTTACCGGAACTCTCGAGAGCGTGATCTGAATTACCTACTGTACCAATTGTTGCACGGCAAGTACCGAGGATACGGCGAACCTCACCCGAAGGCAACTTAATTACACAGTAGTTCTCCTCACGAGACACGATTTGAGCGAAGTTACCGGCTGAGCGAACCAACGCTGCACCTTGACCCGGACGAAGTTCGATGTTGTGTACAACAGTACCGATGGGAATTGACTTCAAAGGAAGTGTGTTACCCAACTCGGGTGCTGCGTCTGCACCTGACATCAAAACTGCACCAACTTCCAAACCGTTAGGAGCAATTATATAACTCTTCTCGCCATCAGCATAATAAAGCAAAGCAATGCGAGCCGAACGGTTAGGATCGTACTCGATAGTTTTTACTGTAGCGGGAACACCATCTTTGTTACGCTTGAAATCGATAAAACGGAATTTACGTTTATGACCGCCACCTCTGTAGCGCATTGTCATCTTACCGGTGTTGTTACGACCGCCGGTAGAACGTTTACCAACTACAAGCGATTTCTCTGGTACCGAAGCAGTGATCTCATCGAAGGTACCAATAATCTTATGTCTTTGGCCCGGTGTTGTAGGCTTAAATTTACGTACTGCCATCTTCTTTAAATGTTACTATAAAAATCAATTGTATCGCCCTCTTTAAGTGTGACGATAGCCTTCTTTACGGCATTTGTACGACCCTTAACAAAACCTGCTTTGGTGTAACGGCTCTTATTCTTACCCGCGTAGTTCATTGTGTTCACATCTACTACCGTTACATTGTACATTGCCTCAATCTCTTTCTTAATTACCAATTTGTTAGCCTCGGGACGAACAATAAATCCGAAACGATTCAACTTATCGGTAAGACCTGTCATTTTCTCTGTAACCAGAGGTTTAATCAATACTCCCATTGTTTACGCCTCCTTGCTATTTGTTAATGTATTGTTAATAATTTCGAGAGAACCCTCTGTTATAACCAAAACATCAGCGTCCATAATCACATAAGTGTTTATGTCCGAAGCGGTTGAAACTTTTGTTCTCTTCAAATTACGAGCCGACAAATATACGTTTTTATTATTAGATGGCAAAACAAAAAGTTGTTTTCTTTCAGAAACATTAAGTTTATTTAACATCTCAACAAAAACCTTTGTGCTCGGTGCATCGTAATTGAAGTCCTCAACTACCACGATTGCATTCTCAAGAGCCTTCTGAGAAAGAGCCGACTTACGAGCAAGTTGCTTAACTTTCTTATTAAGTTTGAAGTAGTAATCGCGAGGTTTGGGACCGAATACACGTGCACCACCTACCAAAAGAGGAGAATTGATATCACCACGACGAGCGCCACCGCCACCTTTCTGACGACCAAGTTTACGGGTTGAACCCGACATCTCGCTTCTCTCTTTTGATTTATGAGTTCCCTGACGTTGGTTGGCAAGATATTGTCTAACGTCCATGTAAACTACATGCTCGTTAGGCTGAATGCCGAAGACAGATTCGTCTAACGTAACCTTTCTTCCGGTGTTTTCACCATTTATATTTAATACGCTGACTTCCATTATTTCTCAACTATTACGATTGAACCATTGTAACCCGGAACAGAACCTTTGATAACCAAAAGATTGTGCTCAGGAATTACTTTTAACACCTGAAGGTTGTGTGTAGTAACACGAGCATTACCCATTTGTCCACCCATGCGAAGTCCTTTGAATACCTTTGCGGGATAAGAACATGCACCGATTGAACCCGGCTTACGCGCTCTGTTGTGCTGACCGTGAGTAGCCTGACCTACACCACCGAAGTTGTGTCTTTTAACTACACCCTGGAAACCTTTACCTTTAGAAGTACCGGTTATTGTTACATAAGCGGTATCAGCGAAAAGATCCACTGTAACTACATCGCCCAATTTGAGCTCTGTATCAAAATCCTTGAACTCGGCCAAGTGTCTCTTGGGAGTTACGCCGGCTTTTTTGAAGTGTCCGAGAAGAGGCTGACTAACGCGACTCTCCTTCTGCTCCTGAAAACCTACCTGAACAGCCTCATAGCCATCCTTCTCGATAGTTTTCACCTGTGTAACTGCGCAAGGACCTGCTTCGATAACAGTGCATGGAATGTTCTTACCATCGGCACTGAAAACGGACATCATTCCGATTTTTTTTCCTAATAATCCTGGCATTTCAGTTTAATTTTAATTATTAATAAAAAGTTAATTGAATTACACTTTGATTTCTACCTCTACACCGCTGGGCAATTCGAGTTTCATCAACGCATCAACTGTTTTTGCTGTTGAACTGTAGATGTCGATAAGTCTCTTGAAAGAAGAGAGTTGGAACTGCTCACGTGACTTCTTGTTTACGAAAGTCGAACGGTTTACTGTAAAGATACGTTTGTGTGTGGGCAAGGGGATGGGACCGCTAACGATT
>CAZEKX010000089.1:4562-7656 GCA_964512955.1 uncultured Bacteroidaceae bacterium
CCTGTTGCCTTTACTGTCTTAACGATTTTCTCAGCCGACTTGTCAACCAAGTTGTGATCGTAAGATTTAAGTTTAATTCTGATTTTCTGACTCATGTCTTTATTAAGTTTATAAATGTTTCTAATCGCCTGTCGGTTAAGAGTCATTCGCTAACCGACAGGCGATTATTTTTACTTTTTAAGTTCTTCCAAGATTGTCTTGGCAAGTGATGCACTCACCTGATCGTGATGATCGTAAACCATTGACGACGTTGCACGACCCGATGTGATGGTACGCAACGAAGTTACATAACCAAACATCTCTGCAAGGGGAACCATAGCCTTAACGATACGAGCACCGGTACGGCTTGTCTCGAATCCTTGTACCAAACCACGACGTTTGTTCAAGTCGGCAATTACATCACCCATACTCTCCTCGGGAGTTACAACCTCGAGTTTCATGATAGGCTCGAGCAATACGGGGTTAGCCTTCAAACATGCGTTCTTATAAGCCTGAATAGCACAAACCTCGAACGACAACTGGTCTGAGTCGACAGCGTGGAATGCACCATCGAGAAGTGTTACTTTCAACGACTCCATGGGATAGCCTGCAAGAACACCTGATTTGAGTGCAGATTGGAAACCTTTCTGTACCGAAGGAATGAACTCCTTAGGAACGTTACCACCCTTAACCTCGTTAAGGAACTGCAAGTTACCCTCTTTGAAGTCCTCATCGGCAGGACCGACAGAAACAACAATGCGAGCATATTTACCCTTACCACCGGTCTGTTTCTTGTAAGTCTCATCAACCTCAACTATACCTGTGATAGCCTCTTTGTAACTAACCTGAGGTTTACCTTGGTTACACTCAACGTTGAACTCGCGTTTCAAACGATCGATGATAATCTCCAAGTGCAACTCACCCATACCGGAGATAATTGTCTGACCCGATTGCTCGTCGGTTCTTACTGTAAATGTAGGATCCTCCTCAGCAAGTTTTGCAAGACCGTTTGCAAGTTTGTCAAGGTCTTTCTGCGTCTTAGGCTCAACAGCGATAGAGATCACAGGATCGGGGAACGACATTGACTCGAGTACGATAGGTGCATCTTCATCGCAAAGAGTATCACCGGTACGAACATCCTTCAAACCGATTACGGCACCGATATCACCTGCTCCGAGAACCTCAACAGGATTCTGTTTGTTAGAGTGCATCTGGAACATACGTGAGATACGCTCTTTACGACCTGAACGAGTATCGAAGATATATGAACCCGATTCGAGTTTACCTGAGTATACACGAACATAGATCAAACGACCAACGAAGGGGTTTGTAGCAATCTTAAACACAAGTGCAGAAGTTTTATCGCTCTCGCTGGGTTTGCGAACCTCCATCTCGTCAGTTTTGGGATTCATACCCTCTACAGCAGGAGTATCCAGAGGAGAAGGCAAGAATGCACAAACAAAGTCGAGCAAAGGTTGAACACCCTTATTCTTAAATGAAGAACCACAAGTCATAGGAGTGATTTCCATTGCAAGTGTACCCTTACGTATTGCTGCAATAATCTCATCCTCTGTTATGCTTTCGGGGTCCTCAAGAACCTTCATCATCAACTCTTCATCATAGTCAGCAGCCTTCTCAAGAAGATTCTCGCGCCACTGATTAGCCTCACTAACCATTTCTGCAGGAATTTCTTCAACTGTGTAATCGAGACTACCATCTCTGTAAACGAGAGCCTTCATTCTGATGAGGTCTACAACTCCAAGGAACTTCTCCTCGGAACCGATAGGTATTGTTACAGGACAGGGATTTGCACCCAGAATCTCCTTCATCTGACGCATTACTGAGAAATAATCTGCACCTGAACGGTCCATCTTATTCACGTAAGCGATACGAGGAACATTGTATTTGTCAGCCTGACGCCATACAGTTTCCGACTGAGGCTCAACACCACCTACTGCACAGAATGCAGCAATAGCACCGTCGAGCACACGCAATGAGCGTTCAACCTCGGCAGTAAAGTCTACGTGTCCCGGAGTGTCAATCAAGTTAAACTTATACTGTTGATCTTTCCACTTCCAGAATGTTGTTGTAGCAGCAGAGGTAATTGTAATACCACGCTCCTGCTCCTGCTCCATCCAGTCCATGGTAGCAGCACCATCGTGTACCTCACCAATCTTATGAGAAAGACCTGTATAGAACAATATACGCTCCGATGTGGTAGTCTTACCAGCATCGATGTGAGCACTAATACCGATGTTACGGGTAAATTGAAGTTCGTTTGCCATCTTCTTATACTGTTACGGATTAGAAACGGAAATGTGCAAAAGCACGGTTAGCCTCAGCCATACGGTGCATATCCTCCTTACGTTTGTAAGCACCACCCTGGTTGTTATATGCATCCATAATCTCGCCACAGAGTTTCTCTGACATAGATTTACCACCACGCTTACGAGCGAAGAGAATCATATTCTTCATAGAGATAGACTCTTTACGGTCGGGGCGAATTTCAGTAGGAACCTGGAATGTTGCACCACCGATACGGCGCGATTTAACCTCTACTTTAGGAGTAATGTTCTCTAAAGCCTGTTTCCAGATTTCAAGGGGAGTCTTCTCCTCGTTCTTCATTTTTGCAGAAACGAGTTCGAGAGCACCATAGAAAATTGTGTACGAAATGTTTTTCTTTCCGTCATACATCAGATGATTAACGAATTTAGATACCATCTGATCGTTGTAAACGGGATCCGGAAGGACCACGCGTTTTTTTGGTTTTGCTTTTCTCATTTTGAAAATTTAATGTTTTGTTTGGGGCTGCGTTATTGCAATTCTTCAACGTCTCCACCGAGACATTTACTCAACCTTTATAACTTATTCCAACAAACCAAAACGGTTATTAATATGTAAGTTCGAGACTGCATTCCTTTTATTTACAAGCCGGAACATCTCTTCGCAGGGCTTGAAAGGTAAAATTACTTCTTAGCCTTAGGACGTTTTGCACCGTATTTAGAACGACGTTGTGTGCGGTTTGCAACACCTGCAGTATCCAATGTACCGCGAACGATGTGATAACGTACACCGGGAAGGTCTTTAACACGACCACCACGTACCAATACGATTG
>CAZEKX010000090.1:0-7540 GCA_964512955.1 uncultured Bacteroidaceae bacterium
TACGACTTGAACGCCCGCGTGCCGAATTTTTCGTTTCCTTTTTTAAAAAAGGAAAGACAAAAGACTAAAAGTTTAAAGAAAGAATAACTCTTTGGATTCCGAGAATTCAAAGGAGAGAACTACTCAATAATTCCCAAAGTTATAAAGCAATTCTACCTTACTCGCCGGTGAATTCTCCCACCACACTAACCATTCAGCAGGGAGAATAATAACCATTATTATAATTCCACCTCTTTTAGATATCCATAAGGACATATCACCCAATAAAGGGTGAATATGACATTCCTTAAGCAACTACTCCACCACGCCAATCTCGGTCCAACGCTCGAGCATCAACAGGCAATCCTCTTGAGCGACGGACGACTCAACGTCGTACTCGCGCTGTAACAAATCGACCATATCATTTACATCGAACGACTCCATTCCTTGCAGGTGCTTCCATAGGTAAGCAGCACTCTCGTTAAGGCTTATAATCTTGCTGAAATCGACATTCTCTTCGCCGGCAGGGATTATCAGATACTCTCCGCATACGTTCTGTAGTTCGAAACCATCTTTAATCTTCATAACTGTATGTTTATATATTGTTTCTTTTCAATAACATTTAATATGCACCTCTGTTTATAGAAATACTATAACAGTTTTTTTATGCGGTTTATCACTCTGTAAATAAAAAGGAATATGTTGCGCAGGCGACGGCATCGCATCCAGAATGCTGAGTAGCGTTTCCAGCACTTGCTATCGGTGGAAACACGCTTGCCTTTGCGTATAAAGGCTATGGCTGTTCCAATCAATTTGTCGGTAGTGAATGTTTCAGTCTGCGACAGACGGTTACCATCGCCTTGCATTATTACCCTATCGCCATCGATAACAATTATGCGGTGCAGGGCATAACGCTTGGGGGCATACTCTGCCAACACTACTTGCCCCACTTGTGGTGGCATGGGTGGTGCCAACACCACTTTGTCGCGTCCGTTCTCAAGGAAAGGGCGCATGCTGAATCCACGTACAGTGAAAGTTACGCTTTTGCGTCCTTCTTCGTTGAACATGCGTCGTATCTCTTGCATGAACACCGCATTGCTTACCTGTATGCGTCGTATTGGTTGTTCGTTATTCATCCTAACATTGTATCGTGAGACAGTTGTGCCGCTTCGGCATCGGGGCGACACGACAGTGTATATATTGGTAGTTTTTCTAATACCTTAGTTATCGTTTGGCATACATGCATGTGTATAGCCTTGTCGAACTTCATGGTTGAGCATGAACTGAGCATCATTCCAAATGCCGAAGGTATGCCCTCGCGACGTATGCTGTTCTGTGGTTCCTGTTCAATAGCAGTCATTCCACTTATGGGATAATTTACATTTTTGTATATTGGTCGCTTTCCACTCCATGGCGAACCATATATTATGGGTGTACCGTCGGGGGCTATACGTAGCACTGGGTTGTCGTCGTTTATGAGTGTGCTACCATCGATGTGCTTAACCCATAAGTCGCTATGTGTACTTTTCCCTTGTCCACTGGCACCAAGAAACATGTACGCCTTGCCACCGTTCTCCACTACCGACGAGTGCATGAGTAACGTGTTCAAAGGGGCAGTGCAATAGGTGTATGCCAGCATTATGGCATTGTTCATGCCAAACTGTGCCATACTGCGGTTACCACGTGTGGTTACTGTTATATCGTGCATGCTGTTATTGCTGTGCAGAAAGGCACAAGGGATGTTACTTTCGTCGTTTATCAGTATCTGGTACGACGAAATACCATGACGATGAACTTCGAAATTGGCTGAGTTGCATGGGAAAAATCCCAGTTTATGCCCTTGCCATGCCGGTACTATATTGTTGTCTATGGTTATTGTGAATAGAGGCTCCGCATTTTCATTTGTGCGGAACGGTTCATACGAAGGCAACAGTTCAGTGATATCTTTCTCGTTATGTACTATGCGGAACAGGTGTCCTGCGACGTTGTAGTTTGTAGTCTGCATATTTTTTTCAATTCTGTTGCGAAAATAAGAAAAATGTGTATAAATACAATCATTTATTTGTTTTAAATTTGCATATTCGCAGTTGTGAATGTAACGTTGTTATGCACACTGCGCACAAAGCAATGAAAAAAGGTACCATATATACCATAAATGTCAATGGACGGTTGTTGACAACAGAGAAACCGTTGGTGATGGGGGTGATAAATGTTACTCCCGACAGTTTTTACGACTCGTCGCGTGTACAGGACAAGGTTGTTCTGTGTGCACGGCAGATGCTTGACGATGGTGCTGCAATACTCGATGTGGGTGCATGTTCCACACGCCCGTCCGCTACTCTTGCCGAGGAAAAAGAGGAACTGTTGCGTCTGCATAGGGCATTGGACCTGCTCGACAAGGAGTGTCCCGACGCGGTGGTTTCAATAGATACCTTCCGTGCAAAGGTGGTTAGAGAGTGTGTTAAGGAACATAATGTTTCCATTATAAACGATGTGTCGGGTTATGAGTGGGACAGTGCCATGCTAGACGCAGTTGCCGATACAAATATACCATACGTGCTGACACATACATGTGGCAAGGCTGGCGAACAACCTGTATATGATAATCTGCTTTCCGATGTTATGCGTAAACTCTCGCAAAAGATGTGGGAACTGCATCAACGAGGTGCTAAAGATGTTATCATCGACCCGGGATTTGGGTTTGCCAAGTCGCTCGATGAGAACTATGAATTGTTGGCACATCTGCAGGAATTTGCTCTGTTCGATGCTCCTCTGTTGGTAGGCGTCTCTCGTAAGTCTATGATAACAAAGGTTCTAGGGTGTACAGCCGGTGACGCGCTTAACGGAACTACGGCGTTGAATGTCATTGCTCTTACCAAAGGTGCCAATATTTTGCGCGTTCACGATGTCAAGGAGGCTGTTGAGGCTGTTTCCATCTTCTGCAAAATGCAGGAGTGTGAGTAGTAATTATATATAATAAGGTAAAGATATGTTTTTTGATATTTCCATTAAAGATGTGATAGATGTTCTGCTGGTTGCATTCTTTCTCTACTACTTCTATCGCTTAATGAAGGAGTCGGGTTCTTTGAATGTCTTTTCGGGAATCTTGGTCTTTATACTTCTGTGGGTGTTTGTGTCGCGTGTGTTGCAGATGAAACTCTTAGGCTCAATCTTCGACCAGTTGATGGGTGTGGGTACTCTTGCGCTTATTGTGATTTT
The DNA here is from genome assembly GCA_964512955.1 of uncultured Bacteroidaceae bacterium. Lineage (GTDB taxonomy): Bacteria > Bacteroidota > Bacteroidia > Bacteroidales > Bacteroidaceae > HGM04593. The sequence continues at coordinate 3,199 of CAZEKX010000090.1, forward strand.
CCAAGAAGAGATACGTCGTTTCTTCAAAAATCTAGGTTCGCACCGCCATTTTAAAGTATTGTCGCAATATTTCAAGAAAGAGAAAGTTGTTGAGGATAACTCAGCATATCTGCCAATAGTAATGGCATGCATGAGTCTTAGCCAACAGAAAGTGGGCGCACTCATTGTTGTGGAGCGTAATGAGAGTCTCGACGAGTTTGCAAAGACCGGTGAGACAGTGAACGCAAATATAAGTCAACGACTTATAGAAGCAATATTCTTTAAGAATGCTCCATTGCATGATGGTGCAATGCTGGTGCAGAACGGCAGAATATCGGCGGCATCGTGCATATTACCGGTGTCTCACGACCAAAATATACCTCGTAAGTTGGGTTTGCGTCATCGCTCAGCAATGGGCGTTTCCGAGGTAACCGACGCTGTTGCTATTGTTGTATCCGAAGAGACAGGCAATATATCGGTTGCAGTGAATGGTAAGTTTAAGTTGGGGCTTACAGCACAGCAACTCGAAGGTATTCTTACAATGTAATGGAATATTTGTCTTTTTAAGAAACTGTTTAAATTTCTAAAAAAGTTTTTCTTATATTGGAAACTGCTGTTTCGTTGTTTTTTATATTCAAAAATGTCTGTTTTCTTCTTTTTTTCAGTTACATAGCCCGCTATGCGCCCTACAAAAAATAATAAAACATCCTATTTTTGCTCTATAAAAAACTAAACGATATAAATTTAAACAGTTTCTAAGAAATTTTCTTAAAAAATGATAAAAGTTCACCGGAATCTACAAAAAAGCAGTATATTCGCGAAATGAAAAACAGAAATAATAATTTTTTGAAAAACAACTAAAAAACAATGCTTATGAAAAAAATTACACTACTTATTGCTCTATTTATAGCATTTTCAACAGTGCTTAAAGCACAAACATTTTCATTCCTGGGACTTTCCGAAGGCTCAGTGAATACTTCGCTTGGTGATATAACATTAACTTGTACACATTATATTGAGGTTAATGCAGGTTCCGACCCTGCTAAAATAATCAATCTTGACAATGGAAACGAATATACTTTGGAATACATGTCGGTTGGTGCCGTAGGTAACAGTAAAATGTGTTGTTTTAATCTGCCGGGTTGGGCAACTATTACAGAGCATGGAACATATATGTTGCAAATACCTACAGGTTTCTTTACTATAACAACCGATGAAGGTGAAGTGGCAAGTGAAGAGATTGTTTTGTCTCCGTTGTATATTGGCAAAATGGAACCCTTGGCATTTAAAGAGGCAACTCCCGCCGATGGTAGCACTGTTCAGATACTCGATGAGATAGTTCTTACATTCAACCGTGGTATCAGCAATCCCAATAAAATGAATTTCCCCAACCCCTTGGCAATAGTAAATGAGGCTGGTGATACAATTTCAGAAGTTGTCGAGTGGTTCCCCGAGAGTGCTTCAGAGCAAAAGAATGCAACTATTCTTGTGGAAAACCGTATAACCGAGGCAGGAACCTATTTCCTGACAGTTCCCGAGGGGTATTTCCCCGACTCAAAGACCGGAGCAGAGAAGCATGCTGCATTTACTTTGAGTTTTATTGTAGACGGTACTTATGTAGAGGTTGACACTGCAATAGAGGGCGTCGATGCAGAACTGGGTGAGTCTGTTGTATATGATATGCTAGGTCGCCGTGTGAAAGAGATTACCGTTTCCGGCATATACATCGTAAATGGTAAAAAGGTACTTGTTAAGTAAATTTGATGTTGATTAAGTGATTTATTAAAGGATAATTGACAAAAAAACGACGGTCATCCGTCGTTTTTTTGATTTTATAACTATTGATTTAAAAATAGTTGCTTGTTTTTTACTAACTTCGCATGGTTTTTCGTAAATGTTATAACGCGGAAAAAATAATAATAAAAAACGTGTTGCGTATGAAGAAATTTTTTACACTTATTGTTTGTGCAATAGTGGGTATAACCTCTTTTGCACAGGTTTATCAATTTAGCGACCCTGGCTTCGATGGTGAATGGTCAAGTTCCGAGGAACCCGGAAACGGATGGACTTCGTTCTCGTCTGCCGATGCTTCGTCATTGGGCTTTTTGGCTAGTATGGCAAAAAACCAATCTCCAAAGCCAAGTAAGGTGAGCGGTTATAGTGGCTCGGCTGTTAAAATATTTTCGAAAAGTATTCTTGGGTCTAATGCCAACGGTAACCTTACAACGGGACAGATACACATGGGTAGTACATCGCCTGCCGATGCCTCTAACTACAATGTAAGTAAAATAGATGATTCATCGCACTGCATGCAATTTGCCGGCAGACCCGATGCTTTCTATTTCTATGCCAAGTTTTCGGGTAGCAGTCCTAACGGACGTGCAAACTTTATCCTGCACGACGAATTTGAATATCGCGACCCGGAGGTTGCAACAGATGTTTCACATCGCGTGGGTAAGTCTACGGTACTTATTCCTGCAACAAGCGATTGGACACGTTTCGAGGGCTCATTTGCATACGACAAAGAGACTCCTTCGACACAGTATCTATTGGCGACATTCACCACAAATCCCACTCCAGGTGGTACAAATGGTGATGAACTTCACATAGACGATGTCTACTTTGTCTATTACAACACTCTTGCATCGCTCGAGTATCAAGGCGCAACATTGAATTTTAGTGAGAACAAGCAAGATTACAATCTTACGGGAGTATTTTATGACTCCGAAAAATTGTCGTATACAGCGAAAGGTGCAGGTGCTGAGGCTACACACTCATACAATGCCGACACACAGTTGCTTACCATTACTGTTAAGGGTAACGACTATGCTGTGAACAATAATAATGTAAAGGTTTATACTGTGCAGTTCGGTGATGGTACACCTGTAGAACCCGGTGTTCCTGGCGAGGTCGATTACACCCCTTATAATATAGAACAAAAGACACGTACCAGTCGATTATTGGATTCTGTAACATTGACAAGTATAGAATATGCCGATGAAGAGGCTAATGTGTTGACGATAAATAATAGTCCTGCAATGAGTTATAGCGACCTTACCGAAACAGTAATCATGAAGGCTGCTGCCGGTGAGGAGGTAACAATAACTGTAACAAATAGCGGTGCCGATGCCGGTTGGATGAATGCCTATGTCTATATCGATACCGATGCCGACGGTTTTACCGCAGGAATAGCGAGTGATAGTAATTGGCAACCTACAGGTGACCTAGTAGCATATTCATTCTATAATAAAGGTATAAGCAGTGATGCTTCGGGTTGGAACAGTGCCGGTACTCCAATCTCGGGAACCGGTCGCAGTACATTGGATTTGCCATCGTTCAGAGTACCGGTAACTCCGGGTGTCTATCGTGTCCGTATTAAGTACGACTGGTGTAATATCGACCCCAATGGTGGCGCAGGTACGTACTTCGGTAATACATTTATGGGACATGGCGGTCAGATAGTGGACTTTATGCTTGAGATTCCTCAAACAGGTGGTACACCTGTAGAACCCGGTGTTCCTGGCGAGGTCGATTACACCCCTTATAATATAGAACAAAAGACACGTACCAGTCGATTATTGGATTCTGTAACATTGACAAGTATAGAATATGCCGATGAAGAGGCTAATGTGTTGACGATAAATAATAGTCCTGCAATGAGTTATAGCGACCTTACCGAAACAGTAACCATGAGGGCTGCTGCCGGTGAGGAGGTAACAATGATAGTAACAAATAGCGGTGCCGATGCCGGTTGGATGAATGCCTATGTATATATCGATACCGATGCTGACGGTTTTACCGCGGGAATAGCCGATGACAGTAACTGGCAACCTACAGGCGACCTTGTGGCGTATTCGTTCTATAATAGAGGAGCAAGCAGTGATGTTTCGGGTTGGAACAGTGCAGGTGTATCCATTTCGGGTGATGGTCGCAGTACATTGGATTTGCCACCATTCAGAGTACCTGAAACTCCTGGTGTATATCGTGTTCGCGTTAAGTACGACTGGTGTAATATCAACCCCCATGGTGGCGCAGATACATACTTCGGTAATACATTTATGGGACATGGCGGTCAAATAGTGGACTTTATGCTCGAGATTCCTCAACCCACGTCCATAGAGAGTGTAGAAACCAAAGATATGATTGAGGGTATCTTCGACCTATCCGGTCGTCGCCTAAATGAGATTACTGCTCCGGGCATTTATATTATAGATGGTAAAAAAGTGTTGATAAAATAATTCGTAGATAAATAAGTAAAAGAGGTGGAAGAGAATTCTACCTCTTTTGCGTTATAAACTACGCATATTCCTTTTCCTTATTATATATAATATGGTGTAAATATTATATATGTGTGTAATACAGT
>CAZEKX010000091.1:0-7429 GCA_964512955.1 uncultured Bacteroidaceae bacterium
GTCGCAAAACACCAGATCCTAAGTCTGGCGCGTCTACCAATTTCGCCACAGGCGCGCTCAGTTTTGTAATGCGTTGCGAAGATAGTGCTTTTTTTTTAATTATTCAGCCTCTTCCTCGTTTTTTTTATAGCAAAAAAGATTTATCAGTTCCCTTGCTACCTCAATCATGGTATCTTTTCCTCTATTCCAGTCCTCCGAGGTTATGTTCACCGTTAAATCGGGTTCTATCCCGAACTCGGTATGTCTGCCCTCTTTGTCCAGTATCGGGCATGCCGAGAATCGTACTGTCCAGCCGTTGGGTAAACTGCTGTTGAGCGGTAATCCCGAACCTCCACCGGTCTTGTCGCCAAGGATTATCACATGTGGTAGTTCGCGCATGAGCATTACAAAATGGTTTGCCGAACTATATACTGCTCTGTTGGTGAGTACTACCACAGGACGTAACCACACAGTGCCGTCGCCACGTTCAAGATATATCGCTTCGGGCGATGAAAAATCGTTGTGTCCTGTTCCTGTTTTGTGTTGTATATATCCGGTGTGTATCTTCTCGTTGGTAAAGTGCGACGCCAGTGTTTCTGCCGATGTCAACATGCCACCGCCATTGTTGCGAATATCCAATATCAATCCTTTGTTTTTTGCAAGGCGTGTAAGTATTATGCTTATATTGTTATCGCTCAAAGCATCGGCAAACGTGCTTACATGAGCGTAACCTATGCTGTCGGGCATCAGTGAACAGAACTTTATCCCGTTGCTATACCCAAAATCATTACCTAAATAGTTTCGTTGTATCGAGTCGCTGAAGTTTATCGCATGGTCGAGTTTCCAATCCCAATAATAACTTGTACCATAACTCGAAACAAGGTTCACATGTCCATCGCGTAACTCCTTCAGCATGTTACCGAGTGTGTCGAACAGTTCGATATTGTTTTTACATTGTTCTGCCAATGGACGATACTTGCGGTAAACCTCCTGCCAATTGAGTCCGAACTCCTCTTCGGCATGTTCGAAGAAGCAGTAACGTTGGTCTATGATTGTCCATAGGGCATCGAAGTTTCCGGCAGGTGAGTTACTGAAGTTATCCTCTTCGATACATCCTTGACAAAGGATAATGAACAGTGTGGTAAATATGTATCTGTATATCCTTCTCATTTTTTAGTAGGGTGTATATGCTTTTATGGGGTCGCCTTGCTTTACCTTGTACAGCGTCTTCACAAAACCGAATGTAAAAGCATGGTTGTATAGGTGTGTGCGCAGGTCGTTTACCTCCGATTGATAAAGGTCGGCTATGTACGACAAGCGTAGGGTAACATTACGCTTGTTATTGCCTATAGGTATATCGAACGACAAGGTGTGTCGCCACGATGGGCTGTTGAACGGGTGAGCAAAACGCCATGTGTCGCCGTAGTGTCCCAAACCAAATATCTCGTAATATGATTGTCCGAACTCGGGCGAGAACATAACCCCTGCCAATGGAATATCCAACTGATAACGTGCCACATAGTCGCGTCCTCTTATCGGCATGTGGTAGATTGCCATGCCCGATGCCGCCATGGCAAGACGTAACTTTGCCGAAACAAGGTTGTTGCCGTTGGCTGGGACATAGAGGGCTCCTCCCGACAGTTGTATCTGTACGCCTGCAAGCAGTTGCAGGTGGTTACATACCTCGAATGGGTGGTAACCACTCCAGAAACGGTTCGCGAGCAGTGAATATTGACTGTTTGCCTGCAGTTCGGTGTATCCTGCCGTTACGTTGAACAGGGTTTGGTATTTCCATTGGTAACTTCCGAAACGGGCATCTCTGAAGTTTTCCATGTTGTAGTGATAGCCCATGCCGGTATAGTTATATCCCGACAGGTATGTGTCAAGGTTATTGAGTAGTGCAATACCATGTGATGAGCAACGTACCACAATCCTACGAGGCATAATGCTGTCTATTACAACATCCTGCGCCTTCAGTGTGGTGCCTGTGAACAATATAGCCAAAAATGGTATGTACAGTGCTATTTTTCTCATTCCTCGTTAAATAGGCTTAACTGCAGTGGCTCTTCGTTGTCTGCATCATCAGCATCATCAGTCTCGGGCTGTTCTTCCGGTTCCTCCTTGGGTAACGGATGTTTGGTCGGTTCTAATTCCAGAACTTCATCGAGTTCGAATGTGGTAAGGCGTTTACCTCGTGCCTTGAAACTCTTAACAGCAATAAACTCGTCCAGTTCAATGACAAGTGGTTCGCGGAACTGGTCGTTGCCTCCGAACATAACCTGTATACGTGGGTAGGGGGTATCCGATAACAGAATCAGTTTGTTGTCTTTGTTATCGCCTAAGCAGTTCTGTTTGCGTGTACCGGCATCCAGTGTGAATCGTTTAACGTATGGATATCCCTGCTGCGATGCATCGTACAGTATTGCCGACCATACCTTACCTTGGTCGTACTTCTCTATTACCATCAGGTCGTCATCGAAGTGTGCATTAAGGTCTACCGGCAATAGGTAGAACTCTCCGTTCTCCCTTATCACTAAAATCTTGTCATCGTTATGGAACTCACCTAAATATTCTCCGTGGTTGTCAAAGTTTATACGAAGTATATCGCGGTCGAACCACACCTGTCTGCCACCCAGAGTAGAACTGCCATGACGTTTAAGAGTAATACGTTGCACCTCGTTCTTGGTAAGTATATTACCCATGGACTGACGCCCTTTTATTGCTATTGTGCTGAAGTCCTTCTCTATCGTAGTGTTGCGTAAACGTGGGTTGGGACGCAGTTGCACCTTTATAACTTCTGCTTCGCCGTTGGGGTTCGACGAGAAATAGATAATCTTTGAACCCGGGTTGCCCTGCGTAAGGTCGTACTCGCGGTCGCGTGTCATGCCTGTTGCCGCAAAACGTTTAATGTAATAAATACCTTTGTTGCCATCGCGGTACACGACATTGTAAATTGTGCGTTTATCGTTCTTCTTGAACACATCGATATGCAGTACATTCTTGCCTACAAACAGTTTCTCACTTACCTTCACAATCTTATACTTACCATCCTTGTAGAACAGAATAATATCGTCTATGTCCGAGCAGTTGGTAACATACTCATCCTTCTTTAGCGATGTACCAATGAATCCTTCGTTACGGTTTATGTACAACTTTTGGTTTGCCTCAACCACCTTCGATGCAACAATGGTGTCAAGGTTGCGAATCTCTGTCTGACGTGGGTAGCGGTCGCCATACTTCTCTTTCAGCATGGTGAACCATTTTACGGTAACTGCTATCATGTCGCTCAACTGCTTGTCAATGTCGGCTATATCCTTTTTAAGACGTACTATAAGTTCTTCGGCCTTATCCTTGTTGAACCGCAATATACGTGCCATCTTAATCTCCATCAAACGCAGAAGATCGTCGCGTGTAACCTCGCGAACGAAGTCCTTCTTATAAGGCTCAAGGCGCATGTCTATGTGTGCAAGAGCAGTGTCCATGTCTTTAGCCTGCTCAAACTCTTTGTCCTTGTATATACGCTCCTCTATGAAAATGCTCTCGAGCGATGCAAAGTGTAACTGCTCCAATAACTCTCCTTTGCGTATTAACAGTTCCTGACGCAACAGTTCCTTTGTGCTGTCTACTGAACGGCGCAACAATTCGCTCACAGTTAGGAACACCGGTGTATGGTTGTCTATGACGCAACAGCATGGTGTTATACTAATCTCGCAATCGGTAAATGCGTACAGAGCATCAATAGTCTTGTCCGACGAGACTCCAGGGGCAAGATGCACCAAAATCTCCACCTTGTCCGACGTATTGTCGTCAACCTTGCGCACCTTCATCTTGCCATTGTCCACTGCCTTCAGAATCGATTCTATAATCAGTGGAGTGGTCTTTCCGTATGGAATCTCGGTAATAGATAGTGTTTTGTTATCTTCCGATTTCGAAATCTTTGCTCTTATGCGTACACGTCCTGTGCGGTCGCCGTCGTTGTATCGCGAAACATCGATGCTGCCACCTGTCTGAAAGTCGGGGTACAGAGTGAACGGTTCGTTGTTGAGGTACGATATTGCCGCATCGCAAATCTCGTTAAAATTGTGGGGTAGAATCTTCGATGATAAACCAACTGCAATACCCTCTACACCATGTGCTAACAGTAAAGGGAACTTAACAGGCAGAGTTATAGGTTCTTTGTTACGACCATCATACGATAATTTCCACTCCGTTGTCTTAGGGTTGAATACTACGTCGTGGGCAAAATGTGATAGACGCGCTTCAATGTAACGTGGAGCGGCAGCCGAGTCGCCGGTAAGAATGTTACCCCAGTTTCCTTGGCAATCGATAAGCAAATCCTTTTGTCCCATCTGCACCAGAGCGCCGGCAATGGAGGCATCGCCATGAGGGTGATACTGCATGGTGTGTCCCACAACATTCGCAACCTTGTTGTATCGTCCATCATCGAGTTCCCGCATTGCATGCAGAATACGTCGCTGCACCGGCTTTAAACCATCGTACAGGTGTGGTACGGCACGCTCCAGAATAACGTACGAAGCATAATCGAGGAACCAATTCTTGTACATTCCCGTCAGTTTATGTGTTGTGGAATCCTGTACCGGAGTGTAGTTGCTATGCTCATCTTGTACTTCGCCTGTTTGTTCGTCGGCAGAGGTCTCTTTCTCTATATTATCATCGTATTCGTTGTAATCCATAAATGTTTGAGGATTTTGCTATTTTTAAACGCAAAATTAAGGTTTTTCCCAAAAAAAATGCTTTATTTTGCACAAAATTTATCATTTAATATAGAAACAGTTACTATAATGGCACAAGAAGATGTTTTTAAGAAAGTTGTTGCTCATTGCAAGGAGTATGGTTTTGTGTTTCCTTCGAGCGACATATACGATGGTTTAGGTGCAGTGTACGACTACGGCCAGATGGGTGTAGAGTTAAAAAATAATATCAAGAACTATTGGTGGCAGAGCATGGTGCTTCTGCACGATAACATAGTGGGAATAGATTCGGCAATATTCATGCATCCCACAATTTGGAAGGCATCGGGACATGTCGATGCTTTTAACGACCCTCTTATCGATAACCGCGACTCAAAGAAACGCTATCGTGCCGATGTTCTTATCGAGGAGCAGATAGCAAAGTACGAGGAGAAGATTGAGAAGGAGGTTGCCAAGGCTGCAAAACGTTTCGGTGAGTCTTTCGACCGCGATATGTTCTTTGCAACAAACCCCAAGGTGCTTGCCGAAAAACAGAAGCGCGATGCTCTGCACGAGCGTTTCTCTGTGGCTATGAATGCTATGAACCTCGATGAACTTCGTCAGATAATTGTTGACGAGGAAATTGTTTGTCCAATATCGGGTACACGTAACTGGACCGAGGTGCGCCAGTTCAACCTCATGTTCTCAACCGAGATGGGTTCTACCGCCGACGGTGCCATGAAGGTGTATCTGCGTCCCGAAACAGCACAGGGTATCTTTGTGAACTACCTGAATGTGCAGAAAACAGGTCGCATGCGCATTCCCTTTGGCATTGCACAGATAGGTAAGGCTTTCCGTAACGAGATTGTGGCACGTCAGTTCATCTTCCGCATGCGTGAGTTCGAACAGATGGAGATGCAGTTCTTTGTACGTCCCGGCAGTGAACTCGAGTGGTTTGCAAAGTGGAAAGAGACTCGTCTTGCATGGCATAAGGCTCTTGGTTTCGGCGACGATGCATACCGCTATCACGACCACGAGAAACTTGCGCACTATGCTAACGCTGCAACCGACATTGAGTTTAAGATGCCGTTCGGTTTCAAAGAGGTTGAGGGTATACACTCTCGTACCAACTTCGACCTTAGCCAGCACGAGAAGTTCTCGGGTAAGAACATAAAATATTTCGACCCGGAGACCAACGAGAGTTATGTGCCATACGTAATAGAGACATCTATAGGTGTCGACCGTATGTTCCTAAGTGTAATGTGTGCATCGTACTGCGAAGAGAAACTCGAGAATGGCGAGACTCGCGTAGTGCTTCGTCTGCCTGCTGCTCTTGCTCCTGTTAAACTTGCAGTTCTTCCTTTGGTTAAGAAGGATGGTCTGCCCGAGAAGGCACGTGAGATAATGAATGAACTCAAATTCTCTTTCAACTGTTATTACGAAGAGAAAGACTCAATAGGTAAACGCTATCGTCGCATGGATGCCATAGGTACTCCCTACTGTGTAACAGTAGACCACCAGACATTGGATGATGGTATGGTTACACTGCGTGAACGCGATACCATGGAACAGCGTCGTGTGGCTATTGCCGACCTTAAATCTATTATACAGGATAATGTCAGCATCACATCGTTGCTAAAGAAATTATCGTAAACAATCTGTGTATGAAAAAGTGGAATATTAAGTTTCTTCTGTTTGCATTGTTGTCTGTTACACTGTTCACCGCCTGCGACGAGACATCGGAGAGTGAGGAGTACGATAATTGGCAACAACGTAACATTCAATATATCGACTCCATTGCAACTGTGGCACGAACAAATGCCGATGGCAGTTGGAGAGTGATACTTGCCGAGGGACTCGACGAGAGTGGTGCATCCTGGAGTAACGAGTATTATGTATATTGTAAAGTTTTGCAGCAAGGAACAGGAACCGTTAATCCTCATTACAACGACAGTGTGCTTGTGAATTACCGCGGACGTCTCATACCCTCACGTACGTACAAAGAGGGTTATATCTTCGATGAGTCGTACGAAGGAGAGTTCGATGCAGCGGTCGATGTACCGCAGAAACTCAATCTGTCGGGGTGTGTACGCGGTTGGATAACGGCTATGCAAGAGATGGTGCAGGGCGATACATGGAGAATATATATACCTGCCAATTTGGGATATGCCGGTAACGACCGAAGTGGAATCCCTGCATACTCCACACTTATATTCGATATTAACCTTGTGCGTTTTGCACCGGTGGGAACACCTCTCACATTAGAAAATTAAAGAATCGTTATGGAACAGAATAGAGAGAATCAATTACAGATAGAACTTAAAGAAGAGGTGGCAGAGGGCGTTTATGCCAATCTTGCCATTATCGCTCACTCTTCTTCGGAGTTTGTTATGGATTTTGTGCGTATGATGCCGGGTGTGGCTAAGGCACAGGTGAAATCGCGTGTGGTGATGACTCCGGAACATGCCAAACGTCTTATGTTTGCCATACAGGATAATATAAAGAGGTATGAATCTCAATTCGGTGAGATTCGTATGCCGGAATTACGTATGCCTTATACTCCGGGCATGAATCCTTTTAAGGGTGATGCCTGACTCATTTAACTCTTTTAACCGCTCCTCTTTGCTTTCAAGGGGGAACGGTTTTTCTATCTGTGGTAAGGAATGCGTGTAATTTTAAAGAAAGAACTCTTTCATAAACGTTCTCTCATTTAATGCCTCGGAATCCAAAGAGTTGTTCTTTCTTTAAACATTTAATCT
>CAZEKX010000092.1:0-7024 GCA_964512955.1 uncultured Bacteroidaceae bacterium
GCAATGATGATAATTGCAATGTCGGTAATCTTTGCACCACGTGCGCGCATTGCGGTAAAGGCCTCGTGTCCCGGAGTGTCAAGGAAGGTAATGTGCTTGCCATTTTCCATTTGTACATTGTATGCACCAATATGCTGTGTGATACCTCCTGCTTCTCCGGCAATTACGTTCGATTTACGTATGTAGTCGAGTAGCGATGTCTTACCGTGGTCGACATGTCCCATCACTGTGATGATAGGTGCACGGGGTTGCAAGTCTTCTTCGGCATCACCCTCCTCTTCTATTGCATTTGCTACTTCGGCGCTTACATATTCTGTTGTGAATCCAAATTCCTCGGCAACAATGTTTATGGTCTCAGCATCGAGTCGTTGGTTGATAGACACCATTATACCAATACTCATACATGTTGCAATGACCTGTGTTACAGAGATATTCATCATGCTTGCAAGTTCGTTTGCAGTAACAAATTCTGTAAGTTTAAGAACTTTGCTCTGTTCTATCTCATTTGCAAACTCCTGTTGCTGGCGCTCTGCGGCAAGTTCACGCTTCTCTTTACGATATTTTGCCGATTTTGCTTTTCCACGGTTTGTCAAACGATCGAGAGTCTCTTTTATCTGCTTTGAAACATCCTCTTCGCTGACATCCGATTTGTCGAAACGTTTATGCTTGTTATCTCTGTCGCGACGACTACCTTGTGAAGGATTCTCTCCTCCGTTTTTGTTCTTGTTTCTGTTGCCCGACCAATCCTGTCTCTCGTTATTGCTCTCTTGGCTTATATCGACTCTCTGATTTCCAATGCGTGCACGTTTTTTCTTCTTTTCGCCGTTGTTATCGCTCTTTGCGTTCTGGTTTTTTTGAGAATTCTCTTTTTGTTGCTTACGCATCTCTTCACGTTGTCTGTCCTTCTCTTCACGCTCTTTTCTCTTCTCCTCTTTGCTCTTCTTTTTAGGGCGTGTCTGTTGGTTTATAGACGAAAGGTCAATCTTGCCAATGATATTAAGATTGGGTTTAACCTCGTCTATCTGAGTTAGAGAGGGCTGTGTTGTGTTCTCTTTTTCGGTCAACGGTTCAACTGTTTCAACTCTTTCAGCAACAGGCTGTTCCACAATTTTGGGCTCTTCTTTAACAACTTCCTTAACCGGTTCCGGTTTTTTCTCAACCTTTTTAGCAACGGGCTCTTTTTCTTGTTTCTTTGCAGGTTTGCGGTTTAAAGCAGCCAAATCTATGGTTCCCATTATTTTAATCTTGGGCTCCTCTACAACTTTGGGCTCTTCTTTAACAACCTCTTTAACAGGCTCAGGTTTAACATTGTGCTCTTGTTCCTTCTCCTCGTGCTGAGGCTTCTCTGCAACCACTGTATCTACAACCGGTGCTGTTTCAGTGGGGGTGCTCTTCGACTTATCCTTGTTCTGTCGCTCTTTGGTGAACTTGTCCGATTGCATTCGAACATTCTTGTCGGTACTGAATTCTTCCATGAGAAGGTTGTAACCCTCTTCGGGAACTACTGCATTGGGGTCTTCCTTTATATCGAAACCCTTCTTTTGCAGAAACTCCACAATGGTATTCAAACCGATGTTAAGTTCTTTTTGTACTTTATTTAATCTTATCTTCATTAACTTGATTACGTTTTAAATTAAGAAAAAGGTGTTTTTATTTGCTTTTCGCAAGTTTTATTTCTCATCCTCGAATTCGGCTCTGAGAACGTCGAGTAGGTGGTCTACTGTGTCCTCCTCTAAATCGGCCTTCTCAATGAGTACTTCGCGAGGTGCGTTGAGTACTGCTTTTGCTGTGTCGAGACCTATTTTCTTTATTGCAGCAATTATCCACTCGTCTATTTCGTCTGCAAACTCATCGAGGTATATATCATCCTCCTCAGTGTTCTCTTCAATTTCGCGATATACATCTATTGTATATTCTGTCAGCATGCTGGCAAGTTTAATATTCAAACCATTCTTACCGATTGCAAGTGAAACCTCTTCGGGTTTAAGATATACATCTGCTGTTTTCTTTTCTTCGTCAAGATAAATCGTGAATACCTTTGCAGGACTCAACGCTCGTTTAATAAAGAGTTCAATGTTAGATGTATAATTTATTACGTCTATGTTCTCGTTACGCAATTCGCGTACAATACCATGAATACGAGAACCTTTTACTCCAACACATGCACCTACAGGGTCTATACGGTCATCGTATGTCTCAACTGCAATTTTTGCACGTTCACCGGGTATACGGGCAATCTTTTTAATTGTAATGAGTCCATCGTTAATCTCGGGAACCTCGAGTTCGAACAGACGTTGCAGGAACATTGGCGATGTACGACTCAATATAATCTTGGGATTGTTGTTCTGGTTGTCGACACGTGCCACGACTGCACGAACATTATCGCCTTTGCGGTAAAAATCCGAAGGAATCTGCTCGGTCTTGGGTAATATTAGTTCGTTACCCTCATCGTCGAGCATAAGAATCTCTTTCTTCCAAATCTGGTAAACCTCGCCACTTACAATTGTACCAACCTTTTCTATGTATTTGTTATAAAGGCTGTCCTTCTCAAGTTCAAGAATCTTTGATGCCAATGTCTGGCGTAAATTCAGAATGGCACGACGTCCGAACTCTGCGAAATTTACTATTTCACTAACCTCCTCGCCAACTTCGAACGAATCGTCTATAAGTTGTGCTTCACTCAAAGATATTTCAAAGTTCTCGTCCTTAACATCCTTGTCCTCTACAACGGTACGACGACGCTGTATCTCAAAGTCTCCACGGTCGGGGTTTACAATTACAGAGTAGTTCTCGTCTGTTCCGAACATATTTACCAACACTTTACGGAAACTCTCTTCGAGAACACTGATCATTGTTGTGCGGTCGATGTTTTTCGACTCTTTAAATTCTTGAAATGTATCAAGAAGGCTGATTGTTTCTTCTTTCTTTGCCATTTTATTTAAAATTTATAATATATTTCGTGTATTTTACCTCGTTGTATGCAAAATGTAAATCTTCTTCAACGAGTTGTGGGCGTTTGCTGCCCTCAATCTTCTCTTTTTTTGTTATGGTGAGTACAAACTCATGTTCATCGGCATGTTTCAATACTCCTTTAAGTTTCTTTCCGGCTTTACTCAATACCTCAACCTCTTTACCAATGTAGTTTATGTATTGCTGAATAACCTTGAATGGTTGTCCTAATCCTGCAGAACCAACCTCTAATTCATAATCTTCGGTTTCTCTGCTTAGTCCTGCCTCTATGTGGCGACTCAGGTCTGCACAGTCCTCAATCCATACACCTTCGGCATGGTCTATTTCCACTGTAATCTTGTCGTCTTTGCTGACAACTACATCAACCAGAAAATACTCCTTGCTCGCAAGCCACTCTTGTGTCAACTCAATAACTTTTTGTTTGTCAATCATAAATTTATATAGTTCTAAAAATAGAAGATTAGTTTCTTTGTATTACGATATAAAAAAGAGGGGCTTGTCAGCCCCTCTCAATCCTCAATACAATGCAAAAATAGTAATAATTAACTCTACTGCCAAATGTTTCTCGCTTTTTTATCGTTTTTTGTTGATAAATAATTTATATGTATTGTTTTTTGCTATCTTCGCACCTTGAAAACAGTTTTTTTGATTATGCGTAGCAGTAAAGGGCGCGATGCCAACATGAAATTTCTCTTTGGGAGTGTATTCTTCTTTTTTGTAATAATGCTGACAATTATATTGTTTAGTTACTTCTCTTTGCAACAGTATTGGAACAAACCCAATATTCGTCCTCTTGAATATCAAATAGTATTCTCTAAGGAATTTAAAGGTTGTTCCTACGATATATACATGAACGATAGTTTAATATATTCGGGTACTCCGGTCAACATCGATACTTTGTTATCGGTACCTCGTCTTGCAACAGAAAACTCATTGTTGGTTGTGGAACACGAAACACAACTCATCTCTTCTATTCTGCAGGTTGAAAAGAGAGAAGGTCGTTTGTTGCTTTACATCGAGGATGGAGAGATAAAACTCAAATAGTTTCTTATTTGTTTTTGGGAGTTAAAATCTCTTTATAACGTTCTGCCGAATTAAGAATGTTACAACTCTCTGCCAGGTCGCTATCATTACGCAAACTGTATACTATTTCGCCGTTCTGACCATAATATCGGCGAATAATCTCAGCGGTAAGTTGTTGTTTTACATCTTTTGCAAAGTGATTCAGGTCGTGTTCTAAGTTTTGTTGCAGTTTTTTCTCCAATGCGGCTATCTCATCTTTAGTTATCTCGGTGTAACCTTCAATATCAATAACCTTTTTCAACTCTGTAACAATCTTGCTGCTTTGCATGTCGTAATTAAACCCGGTAGAAATAAGATACTCTTTAAATTTGCAATAATCCTCATCGCTTATTTCGTATACATTGGCAGGTGCAATGGTATCATGCTCCAAACGATATTGTGTAGCAAAATCAAATATAGCCATATCTTGTAACAGATAGTATAGTAATGTTGTCAGTTTTTCAGCTTTTGGTTCTACATCGGGGCGTATACCGCCACCATCTCTTACTTCGCGCCCGCCTTCGGTGTAGAATACGTTGGTTAAACTGTCGGGGATACGTTCTACAGTTCCATCATTGTTGCGATGCGAGTAATCGAGTGCTTGTATGCAGCGTCCACTTGGTATGTGATATTTCGATGTTGTAATCTTTAAATAACCATCGTATGGCAGGTTCATAGTGCTCTGTACCAAACCTTTTCCGTATGTGCGTGAACCAACTATCACTCCTCGATCAAGGTCCTGCAATGCACCCGAAACAATTTCGGCAGCCGACGCTGTTTGACCGTTTACCAGAATAATCAATGGCGATGTTAAATCAATAGGTTCACGTGTGGTCTTAAATGTTTCGTTGGCTTGCTCTCTTTTTCCTTTGGTTGTTACAATTGTTTTTCCTTTTGGCACAAACAGGTTTACAATATTAATGGATTCTACGAGCGAGCCACCGCCATTGCCACGTAGGTCAATGACAAACTTCTTTGCTCCTTGTTCCTTAAGATTTATAACTGCTCTGCGCATATCCTTTGAACAGTTTTCGGTGAAACTTTCAAGAATTATATACCCTATGCTGTCTTTCAATATTCCATAATAGGTTATTGGGGGTAGAGCAATGTTTTCGCGTTTCAGTGTTACTCGTATTGGCTTTTTTGTTCCGGGACGCTCTATTTCAAGTGCCAGAGTGGAACCGGGTTCACCTCTGAGCATGTGGCTTACGCTGTCGGTACTCATTCCATGTACATCTACACCATCGACAGAAAGTAATGCATCGCCTATCTTTAATCCTGCTTTTGCTGCCGGCAGGTTCTCGTAGGGTTCGGCAATCACAGTTGTCTTTTTATCTAAATGATAACGTATTACAGAGCCTATTCCGGCATATTTACCGGTAATCATCATCTTTAGTTCATCACTTTCGTCGGCAGGGTAGTATACCGTATATGGGTCAAGGCCGGCAAGCATTGCATCTATTCCTGTTTTAACAATCTTCTTAGGTTGAATAGTGTCTACGTAGAACATCTCCAAATCCTTTATTATTTTGTTGAAGATGCTCAACTGTTGCGATATTTGAAAATTGCGTCCTCCGTTGCTGAATGCAAGCAAAGAGATAATTCCTAATATTATAATAGGTAATATAAATAAAAACCTGTTTTTTCTCATATATCTAACGTTATGTAAATTTTTTGCGAAGATACATTTTTAACTCTTTAGTTGCTCTCTTTACGCTATTATTTTAACCTAAAATAGGCTGTTTTTACCGTTACGAGAAAAATTTTTTATTTTTTGCGAAAAAAATATCGGAATTTCTTGCACAGTAAAAAATAATGCACTACTTTTGCATCGTCAATCAGAAAGGACAACAAAATTCTTCAATAGCTCAGTTGGTTAGAGCACCTGACTGTTAATCAGGGGGTCGTAGGTTCAAGTCCTACTTGAAGAGCAAAAAGCACTGAATTTTCAGTGCTTTTTTTGTTTATTGTATGTTATTTCAGTTCAAAAATAACGGTAACGGTTACAGTGTAGTTTATTTTCCCTATCGATATTTGTGGTTCTGCGATATTTTCTTCTGAAGCAACAGTATCCATTGTGCGCGATTTATACATTCTGGGTTCCGGGTTGTTTTGCGATGTCCATGAATTAATGTTTATTGCTTTACCAATTTGCTGGTCTAATGCAGTGGCGTATGCAATAGCCTGTGCTTGTGCTTTTTTTATTGCTTCAACCCCCAATTCGGTTATGAGAGCCTCGTCGTTCGTGAATTTTGTTCTTGTGAGTCCTATATTTGATATGCCTGCGTTCTCTAACTCATATATAACATTCTGCATTTTATCGGCATCATAGAACTTTAGTTCATACGTGGCTTCGCTTTTGGGATATACTTTCGACGAAAATATCTTGTAACTTATGTTACTTCCCATGTAGTTTATCGTAAGGTCTTTTGAGATGTCAATATTGTTCTTTTTAAGTATATCAATCATTGATTTTTGCATCTCTTGCAAACTCTTTTTCCCTTTGTAATCACTCTCTTTTATTGTAATCGACACATAAATTTCGTTTGGAGTTACCTGTCGCTCGGCAGTTGCGCGCATCTCTATCTGCGGTTGTGCTTGAGCCTTTACGTTCTGTGAAAATACAAACATTATTATGGCACATGCCAATACTGCTTTAATTGTTGTTCTAATGGTTTTCATGATACTTCATTTTTTAATTATGGATTGCAATATAATTAGTTTTTTTTTGTAAACAATTGATAGTGTAATGGTTTTTTGTAAAAATTAACTTTGTGTAAATAAACCATTGATTCGCCAACCTTAAATATCTACTTAATTATCAATCTATTACTTGTAAATTTTGTAATTGTAATATAATTTTATAGCATACAATTTGCATACAAAGTCGGAGATTTTGAGAAAATAGTAATGCTAAAATACCACTTCAAAAGTTTCTATCGTGGTAGGCGATTATTTATATTTTCTTTCGCCTCCGATGTCGCAAAGGTAT
>CAZEKX010000093.1:0-6834 GCA_964512955.1 uncultured Bacteroidaceae bacterium
CCTTTTAACTTCCACTGCCATGTATTACCTCCATCGGTAGAGAGATAGAGGTTTGAACGGTCGCCTGCAACTATAATTTTATCGTTACCCGGCATAAACTGAGCAGAACCTGTACGAGCATAGCCATACATATTGGTAGATATATCACGCCAGTTTTTACCACCGTCGTCGGTAATCCAAAGAATTCCGCCTGCACCAACAAGTACTCGTTCCGGATTAGTGGAACTTATATCGACGGTTGTAATTTCACCACCCATCCACTGACCATTGTTGCAAGGATACCAGTTCTCTCCTTTGTCGTCGGTACGGAATATCATACCCGTTTCGGAACCACAGTATAGGATGTCGGGATTCGACGCTGAAGCCTTGAAACGCTGTATGTTCGCCTGCGCAGGAGACATCTTCTTATGCTTATAATCGTATGTCTCTATGGGGGCCACTACACTCCAAGGAGCAGGCTCATCAGAGTTTACAGAACGTGTTCGCATTGCTCGTTCTCTCTTTACAGCATCATTCACATCCTGTATCTCACGATGATAATTTATTGCTTTTGGCAATAATATACTGCCGTCGGGCTGTACAAATCGTGAATAGGCTTTTTGAAAACGACGAAAGTGGTTTACAACCTGCTTTGTATCGGGTGTTTTACGACGAGCGTCGGGGTTAGTCTTTAGATAGGCATTGAAACTATCGACCATCTCATGGTAGTTTACCTTGTGAGGATTAGATAATTTTGCCATCCATTCGGGCGATTTTGCAGGCAGATAGTTAAGCAGATATGGCGTATAAAGGCTATCGACCGAGAGTTCTTGTGCATTAACACACCACGACATGCATACCGACAAAATTATTAGAAATATATTACGTTTCATTTTACTATAAATTGTCCAAAGAATTTCTGGGTTTCTGTTTTTATTAAATATATATATACACCGGATGCAAGATTTGTAATAGGTATCTCTACACACTCTTTCCCGGACGATATGTCTGTGCTATGCAACAGATGTCCTTTCATATTATGTATAGTGAAAGTAGCATTGCTTGTCAGTCCCGATGTGAGTAATACAAGTGATTCATCTTTCTCTATCAGAGTTTTTTTAATGCCCACCTCGCCTACAATATTTTTTTCTATGCCGGTCAAACCGTTTCGCACAGTTATCATATTCTTTATTGTACGCGATGCCGTTCCTGCCGGTGTTGTAATAGTAAGTGTAACATCGTAATCACCATTATATCCAAATACAACTTTAGGATTACGGATGTTTGGGTCGCTAACACTCTTAGGTTGCGGAGAAAAACTCCACTGCCATTTGGTATTCTCTGTTTGATGTACAATACTGTAACTATCGAACTGCACCTCTTTTTGCGGATTGGCAGAGAGGTCGCCACTACCCAGATTCATAGCCATAGGTTGTGGAACAGGAAGGAATTCACGATGATACAACGGTGCTTCCCACAAGCCCTGATTTGTTGCCATACGAAGAACTGCATCTTTGTAGAAAGGAACCACTTTCGATATACGGGCACCGGGGTTCAAACCCGAAGAGTAGTCGATAAAGTCGTCCATGGTATTATCTTTAAAGAAGACATAAGCCCCTTCGTATGTGGTAACATAAGTACTGTTATACTCATCGCCTACAAGAATTATCTGATGTATCTTGCGGTCGGCAAGACGTCCTAAATTGTAATCGCTCCATGTATTGCCTCCATCGAAACTCTCTCTTACATAACCGGCAACATCGTTACACACAACTATTATATGGTTTTCATCGTGTGGGTCGACAGTTATACGGGTGTAATGCAAATAAGAACTCAGTTCGGGAAATGGTTGTTGCGGACACTGATAGAAACTTTTTCCACCATTATCGGAACGCCAGACATTGAAATTACCCGATATATATACGCGGTCGGGATTGGTACGTGCAAACTCATAACTGAAAAACTCCTCACCATCACTGTCAAATACCTGTTCGAAAGATGCACCTTCGTCATAGGAGAGATATCCTCCATATATATCATTCATATCTTGAATAAAGACCTTTAGTGCATAACGTGGATCGGTAGCAATTTCGCCATTCACACGCAAAACTTCATAGGGTTTCTTGTCGTAAAACCAAGTAAAGTTGTCGCCCTCTATCGTTCCATCCATCTCGCGTGGCATGATACTTGTGGAAGCATCTGTAAAATAGACCTTCCAAGGATTACTTTTCATCACATATCCGGTAGCAATTTCAACACCACCAACATGCAAAGTATTACCCTCGCCGTAACTCTTTGCATGTACGACATCGCCATTATGCCAACGTCCTGCGGCCATTACATCCTCATTCCAGCCGACTCCCAGTCCCTGATAATCCGAAGCATATATTCCATTATAACGGTCTAGACCTTTTGTTTCGAAGAAATCGGCTGAATATTTCACACCACCGTCGTTACATATCCACGTATCTCCACAAGGATGTACGGCTATATCCTGTATGTCGCAGTGCATCCAGTCGAGGCGTTGATAACCACCAATACCGTGGTCGCGATAGTTACATGTACCCTCTTCGGTTGAACGGTAAAGAGAAGTAAGACCAAAAAGCACATGCTTAGGGTCTTTTGCCGATGCACCTATCATCATATCGAAATAACCTTGACCACCGGTCTCATCCATTATAGGCGAGAAAGTATCATCCCAGTGCCAACCTGGTTTGTCTACAGTCTTGTCTTCCCAGGTATCTCCGGCATCTTTCGAAACCATTATGGCAGGTGTTCCTGTTCCGCCATAAGAACCACTGTCATTGCCATACATATTTATTGTTGCTAAAGCATATACATAATTTTCGCCACCCGGTGCTATACTCACAGACAAACGACCACAAATTACAAAACTCATTGGTAACTCCTTTTGTGTCCAATTGTAGCCACCATCTTCGGAAACATAGAAATAGAGCCATTTGGTACCGGGTTCACGACGCAACAGATATACACGTTTAGGATTACCGGGTTGCAGTTCGTGGTCGAAACTTATACCATTCATAGTGCATGAGAATGAGTTTCCACCATCGTTGGAGATATAAAAACCACTTCCTGTTTCACCCAAGTCCTGACAACCGAGAGCCACCGTAATATTATCTCTGTTTTCGGGATTTATACGAATAGAATTCACTCGGTTATCGATATCGCCACAACGCACCCAACTATCACCGCCATCGACACTTTTCCACAACCATGGTCCTCCACCAACGTATACAATATTTTTATCTGCCGGGTCTATTGCGATACTAAAGATGGGACCACCAAAGTTATGCTGAGGAGCGCATGGTTGCCAACTTTCGCCATGGTCGGTTGTCTTAAAGACTACACCACCCTCTGTTCCACAATAAAGAGTTTTATTATCGGTAAGACTTACAGCAATTCTATATACACATACCTGAGAATCCTTTGCCTTAACCTCGCCATTCTCATTCTTAAATGTACGGTTAGGACCAATATTCCTCCATATATTGGCAGATATTGAACGGGTTTTTGCCAAGACAGCACTATTCATCTCATCGACCATTCTCTTATACTCCTCTTTTGTAGGAAGTACAATTGTACCGTCGGGATTAGCAAATTTGCGATATGCACTCATCCAACGACGATAAAAATTAACTGCCGGTTTATATTCGATAGTCTTTACACGAGCATCTACATTTTGAGAAGTCCACTGCTTGAAACGAGATTGCATTTCGTTAAAATTCACTCCCGATGGATTCTCTTCAATAGCCCTCATCCATTCCGGAGCACTCTCAGGTAACGGCTCATAGAGATAGGGATTGTAGAAACTAACTGTAGAGTCGGCAACAGAAGATAGTATATTGCCAAGTGTTGTAACAGGAGACAAAAGCCCCCCACAGATAAGCACAAGGGCAACAAAAGAAAAAGGTAGTTTTTCTAACTTCATAGATTTGTTGTTTAGTTAATTTAGTTATAATTGAATATGTATCTGAAAACAGTGTTATATAGAAACATATTTTTGCAATATTCGTAAAATTTATTCAAATTCACAACTGATACATACATAAAAATTGTTAACATATTTAATAAAATAAGACAACAGATGTAAAAACAGAATTTCATGCTTTTAAGAAGAGGCTCTAAGATTTCTACAATAAAGTATTTTTAGAAATTCAAACAGTTTCTAAAATAAAGTATTATTTTCGCAACATAATAAATACAAAGATTTATGAAATCACTCCGTTCATTATTCAGAATTGGTTTAGGACCATCGAGCAGTCATACAATGGGACCAAACCGCGCAGCAAAAAAGTTCATAGAACGTTGTCCCGATGCCGATGTATACAAAGTAACTTTATACGGAAGTCTTGCGGCAACAGGCGTGGGTCACATGACCGATAAAGCCATACAAGAAGTTATTGAACCTATTGCACCTCTTGAACTCATTTGGAAACCTACAGAGTTTCTGCCATTTCACCCAAACGGAATGAAGTTCGAAGGAATAAAAGAGGGAAAATGTATTGACGAATGGATTATATACAGTATTGGTGGCGGTGAACTCGCAAATGAAAACTCAAAAAAGGACGAAGAGGACATATATCCACTCACAACAATTCATGAAATTATGGATTGGTGCGATGAAACCGGTTGCAGTTACTGGGAATATGTAGAAAAATATGAAGGACCCGAGATTTGGGATTTTCTACGCGAGGTATGGAACACCATGCAGGAAACCATAAAACGAGGTTTGGAACACGAAGGTGTACTACCCGGTGGTTTGGGAATACAACGTAAGGCATGCACCTATCTTCTTAAAGCGACCTCTTACAGCGCTTCGGTAAGAAGCAAAGCAAAAGTGTACGCATACGCTCTTGCCACATCCGAGGAGAATGCCAGTGGTACAACAGTTGTTACTGCTCCCACATGTGGCTCTTGCGGAGTATTACCGGCTGTTCTTTATCACCTTTCTCAAGAGCATATAAGCAGTGAACCACGAATATTACGAGCATTGGCAACTGCAGGACTTTTTGGAAATATTGCAAAAGAGAACGCCTCCATTTCGGGAGCCGAAGTTGGTTGTCAAGGCGAGGTTGGTGTAGCCTGCGCAATGGCAGCCGCTGCGGCATGTCAGTTATTCGGTGGTACAATAACACAGATTGAATATGCGGCCGAGATGGGTTTGGAGCACCATCTGGGACTCACATGCGACCCCATGTGCGGTTTAGTACAGGTTCCTTGTATTGAGCGTAATGCAATTGCCGCTTCACGTGCTTTGGATGCTTGTACATACGCGACACTGTCCGATGGAAAGCACAAGATTGACTACGACCGTATTGTTGAAGTTATGCGTGAAACCGGGCACGATATACCAAGTTTGTATAAAGAGACATCGACCGGTGGTATTGCTAAAATAGATGTTAAACAACGAAGCAAAAGATAAGAGACACTATCACTTAGTAGCAATAAAAAATCCTGCCATGGCAGGATTTTTTATTGCTATTTTTTCTTATAAATCATTTTCGCAGGTTTATAACATACATTATCATGTTTTTCTATTACTTCGCCGGTATCGGTATTAAACACCCATACACTACCATTCAAGCCTTCTTGTTCAGGTTCATAGAATGCAACATAAGTTTTAGTATGGTCCTTGCTTATTTCAAACGCAGTAATAACAGCATTTTCAGTACCGACAGTAAGCAGAACCTTGGTAGCAACAAGAGGATCACTGCTTGTATAGTTCCAACGACGTACCTTATTACCGTCGGCAAACAATAACGACTTATAAGTTTCATTTGCAATACAGGGGGTCTTCTCATTAAGTGCCACGGGAATCATAGATAATGGTCCCGCCATCGTAAAACCACTTGTTGCAAGATAATTCTCTTCAGTATCCCAATTATATTCCCAAAGCACTGTTCCTATAACACTTTTATAATACATTTCTTCGTTCTTCGTTACAATAAGAAGTTCTGTCGCATAACCACCGTCTCTAAGTTGTTCTTCGGTCATACGAATATTTGTCATGGCAACAAAATCTTTTCCTTCGAAATAGTTTATAGTATCCATCTCTTCGCGTCGTGAATGATAGTTCTTAGAGCAATAATAGGGTCCCCAACCGGTATACAATTGAGCCAGATTACCAATCTCCTTATCCCATAACAAGATATCGTATTCATATCCACTCTTAGAACTTACAACACAACTTTGTGCATAGGTATACTGGAATTTACGCGATGGTGTAAGAACTCCATTGGTTGTAGAGTATTCGTAAGTCTTTCCGTTTTCACAAAGTACTGGATATGCAATTCCGGGATAATCCACTTCGGGAATAGCCAGGATTGTAGGAATAAAATCGTCGTATTCGGGTACACGCAACAGGTTTTCTACAACAAGAGTCTTTTCGTTCAAATGATATATAGTTGCTATATCATCGTCGATACCGCTGCCTTGACAAGCAATAACAAGACGTCCACCGCTCTGTACAATATCCACTGCGTTAGAAGCAAAATTGTAATCTTCGTTATTGATGGCAAAACAGTCGCCCTTTGTAAATTCTGCTTTATCACCGGGATTCAATGGAGTCTGCATAAATGAAAGCATAGACTTACCCTGAGCATCGGTACTTATCACCGTTATACCCTCTTCGTATGGAGAATTCACATGCAACTTAAAAGGAAAGAATGTTTTACCATCCTCATTCTCTACAATTAAACGACAATTGTAAGAGCCAAGTTCCTTTGCATAGTACTGCAACTCCTTTTCGGTAGAAACTACTTTTAAGTCTACCTCCCACACATAAGAGAGAGGTTTTTCCACATTTGCCTGAGTTATAACGGGAGATATAACAAG
>CAZEKX010000094.1:0-6634 GCA_964512955.1 uncultured Bacteroidaceae bacterium
CTGTAAACCGCCATGTTTGCATTGGGGGCGAAGGACGCGATGGAGGATGTGTTCATGTTGCACTTGCTGGTTGACTCTGCGCAGATATAAAAATAGAGGTACACACCGATTTTTTTCAGATTTTTGTTGGTTATAACCAACAAAAATAGTACCTTTGCACTCGCAAAACGCAAATTACATTGCGCTTTGAACAAAACATAAGGTTGGTTCCGTAGCTCAGCTGGATAGAGCAACGCCCTTCTAAGGCGTGGGTCGAGCGTTCGAATCGCTCCGGAATCACAAAAGGCGAATGGATTCCATTCGCCTTTTGTATATATATAAATATAATTTTTGTTATATGTCAATCTTGTTCATTGGGGAATTGCACCTCTTTGGAATATTGATATTGCAACTCCTTATCTCCAAACATATATCTTGCAAACAGTTTCACTAATGAGACATTAATACTGTTACCAAACTGCTTATAGGCCTGTGCCTTTTTATCATCACATATAAAAGTATCGGGAAAACTTTGCAACCTTGCACACTCCCTTGGCGTAAGATAACGTTTACGTTTGCCTACAATAGATGTTTGCGTTATAGCCACCAATGCCGGGAAATAGGTACCGGGTTTCACACGCAACCCGGAAGGACGAATCTGCATAATATGTTCCCACAAATTGGGATATTCCGTTTCACCAGCCTGCCATTCCAGTTTCGCCTTTGCACCAAAAAACAATGGATTTTTTCTTGCCTTCTCTAACCAGGCATCAATAAAATCCTTGTTCATAGCCCAAAGAGCATTATTTTTATTAATAAAATTATTCATCCATTTAGGATTCTCGTCCATAGACTTTGCCAATTCGCACCGGTTCAACTCACACAAGCAGTCGGCCCACACCGGGAAACCTGGTAACTTTTCACATTTTATACCTTGTAAAAAATCATTCCAGTTATCTATCCACTCAACCTGTTCGGGTTTTAATTTATATCTTTCAATATCTTCAATATCTTCATCTTTAAGCAGAATATCGTCGATACTACAAGGTTTTAGTTTAGATGTATTAAAATAAAATGGAGGTAAATCACCAATATCCTTTCTTACACACATTATAAAAACGCGCTCTCGGTGCTGAGGAACTCCAATATAATGAGGACTGAAGATTACCGGATTGTCCAACACATTATAACCCATGTCAAGCAAAGAATCACGAATAATTTTCCAAGTATTTCCACTGTCATGACTAGCCAGATTCCTCACATTCTCTAAAAGGGCATATTTAGGTTTGTGATACTCCAATATTCTACATATATCAAAAAACAGAGTACCTTTTGTTTCATCCGTGAATCCAAGGCGTTTTCCCGCCTTAGAGAATGACTGACAAGGGAAACCGGCACACAAGACATCGTGTTCCGGGATATCGCACGCCTTAACCTTTCTTATATCGCCAGCCGGCTTTATACCATAATTTTTTTCATAGGTTTTTCTACAATCGGCATCAATATCACCGGCATACACACATTCGCCTCCCAACTGAGACATAGCCTGATGAAATCCACCAATACCGCAGAAAAGATCTATGAATTTAAATTTATGCATTTTTCGTGTTTCAATACGCCTCGCAAAATTAACCAAACTTCTTTAGAGTACAAAAAGTTTGGTTAATTTCTATTCCCTTTGATGTTATCCACACACTCTATTCTTCAACATTTCAAAATATCGATACGAAGAGTTGTTGCCAACTCTTCGTACAATAAACCTTTTCCTTAAATTTAAATACGTTCTGCATGTTAATAACAATACAAATTTCCTTTATATGGTATATAAACTCTTTTAAATCGCCAACTGACAACATTCATACTCTATTCATATTCACTTTCATTTCTTTACACTAATAAAGATGATTTTGGAAAAGAGAGTATGACAACATTTCACTGGATGTACCACGAAGAGAAAAGATTTTTCCTTGATTACACCTTCACAAATATTACGAATGCAACATACCTATTGGAGGGATGGGAACCATCGTTCAGCGACCACCATGCACAAATAATAGAGATATCACATCACACATAGACTATATCTATTCTTTCACTAACAGGGAACGCATCGAGCCAATCTTCCCACGAAGAATAGATTATATTAAGCCCTCTGTAATATGCTGACACTTTAAGTGTATCCAACACACCCCATTCCGGTTCTCCGTAATCGGTAGACATACCGGAAAGTAACATACGATGTGATATGTAGTCCAATTCGTAATACCCACCGCCCAAACACGACTCTCCCGGTTTGAGCAGTTCCCTATGTCTGTTCACCATTCCCAACCGCAAAGTTCCATCGCCGGTAATAATAAATTTCGGTTGTAGCATACTCAAACTATACTACATCATCCACAATGGAAATACTTCTTTACCAATGCCAACATCTCTTCGGGTTTACCATCTATGTCGGTTCGCAAGGTACGGTCGTTATATGACGACAATTTATTTATAATACCGTCTATCATGGCAGGACTGAAAACATTATACTTTTCGTATACGCCACGCTGAGCGACAAGAGCCTCTGCCGATGCGACACAACTATCGGGCAACTGTGCAAGAGAATTCAGTTTATCGGCATTTTCACTCTTGTGAATATTCACATTTACATACGTCTTTTCGGCAATCTCAAGAGCATTGTCAAGTTCAAAGCCATATCGACAAGCAACTGCAAGACCTGCAATCAATTGATAGAGGTCGGCAGAACCGTCGGGAGAGCGCATCTCTACAGTCTGTTTCTGTGTAGTATCGTAATTGCTCTCCTTCTCTAAAGGATTGGCAATTTTTGACATATCGCTTTTTGCAGCCCATCCCAAAGGAACACGTACAAGTACCGAACGGTTCCGGTCGCCCCAGCAAACATTTGTGGGTGCTTCTTGATGTGGTACAAGTCGGAAATACGATGTTGGATTGGTATTTCCAAATGCTGTTATAGAGGGAGCCAACTTCATCATTCCGGCAATTGCTTTGCGTGCTGTTGCGGATAGAACACCACCGTCGAGCATTTGATTACAACCATCTTTTACTATGCGCATGTGTACATGCAATCCCGAACCGGCCTTTCCTGTGGTAATCTTTGGGGCAAAAGTTATATCAAGCCCCTGCTGATAAGCAAGGTTGCGTATTATCCATTTTGCAATCATAAGTTGGTCGGCAGCCTGCTCTGCATCGACAGGCAAGAACTCTATTTCGTTCTGCTCGTATATCATATCATTGATTGTAAAGTTTCCAACCTCGGAATGACCATACTTTATCTGACCACCTGCCTGTGCAATATATGCCATACATTTTGTGCGGAACTCGTTGAATTTGGTATAGGGGGCCGATTCGTGATACCCTCTTTGGTCGGTTGCAGCAAACATACCATCATCGGGTGCAATAACATAATACTCCAGTTCACCCATTGCCTGAAACTCCATACCTGTAACATCGCGAAAAGCAGAGCAAGCCTTACGCAGGGTGTTTTCGGGGGAACTCTCCAAAGGTTCACCATCTTTGTTAAAGTATGAACATAGCATAGATATTGTAGGAATTTCGGCAAAGGGGTCGACAAAAGCAGTACGGAAACGCGGTATGACATAGAGATCGCTACTGCCTGCTTCTATAAAAGGAAAGAGACTCGAACCATCGACACGTTCACCGCATGTGAGAATTGCATCGAGATACGCCATATTGTTTATTACAAAGTTCAATGTCTTAAGACGTCCGTCGGCTGCAGGATACATAAAGTTTACCATCTGCACACGATTCTCCTTTATATACTTGACGATATCTGCTTTTGTAAATTCGCCACTTGGTTTACCTAAATATGCCACCAAAAGATTGGGGTTAAGTTCGAGTTCCTTATTCATATTGCTACATTTTAATTGTGGCGAAGATACAAAGAACTATTCTCTTTTCAAAATATTGACAGTGTAAACATTTATATAATAAGGTAGCGTAATCACCTATAAGTTCTACTAAGTATTATCTTTTTTTCGGAAAAGTGCATCAATATGTAAAAAATGGTTGTAAATTTGCATTTCCAAAAACAAACCATAAAATTAAAACAATGAGCAATACACTTACACTCGATAAAATTTACCACGCATCGTATGTTCTTAAAGAGGTTATACGCCGTACCGACCTCATATATGCACCAAAGATAAATCCAAAAGCAAACATTTATCTTAAGCCCGAGAACCTACAACTAACAGGTTCTTTCAAGGTACGCGGTTCATATTATAAGATTTCGCAATTGAGCGACGAGGAGAAGGCACGCGGTGTTGTTGCCTGTTCAGCCGGCAACCACGCACAAGGTGTTGCATTGGCAGCAACAAAGAACGGAATAAAATCGACTATTTGCCTACCCGACTGCGCCCCCATATCAAAGATTGAGGCTACAAAAAGTTACGGAGCAGATATATGCCTTGTAGAAGGAGTGTATGACGACGCTTACCTGCGCGCATTGCAACTAAAAGACGAAAAGGGGTACACATTCATTCACCCGTTCGACGATGTAGATGTGATAGCAGGTCAAGGCACCATAGGACTGGAACTTCTTGACCAACTGAGTGATATCGACGCTGTAATTGTACCCATTGGTGGTGGCGGACTTATTTCGGGTGTCGCATTTGCCATAAAATCATTGAACCCCAACATAAAAGTGTATGGCGTACAGTCGAGCGGGGCACCCAGTATGGCACAATCACTGGAGCATAAGAAGATAGAACGCCTAACAGGAGTACAGACCATAGCCGATGGTATAGCAGTTAAAGAACCAGGGGTAAACACATTCGACATTTGCAGTAAATATGTCGACGAGGTTGTAACAGTAACCGATGACGAGGTAGCAGCGGCAATACTCTCGTTAATAGAACAACAGAAACTTATAGCCGAAGGCGCAGGTGCAGTAGCCGTTGCCGCTGCAATGTTCAACAAAGTACCTATCGAGGGTAAGAATGTTGTTTGTCTGGTATCGGGTGGTAACATTGATGTAAACATCCTCGACAGAGTTATTAAACGTGGTTTACTAACCTCGGGACGCTCTTACATGCTCACAGTGGAATTGATTGACAAACCCGGACAGATGCTTAAGATTTCACAGATAATTGCTGAAAATGGTGGCAATGTTATAGGTGTACACCACGAACGCGCCAACGCTACAATGGACATAAACGGCTGTTTCTTGCGTATAAACATGGAGACACGCGATTTTAAGCAAATTGAAGATATTAAGAAAGCACTACTCGATAACGGATTCAAAATTTGCAATAACTGACAACAGATAACTGCACGCGCAGTGCCCATGCCGTAAGCAGTAAATACAAACGGGCATAACAATAAAAATTATGATAAAGAAAGTTTATACTAGTGCAGCCCCCGAGGCTATCGGCCCCTACTCACAGGCCATCATCTGCGGAAATATGTTGTTCACATCGGGTCAGATACCTATTAATCCTGCAACAGGAAATATTGAGGCTACAGACGTAGAAGGACAGACAACACAAGTAATGAAGAATATTGCTGCTGTTCTTGCCGAAGCAGGGACATCGTTTGACAAGGCTGTTAAAACCACCTGTTTCCTTAAGGATATGGGCGATTTTGCGGCATTCAACACAATATATGCAGAATACTTCACAAGCAAACCTGCTCGTTCTTGCGTAGCGGTAAAGACACTTCCCAAAGATGTACTTGTGGAGGTTGAGGTTATTGCCGAAGTGTAAGAAACACTTAATATTTCTTTACGAAAGAACAAGGGCTGTGCCGGGGATAACACCATGCACAGCCCTACAAATTACTACTATGCATAGAAAATGAACAGCATCACCACCATATACATACTTGTTTTATTATTGTCGGCTGTAGCCAGTTTCATAACAAGGGTGAGCGGTTTTGGTTTTGGAATTTTTGTTATGATATTCTTCCCGTATATCCTACCCACATACGGAGAGAGCATAATGCTATCGGGATTACTTGCCGGAACAACAGCACTTATAATTGCCGTAAGAAATTTTCATCACATAAGTTGGCGCAATATCTGGTACATTCTGTTTTTCAATGTCATAGCATCGTTTATTGCAATAGAATTTGTATCAACCATGAGCAATGCAGCATTAAAGCGTTGTTTGGGTGTTGTAATGGTTATTACTGCAATATATTTTATGCTGTACGAAGGCAGAATCAAAGGAGTATTTTCGTCACGTAAAGCGCAGATGGTTATAGGTTGCATAAGCGGAGTAACCGGTGGCATGTTCGCCATGCCGGGACCTCCAATAGTTCTATACTGTGTAAGTGCACTAAAAGACAAAATGCAATATATTGCCACATTACAAGCCTTTTCGGTATTATTAAATATCTTCTACACCACTTTTCGTGCCAGAGTAGGTTTCTTTTCCGATGAAATCATCAACTATTGGCTTATAGGAGTAATAGGAATATGCATAGGCAGTGGTATAGGAAGCGTACTATTTAAAAGGATAAACGGTAACACACAAAAAAGGATTGTATATTTTATGATGATTGCCAGCGGTATAATAGCCATATTACAAATTTAAACCGTTTATTAATAAATCTTTTTGTATACTGTCAAGATAGAAGTGCAACAAAATCCCCACCTTGCTCACGACTTTGA
>CAZEKX010000095.1:0-6525 GCA_964512955.1 uncultured Bacteroidaceae bacterium
AAAGTTACGAATAATATTTCAATTAACCTACTGATTTACAATAAATTATACGTTTGCATAAAAATATTTTTCAATAAAATTCAAACAGCTTCTAAGATGGTAATGAGATATATTTTATTCTTGCTCTTCTTTTGTAATATACTTATGTGTAATGCACAAATAGGTATAAATGGCGTTTCACCTATATATGATAAACATAGCGACGTGTATCTTCTATCTGTAGAAGAGGGTTTCTGGGAAGATGATTTTGTTGCAAATATTTCTTACGATTCGTGTTTGTGGAGTACGGCAAGCATAAATGGTGGGGATTTAATTGGCAACAAGTATAATTTTGGTCATTTATCCGATGAGATATACAATATCTCTTTGCAAGGTTCCGATACAACTTTAAACGTTAGATTGCAATTTACATATTTGCCAATAATAACATTAGAAGGTTCTTTTAGTAATGAATATTCAAAGGCGGCAGTCTCATTGCAAACACATGGAATGCCTGCGCAGGTAATGTGTGCTCGTGTAAAATGGCGTGGTGGTACAACTAATGCCAATGGCAAGAACAAACGAAACTATAAACTAAAATTTGAAGATAATGAGGGGAATAAAAAGGATTATGAATTTTTTAATCTCAGAGATGATGATACCTGGATTTTAGATGCCGGACAGGTCGATTTATTCAGGATGCGTAATAGAATTTCAGCCGATTTATGGAATGATTTTGCTCGGAAACCATATTACAAAACTTACGAAAACAAGGCAAGAACTGCTTCGAGGGGTAAAATGGTCGAGGTCTTTTTAAATGATGAATATGTTGGCCTGTATAATATGTGTGAGCCGATAGATAGAAAGCAACTGAGGCTTAAAAAGTTTGATGAAACAACCGGCGAAATTCATGGTGGGCTGTGGAAGGCTACGTCGTGGGGTATAGCAACATTTTATGACTATCCGCCTGCATACGACAATACTAAGGCAAATTGGGGCGCATTTGAAGTTAAATATCCCGAGGTCGATGACCTATCGCCAACCGATTATAGTACTCTTTATAATGCTATAAAGTTTGTTGTAACATCTTCCGATAAAGATTTTTCCGATTCCGTAAGTATCTATTTTGATATTCCTGTAATAATAGATTATTTTATCTTTTGTAATGTTTTGAATGCTTATGATATATCGGGTAAGAATATATATTGGGCTGTGTACGACAAACAAAAAGATAAGATGCTCACTCCTGCAATGTGGGATATGGATTGTGTCGTAGGGCAGTTTCATATTAATTCCGAAAATCCTCCCGATGTGGTTCTCCCTAATAACAGCATATTGTATGCAACAAAAATTCTGTGGCGGTTATCTAATTTAAATGTCAATGATTTTAATGAAAGTGTTCGTGAAAGGTATATGGAGTTGCGAAGAACATATCTTAATACGGAAAACTTGTTTGGCAGGTTCGAAGATTATTATAATATGATAACCAAGTGTGGAGGTCGACACCGTGAGGAACAACGGTGGAGTTACGATACCGATTTGTCAGGGTTATGTCTCGATTTTCAAAGTGAATTGGAATATATTAGGGAGTGGTTGTATGCTCGATTTGAATATTTGGATAATCTATGGCAAACATCTGCTGTCATAGATTGTATTAAGGATGTTCCATCTGCCGGTGAGCGAATATACAATTTGCAAGGTGTAGAAGTAGATTGTTCTTACAAAGGTTATGTAATAAAGAATGGTAAAATATTTATGAATAGGTAAAGGATTCAACCGTTTATGAATATTAATCTTTTATTGTGAATAGATTGTTTGCTTTAATATTGCCTTATATAATGTTTGTTGTTTGAAAATTTAGATGTATTTTTGCGGTATAACGTCTGTGTATAGGAAAATACTCGGCGTGTTTATAAAAAAATGCAACTATGTTTAAGTCGAATGTAACATTGGAAGAGGTGAAAGACGATATTAGATACCTTCGTCTGCTTGCTCGCGATTTTCCAACCATCTCGAGCGTTACTACCGAAATTATCAATTTAGAGGCTATCCTGCATCTGCCTAAACCTACAGAGCATTTTCTTGCCGACCTTCATGGCGAGTATGAGGCTTTCCAACATGTGTTGCGTAATGCTTCGGGAAACATCAAAGGAAAAGTGAAGGAACTGTTTGGTGATACCCTCTCGCACGAGGAGCGTAAAGAACTATGCTCTCTCATATATTATCCCGAGGAGAAACTGAAACTCATAAAGCAGTCGAACATTAACCTCGATGAATTCTATACAACTACGTTGAACAGGCTCATTGTGTTATGTAGAAATGTCTCTTCTAAGTATACCCGCTCCAAAGTTCGCAAGAGTCTTCCCGAGGAGTATGCTTATATCTTTGAGGAACTTATGCACGAAGCCAACGATTTCCATAATCGTCAGGCGTACTCCAGTGCTATCGTACAGACAATAATACGTACGAGTAGGGCCGATCATTTTATAACTGCTATATGTTATCTTATTCAACGATTGGTTATTGACCGCCTGCATATCCTTGGCGATATATTCGATAGAGGTCCCGGAGCGCATCATATAATGGATATACTCTGCAACTATCATCACCTCGATATTACATGGGGTAACCACGATGTCCTTTGGATGGGTGCTGCCGCAGGAAATACCTGCTGCATAGCAAGCGTGTTACGTCTGTCGTTGCGCGATGCCAACACAACAACTCTTGAAGACGGTTATGCAATAAACATGGTGCCTCTTGCAACATTTGCAATGGAGCAGTATGCCGATGACCCGTGCGAAATATACCAGCCACGTGTTGACGAAGAGCGTACCAATTTTACCGATAAGGATATACGACTTATTGCGCAAATGCATAAGGCAATATCTGTCATAGAGTTTAAGTTGTCGGGACAGATTGCAATGCAACATCCCGAATGGGGTATGGGCGACCGCGCTCTTATGGAGTTTATAAACAAGGAGCGTGGAACAATAACCATTGATGGAAAGGAGTATGAGATGCTCGATAAATTATGGCCTACACTCGACCCCGACAATCCCTATGCTCTCACACCCGAGGAGCAGGAGGTTGTAGAGCGTTTGCGCCACTCTTTTGTTCGTAGCGAACGTTTGCAGAGTCATGTGAACTGTCTGCTCATGCGTGGCGGAATGTATGTAATATATAATTCGAATCTTATGTTCCATGCCGCTGTGCCAATAAACGAAGATGGTTCTATGCGTGAGGTTGTCTTCGGTGGTGTGCCTGTGAAAGGTAAGGAACTTATGAAAAAGGTTGAACGTATGGCACGTGCGGCATTCGACAACGAGGTGGAGCCCGAGGAGCGAAAATATGCCGCCGATTTCTTTTGGTATCTTTGGTGTGGTCCCGAGTCGCCTCTCTTTGGAAAATCGAAGATGGCAACCTTTGAGCGTTATCTGCTTACCGATAAAGAGGTGCAGAAAGAACCAAAAGGGTGGTACTACATACTGCGCGATAATCCCGATGTGTGCGACCGTATACTCGATGAGTTTGGTGTTAAGGGTGAACATCGCCATATAATAAACGGACACGTTCCGGTGCGTGTCGGTCATGGTGAGACACCTATTAAAGCCAACGGGCGTCTGATGGTAATCGATGGTGGCTTGTCGCGTGTATATCACAATCGTACCGGTATCGCCGGCTATACACTTGTATATCACAGTCGTGGCTTTGAACTTGTGCAGCACGAACCGTTTACATCTACCGAAGAGGCTATACTCAATGGTACAGATATTAAGAGTACCACACAAATAGTGGAGATGATGGGCAAACGCGAGATGGTTAGCGATACCGACATCGGTCGCGGAATTCTTGTGAAAATATCGGACCTTGAGCGTCTGTTGGTCGCTTACCGAAAAGGTGTTATAAAGGAGAGACCATGAGTGAAAATCATTGCTCTCGACAATATATGTTCTCAAACAAAAAAGAAAAAATCAAATATATGAAAGCAATAGTCAGTGTTATAATGGGAAGTACATCAGACCTCCCTGTAATGAAGAAAGCAACAGATTTTTTAAATGAAATGCAGGTGCCTTTCGAGGTGAATGCCTTGTCGGCACATCGTACCCCCGAGGCTGTGGAGGCTTTTGCGAAAGGTGCAAAAGAGCGTGGCGTGAAAATAATAATTGCGGCAGCAGGAATGGCGGCTCATCTCCCCGGTGTGATAGCGGCGAGTACCACATTACCGGTTATTGGTGTACCTATAAACAGTACTCTCGATGGCATGGATGCTTTGCTTGCCATTGTACAGATGCCTCCCGGAATACCTGTGGCTACAGTTGGCATAAACGCTTCGTTGAATGCCGCAATATTGGCGGTAGAGATGCTTTCACTTGCCGACGCAGAACTTGCAACACGTCTTGCTGCGTATAAAGAGAATTTGAAGAAGAAAATAGAGAAGGCGAACGAGGAACTGAAAGAACTTCACTATGACTATAAAACAAATTAAAAGGGATATTCTGAATTATAAACGTCGTACCACTGTGCAAGTAAATGTGGGTGGCGTGGTAATTGGTAGCGAATATCCGGTGAGAGTGCAGTCGATGACAAATACTTCGACTATGGATACCGTCGGCTGTGTCGAGCAGGTATTGCGTATTGTGGAACGTGGTGGCGAATTGGTGCGTCTTACAACTCAGGGTAGCCGCGAAGCGGTTAATCTGGGAACAATAAAGAGCGAACTTGCTAACCGGGGATGCAACGTCCCACTTGTTGCCGATGTGCATTTCAATGCCTCTGTTGCCGATGTGGCGGCACAATATGCCGACAAGGTGCGTGTAAACCCGGGTAATTATGTCGATAGTGCGCGTACTTTTAAGCATATCGATTATACCGATGCCGAGTATGCCGATGAGATGGCACGTCTGCGCGAACGTTTTGTTGCTTTCCTTAATCTTTGCAAGAAAGAGGGTAAGGCTATTCGTGTTGGAGTGAATCACGGTTCTCTTTCCGATAGAATAATGAGCCGCTATGGCGATACTCCTTCGGGAGTTGTGGAGTCCTGCCTGGAGTTTTTGCGAATTTGTCGTGATGAGCAATTCAATAATGTTGTGGTATCCATAAAAACAAGTAATACCACCATGATGGTTACTACTGTACGTCAATTGGTACAAGCTATGGAGAACGAGGGTATATCTTATCCTCTGCATCTTGGAGTAACAGAGGCAGGCGATGCCGAAGATGGACGTATAAAGAGTGCTGTCGGCATTGGTGCATTGCTTGCCGACGGTATTGGCGATACTGTGCGTGTCTCGCTCGCCGAAGCACCCGAAAATGAGATTCCGGTAGCAAAAGAATTGGTCGATTATGTGGCATTACGCACCGGACACCCTGTGATTGTCGGGGATATTCCCGATTTTGATTACTACGAACCAAAACGTCGTGTAACAGGACGTGTGGGCTGTGTTGGCGGTGGAGCCGTTCCGGTGGTTGTCGGTGGTGCCGATACCGAGAGTGTCGATACTACTCCCGATTTCATTATTACCAATGGCGGTATAACCTGTAATGGTAAGGGTGTAACCGTATCTTCTGTGAAAGACGCGGTAACTGCAACAGAGCCGGTTCTTGTGCCATTGCAATATAACGATCTTACAACCGATACCGTTTCTGCAATTAAGGCTAACAAAAACATAATAGTTGTTGCTTACAGTAATCATGTGAACCCGGTAGGCGAAGTGCGTGCATTGATTTTCAGGCTTATTAAAGAGGGTATCGATGCACCGGTGATTTTACGTTGCAGATATAACGAAATATCGCTCGATAGTTTACGTATTAAGGCTGCCGCCGATGTCGGTGTACTCTTAATTGATGGACTTGTCGATGGTTTGTGGATAGAAAACAATGGAATATCAGAAAGGGATATAAATTCCTTGTCGTTTGGTATTTTGCAGGCAACACGTACAAGAATAAGTAAAACCGAGTATATTGCTTGTCCGGGTTGCGGACGTACAATGTATAATCTGCAAGGAACGCTGGCAAAGATTAAAGCGGCTACTTCTCATCTCAAAGGACTTAAAATCGGTGTCATGGGCTGTATCGTCAACGGTCCCGGTGAAATGGCCGATGCAGACTATGGCTATGTAGGTGCTGCACGTGGTAAGGTGAGCCTGTATCGTCGTCAGGTGTGTGTAGAAAAAAATATCCCCGAAGATGAGGCTATAGAACGCCTGCTGCAACTGATAGAGAATGACAGAAAAGAGTAGTAAAGAGAATATATCTAAAATTATTGCATGGGTACGTATGCCACTTATAATAGGTGTGGTACTTGCCCATGCAAATCTTTATGCTCTTGTGGAAAATTGGTATGGCGAAGCACCTCAATGGCCCGAATGGCTCATATTTATGTTTGCCAATCTTAAGAACATCCTATTGCCCGACAGGGTATCGGTTCTGTTTCTTATCTCGGGATTTTTCTTTTTTAAAGGTATGCAAAAGAATGAACCCCATTTCTTTGGTAATAAGAAGCTGTTTGAAAATTATTCAAATATTTTGTTAAGCATCAATTTGCAG
>CAZEKX010000096.1:0-6493 GCA_964512955.1 uncultured Bacteroidaceae bacterium
CTCAAAGTCGTGAGCAAGGTGGGGATTTTGTTGCACTTCTATCTTGACAGTATATGTTGGTTATAACTTATCCTTTAGATAGCGCCCTGTGTACGATGCTTCGCATTCTGCAATCTCTTCGGGGGTTCCATGTGCAACAAGTCTGCCTCCCGACTCTCCACCTTCGGGGCCTAAATCTATGACATAGTCGGCACATTTTATAACATCCAAGTTGTGCTCTATTATCACAAGGGTGTGTCCACGTGCTATTAATTGTTCAAAGGAGTCGAGCAGTTTTTTTATGTCGTGGAAATGTAATCCTGTAGTAGGTTCATCGAAAATGAACATTGTGGGGCGGTCTGTTTGCAGGCTCAGATAGTAGGCGAGTTTTACACGTTGGTTTTCTCCTCCCGAAAGGGTTGATGATGCCTGTCCTAATTTTATATATGCTAAACCTACATCTTGCAGGGGTTGTAAACCGCTTGCTATACGTTGTTGCCCATGCTCTTGGAAAAAGTTTATGGCATCGCCAACAGTCATCTCCAATATATCGTATATGTTCTTATCGTGGAACTTTACCTCTAATACTTCGTTTTTGAAACGACGACCATGACATGCATCACACTCTAATTGCAGGTCGGCCATGAATTGCATGGATACAGTTATTGTTCCTTCTCCCTTGCACTCCTCGCAACGTCCACCCTCGGAGTTGAATGAGAAGTAACCTGCTGTAAACCCCATCTGCTTTGCCAATGGTTGTTGTGCAAAGAGATGACGTATCTCGTCGTATACTTTAAGGTATGTTACCGGGTTGGAACGCGATGATTTGCCTATTGGGTTTTGGTCGACAAACTCAACTCCGGTGAGCAATTTGGTTGCTCCTTCTATGCAGTCGCACTGCCCGGGTGCTTCGCTGCTCTCTCCATATATGCGTTTGAGAGAACGGTATAATATGTCGCGTACAAGGGTCGATTTTCCGGAACCGCTTACGCCACTCACAACTGTAAGGATATTCAATGGTATATCTACATCAATCCCCTTAAGGTTATTCTCGCGTGCCCCTTTTATGGAGATAATATTACGTGATGTGCGACGTACCTTTGGCAAGGGAATGGTCTCGCTACCAAGCA
Source organism: uncultured Bacteroidaceae bacterium (assembly GCA_964512955.1). Taxonomy (GTDB): domain Bacteria; phylum Bacteroidota; class Bacteroidia; order Bacteroidales; family Bacteroidaceae; genus HGM04593. Next base: position 1,110 of record CAZEKX010000096.1, read on the forward strand.
GGTATTTTGCTGTGTAACTCTTGCTGTCTGTCGGAAGATTGTTTATCTCTCCTTCGAATACAATGTTTCCTCCATAGGAACCTGCTTTAGGGCCTACATCTATTATGTAATCGGCTGCACGAATTATATCTTCGTCATGCTCTACTACAACAACTGTATTACCCAGGTCGCGTAAACGATAGAGGACGTTTATCAATCGCTCTGTATCTCTGCTGTGTAGTCCTATACTTGGTTCGTCGAGAATGTATAACGAACCTACAAGGTTGCTGCCTAACGATGTTACAAGGTTTATTCTTTGGCTTTCACCGCCCGAAAGGGTGTTGCTTAGTCGGTTCATGGTCAGGTAGCCCAAACCAACATCTAACAAGCAGTCTATTCGGTTTTTAATCTCTATCAGTATGCGTTTTGCAATTGTGCTATCATGTTCATCTATCTGCAGAGTGTCGAAAAATTCTTTGAGTTGTGTTACCGGCATCTCTACAAGTTCTGTAATGCTTTTGCCTCCAATCTTTACATAGTTTGCCTCTTTTTTAAGACGTGTTCCGTGACATGTGGGACATATGGGCTTGCCTCGATAACGTGCGAGCATAACACGGTACTGTATTTTGTACTGGTTCTCTCGTACCATCTTAAAGAAGTTGTCTATGCACACTCCTTCGTCGTACTCTTCTATGTAGGGTCCTGTGTGCCACAAGTAGTCTTTTTGCTCCTGTGTAAGGTTGTAATATGGTTCGAATATTGGAAAGTTGTCTTTTGGAGCGTGGCGGCAGAACTCGTTTTTCCACATTCCCATCTTTTCTCCACGCCAGCAAAATACTGCACCGTCGTATATGCTTAGTGATTTGTTGGGAATAACAAGGTTTTCGTCAATACCTACTATGCGTCCGAATCCTTCGCAGTCGGGGCAGGCTCCTATAGGTGAGTTGAACGAGAACATGTGTTCTGTGGGCTCCTCAAACTCTATGCCATCTGCCTCGAACCGTATGCTGAATGTGTGTGGCTTCTCTTCGTTAAGAAATTGCATCATGCATGTTCCACCACCTTCGTAAAAGGCTGTTTCGGCAGAATCCATGAGACGGCTTATGGCGTCGGGGGTGTCAGATGCGGTAAGTCGGTCAATGAGCAGGTATGGGGCGTCGCCCTTTTCGTAGGTGTACTCCTCTATGCGCTTAATCTCTTTATTTATATATATTCGTGTGAAACCTTGTTGCAGATATATCGATAGTTGCTCTTGCATGTCGCGACCTTTGCGCCTGTTTATTGGAGCAAGCAGTAGAAATCGTTCCCCTTTTGCATGGTTTTTCATGCACTCAGCAAGGTCCTCGGGGGTGTTCTTTTTTACAATGTTTCCACTTATGGGGGAATATGTTTTTCCTATTCGTGCATAAAGCAGTTTAAGGTATTCATATATCTCGGTGCTTGTTCCTACTGTAGAACGTGGGTTGCGGTTGTTTACCTTTTGCTCAATGGCAATTGCAGGTGGAATGCCTTTTATGAAATCACATTCGGGCTTGTTCATCTGCCCTAAAAATTGTCGTGCGTATGATGACAGAGACTCTACATAGCGTCGCTGACCTTCGGCATACAGGGTGTCGAATGCCAATGACGATTTTCCGGAACCGGAAAGACCTGTTATGACAACAAACTTTCCGCGTGGTATATCTATGTTGACATTCTTCAGGTTGTTGACACGTGCGCCACGAATTACTATGCAACTCTTCTCCTCCATATTCTTCTGCTTCTTGTTTTAACATGCGAAAATACATAAAAAATCGCAACCTTGTAGCGAATAGCATAACAGATTGCGACTTATGACGGATGTTTTTCTGTTTTTGGGGGCTATTCCATTTCACCCTCGGGAGTGTGAAGAATCAATGTAGTTGCACCAAGTGTAATTATTGCACCATCTTCTATGCGCAGACGTTCGCGGTTACCTAAAATGCGGTTCATTACAAATGTGCCGGTAACACTTTGATTGTCGCGTATTGTGTATACAAGTTCTCCTGCTCCGTTACGCTTTACATTTATTATGCAATGACGTCGGTCCATGCTTGGGTCGCGTGTTTCAATGGGATGCGAAACTATTGTTCCTTTATTGTATCGTCCTATGAGATTGTCCCCTTCGTTCAGTTGCAGTGTCTGTTTATAGCAGAAGTTGTTTTCCAAAACAATAATGTGCCCGAAGTCCTCTTCTTGAAACTCTTCTCCTGCCTCGCCTATCTTTATAGTAAAACTTTTACGACATTTCTCGCATTCAAAGACTACGGACATACCTTTGGGGTAGCCACTATCATCGAATACGATAGGGTGGTCGCATTTTGGACAGGTGATTTTCTTCATAACAGGTGGTTAAAATTCAAGAACCCATGCATCGGGGAATGTCTGTTGAACTTCCGGTAATGCTTCTTGTGCATCGTTGACTGTTGCAAAACTGTTTATGGCTATACGATGACGCTTTCCGCACTTTACAACGGTGTAGTCGGCAACCTTTTTTGCCATTAGTTCTGTTATTGCAAGTTTTGCATTATCTTCGTTGGGTGAACTTGCTACAATTATGTAGAAAGAGGTGGTTGTTGTGTATTCCTCTTTGATGTTCTCTACCGTAACCTCGGTAACGGGTGCGATAACCTCTTCCTTAACAGGTATATTTTCGGTGCTTGAAAACTCAACAGGGCATATCTCAACTGTTGCATCGCTCTCTACATGCATAGGTGCAGTTGTCAGTTGTTGCATCATGGATATCTGTTCCGATGTTGCAAAGTCTGTTATAGATGCCTGCATCTCGTTTTTGAATGCTTTGTCGCTTATTGGTGTTACAAAAAGGAATGTCAGTATTATTGCTGCTGCTGTTGCAATGTATTTTCCTATCTCTCTTCGTTTAATAGGAATTATTATTGTCTCTTCTTTGCATTGACTCAATAATGGTATCGACAATGGTGCGAAACCGTAGTTTTCCGGATCGTCAATGCTGTTGGCGTTTGGGGTAAAGGCAACCTCTCCTTTAATATTCATGGTGAATGTTCCAAGTTCGCCAAAGCGTACTTCTCCTTTTGTGGATAGCAATCTGCGTAGAGAACGTACATCGTTCAGTACTGCCTGTACCGCTTTTTCGTAGGTTATGCTTTCTGCTGTCATGTAGTCCGAAACAAGCAGTGCATCGTTCATTGTTACTTGTGAGTTGAAACCCAATGTGCGGTGTGGGGGCATGAATATCTGCTCCTCGCTATTGTACGATGCAGGGATATTATGTGCCAAAAATGCACCTAAACCGGGTATAATAACACAATTATGACGTGCTATGAGTTGCGATATATGTCTTTCTAATTTTTCCACGAAGCAAAAATAATAAAAAAGGGTAATATAAACCATAATGTGGTTTAATTTTTTTCAAATACTTGGAAATTTAAACAGTTTCTTATTATACAGGAAAATTATAGCAAAAATTCGTATCTTCGCAAATATTATTTCAAACAGATTTATGTCATATATGCCGAAGAGAATAGAACTATTGGCTCCTGCGCGTAACCTAAGTACAGGAATTGCGGCAATCAATCATGGAGCAGACGCTGTGTACATAGGTGCATCGGCTTTCGGAGCAAGGCAGGCTGCCGGCAATTCTGTGCAGGATATTGCCTCTTTGGTGGAGTATGCTCATCTATTTAATGTGAAAGTGTATGTAACGTTGAATACTATAGTAGAGGATTCCGATATTCCTGTAGTGGAGCAACTCGTTACCGATTTGTACAATGTGGGTGTCGATGCTCTTATTGTTCAGGATATGGGTATTGCATCTATGAATATTCCGCCTATTCCGTTACATGCTAGCACTCAAATGGATAATCGTACTCCCGAAAAAGTCCGTTTCCTTTCCGAAGCCGGTTATAGACGTGTTGTTCTGGCACGGGAACTGACATTGAAACAGATAAACGATATTCATTCTGCTATTCCCGAAACGGAATTAGAGGTGTTCGTTCATGGTGCTTTGTGTGTAAGTTACAGTGGACAATGCTATGCTTCGCAACACTGTTTCGGGCGTAGTGCGAACCGGGGTGCATGTGCGCAATTCTGTCGCTTGGCATTTAACTTGGAAGATGACGAAGGTAATGTTATATGTAAAGATAAGCATCTTTTGTCGTTAAAGGATATGAATCGTAGTGAGCATCTCGAAGAGATGCTCGATGCCGGTGTGGTGTCGTTAAAGATTGAGGGCCGCTTGAAAGATGAATCGTACGTGAAGAATGTTACGGCATATTATAGACAAAAGTTAGACGATGTTTTTGCAAGGCGTAAAGAGTATGTACGTGCTTCTTACGGTATAACCACGCCGCAGTTTATACCGCAACCCGACAAGAGTTTTTGCCGGGGTTTTACCGATTATTTCTTAAAAGGCGGGCGAGAGAACATAACCTCATTCGATACTCCTAAATCGATGGGTGAGTATATGGGAGTGGTACGTGTGGTGGCGCGTAACTTTTTTACGGTGTCGGGTGGTAAAACATTTGCCAATGGCGATGGAGCATGTTTTATAGGGCGCGACGGTAAGTTGCATGGCTTTAGAATAAACAGGGCAGATGGCAGTCGTATTTTTCCACAGAGCATGCCCCCATTGTATCAAGGTGCGGAACTGTATCGTAATGGAGATATGGAGTTTGAACGTCTGTTGGCACGTCCCGACTATCCTCGTCGCTTGTTGTTACAACTTCTCTTTACCGATACGGAACGCGGATTCTGTTTGTCGGCATTGGACGAGAGTGGTGTCCGGGCTGTTGTTGAAATAGATGCAGAAAAGGATGTTGCACGCACATCGCAGGTCGATAACATAACAAAACAGTTGGGTAAGTGGGGTAATACTCCTTTTGTTGCAGATGAGGTGAAGGTTGAAATGTCCGATGAATGGTTTGTTCCTTTATCCTTGTTATCCGATATTCGTCGTAGGGTGTGTGATGCGCTGCTTGAAGAACATCGCAAATGCTATTCTCGAGAAGTGGCAGGGGTGGTGGAGACAAATCATCCATACATCTCCTCTTCGCTCGATTATCGTGGTAATGTTTCGAATGGTAAGGCACGTGATTTTTATGTTAAGCATGGAGTACAAAATGTTGCGCCTGCTTATGAATTACAACCTGTTGCCGGTGTTCCCATAATGTATTGCAAACATTGCATAAGATATAGTATGGGGTGGTGTAGCAAGGATGGTGGTAAAATGCCTTGTCGCGAACTATATCTTGTTGCCGTCGATGGAAAGCGTTTTCGCCTTCATTTCGACTGTAAGGAGTGTATGATGATGGTTATTGCTGAGTAGAATAGTTACCTTCCATAACTAAGAAAAATGGGCAGGGTGGACAAAAAGTAGGATAAAACCTTTGTAATCATTTGATATACAT
>CAZEKX010000097.1:0-6295 GCA_964512955.1 uncultured Bacteroidaceae bacterium
ACTCTTTACCAATAAAACTTATTATTAATCCGTCCAACTTTTTGGGGTCAGATCACTTAGCCGTCCTTTACTATTATAATTTAGAAAAACTTAGTCTCTTCTCCAATAATTTCACTCAATAGTGAATTTGCAAGTCGGCTTGTACCTAAACGGAATAATTTGTTTGTTAACCACTCTTCACCCAAAACCTCCTTTACAATTGTATAGTAGAGTAGGGCTTCCTGTACGGTGTTTATTCCCCCTGCAGGTTTGAAACCAATCTTGTTACCGGTTTTTGCAAAATATTCTTTAATAGTGCTGCACATTATATACGCAGCCTCGGGCGTTGCTGCCGGTTGCTCTTTTCCTGTTGATGTCTTTATGAAATCGGCACCGGAATATATCGATAAAATCGAAGCCTTTTTAATGTTTTCGGCAGTTTTCAATGTACCTGTTTCAAGAATAACTTTTAACGGCTTTTCTCCACAAACGCTTTTAAGTTCCTGAATCTCGTCGCACACACTCTCATAGTCGCCACTGAGAAATTTACCCACACTGAATACTATATCTATCTCTGTTGCTCCATCGTGTATTGCCATTGCTGTTTCGGCAATCTTTATCTCTTGGAATGTTTGAGACGAGGGGAAACCTGCTGAAACCGATGCAATGCCGACACTTTCTACCTCTAAAGACTCACTTACTATTTTAGCAAAATTGGGGTAAACACATATTGCTGCAACATTTGGCAAGTCGGGGTATTTATCCTCGAATTCATTCACCCTTTCTGTAAACCTAAGGATACTTTCGTCATTGTCGGTACACTTAAGAGATGTAAGGTCAATACAACTAAAGAGTTGCTTTTTTACCTCTATAGTATTGTTTTTCTCTATCTTTTCATCGATAATCTGTTTCACTCTTTTTGCAACCTCATTATCATCGGGTGCTACAGTGTACTCGTTAAGTACAAACTCATATTTACTCTGTTCTTCTGCGTGGTGGTGATGATGCTCTCCACATCCGCAATAGCAATGTTCGCCCATATACTTTATTTATAATTTTGGATTATTCTTGTGTCTTGTTTTGTCTCTGTTGCTCTTTTTATCAATATTTTTTTCAAAGGCCTCGGTTAGGTCTATTCCGGTTTGGTTGGCAATACATATTAGGACCCATAGGACATCGGCTATTTCATCGCTCAGTTCACACTTTTCCTCCTTTTTGAACGATTGTTCACCATATTTTCTTGCCATAATACGTGCAACTTCACCTACCTCTTCGGTTAATATCGCCATGTTTGTCAACTCATTGAAATAGCGTACACCATACTCTTTTATCCATGAATCTACTCTCTCTTGTGCCTCTTTCAGTGTCATTTTACTCTCTGTTCTTAGAATCAATATAAATTGTTACAGGTCCATCGTTTATGAGTTCCACCTTCATGTCTGCACCAAAAACACCTGTTTTCACCGTTTTGTTTGTTGTTATTTCCAGTTCCTTGCAGAATCTTTCGTACAAGGGTATTGAAATATCCGGTTTGGCTGCTTTTATGTACGATGGTCTGTTCCCCTTCTTGGTCGATGCCATTAATGTAAACTGGCTCACAACGAGCAGTTCTCCATCTATCTCCATAACCGACTTGTTCATTACGCCATTCTCATCATCGAAAAGGCGAATATTGGAGACTTTTTTCACCAGCCATTCTATATCTTCGTTATTATCCTTTTCATATATACCTATAAATATTAGTAATCCTTTGGAAATCAGAGATTTAATATTGTTGTCTATGCTGACGGATGCTCTATTAACTCGTTGTAACAGTATTCTCATTGCTATCTGTTGTTTGTAGTATTTATTGCAAAGGTATGTAATTTGTTTAATAATTTTTTCTCTGTCTACTCTTTTGTAAAACTTTTAATCAAAATTCCGGCTTTAGAACTACCTATTATTGTAGCCAACTCTTCTTTTGATGCGGCTTTTATTCTTTTTACGCTCTTAAACTCTTTTAGTAAAGCCAATTTACTCTTTTTACCGATACCTTTTATTTTGTCAAGTTCCGACTCTGTTTGTCTTTTGCTACGTTTGTTTCGGTGAAATGTTATGGCAAAGCGATGTACCTCGTCTTGTATCTGTGTCATAAGTCGGAACAGGGCTGTTTGCTGTTTAAGTCCCACGCTTTTTCCTTCTCTTCCTATAATTAATTCCGATGTACGATGTTTTCCATCTTTTACCAAACCGGCTATAGGAATCTGTAAATGTAATTCATCCTCGACAATACTGCGTATTGCTTCCATTTGTCCTTTACCACCATCAGCGAGAATAAGGTTGGGTAGGGCAGTGTTCTCTTCAACTGCTCTGGAATACCTGCGTCGCACAACCTCCCGCATCGATGCATAGTCATCGGCTCCCACAACACTCTTTATATTGTATTTTCTATACTCTTTCTTGGCAGGTTTTAGTTTCTTAAATACAACACATGCAGCAACTGCATCGCTACCCTGTATATTTGAATTATCGAAACATTCAATTATTATGGGCAGTTTCTCTAATTTTAATTCTTGTTGAATCTCCTTCATAAGGCGTGTGGCTTTTTGTTCCGGGTTCAGTTTTTCCTCTTGTTTCACCCTGTCTGCTTTGTATTGCTTTACATTCAGTTTCGAAAGTGATAAAAGCCTCATTTTATCGCCTTTTTGTGGTATATTTATTACAATATCTTTTAGTTCTATGTTTACAGGAAATGGTACTATTATCTCTTTTGCATTACTGCTGAAACGCTCTCTCATCTCTACAATACCCATAGAGAGTAATTCCTCGTCGCTTTCATCGAGTTTTTTTCTATATTCAAGAGTGAATGCTTGGTTTATGCAACCATTTGTAATATGTAGAAAATTAATAAATGCACTCTTTTCGTCGCTTTCAATGTTGAACACATCGAGATTGTGTAGCGATGCACTTACAACCTCACTGCGTGAGCGGAAATTTTCGATGAGTTCGTATCTGTTTTTTATTTTCTGTGCTTCTTCAAAATTCAGCCTCTCGGCTTCGGAACGCATTTCTGTAAGTAGTTTCTCTTGTACAACCCTTATATCTCCTTTTAAGATAGATGTTATTTCGTCAATGAATTTCAGGTAATCTTTTTGCGCAATTCTGCCGATACATGGTGCACAACAATTTTTTATTTGGTACTCAAGGCATGCGTTATATTTTGCATCTCTTACCCCCTCGGCAGTTATCTTTAGGTTGCATGTGCGTAATGGGTATAATTCTTTAATAAGTTGTAGCAGGGTGTTAAGTGCGCCAAGGTTACTATATGGCCCAAAGTATTTTCCTGCCCCTCTTATAGTCTTTCTTGTTTTGAATATTTTAGGAAAATAGTCGTTGCTGATACAAATAGAAGGGTAGGTTTTGTCATCTTTTAGTAGAACATTATAGTGTGGTTTGTGTTTTTTTATCAGATTATTTTCCAATAATAGTGCATCTGTTTCGCTATTCACTACAATGTATCGAATGTCGGCAATTTTAGAAACTAATAATTTTGTCTTTAACGATTGTTGCTCTTTGTTGAAGTACGACGATACGCGACGTTTCAGGTTTTTTGCTTTACCTACATATATAATGACGTTATTCTCATTCAGGTATTGGTAACAACCCGGCAGTTCAGGCAGGTTGCTAACAATACCTTTAATATATTCGTCTCTTTGCTTTCGCGTATCTTTGTCCATTATTCATTGACCTCTACATTGAGCAGTGCTTTAACATCTGCATCGCTGGGGAATATTTCTCTTCCATTAAGTCCGTCGAGTTCTATAAGGAAGTTTATCATTACTTTTTGTGGGTTTAGTTTCTTTACAAGGTTATATGCGGCAAGCATTGTTCCGCCAGTAGCGAGAAGGTCGTCGTGTATAAGAACTACGTCGCTCTCCTCTATTGCATCTTTGTGAATCTCTATTGTGTCGGTCCCGTACTCTTTGCTGTAGTTTTCACTTATAGTTTCAGCAGGGAGTTTTCCTGGCTTGCGTATGGGTACAAAACCGGCATTCAGCCTTATCGCCAGTGCTGCTCCCATGACAAAACCACGTGATTCTATGCCTACAACTTTTGTTATACCACAATCTTTGTATAATTCATAGAGGGAATTCTCCAACTCTTTCAAACACTCGGCGTTTTTAAAAAGAGATGTTACATCTTTGAACTGAATTCCCGGTATTGGAAAGTCGGGGATATTTCTAAGGTTCGATAACAATAGTTCTTTGTTCATCTTGTATATTTTTAATTGTTCCACGTGGAACATTATTTGTGTGCAAGTACCAAAAGTACATTGATGTCGCTCGGTGAGACTCCGGGAATTCGACTTGCTTGTGCCAATGTCTCGGGTTGTATTGCTGTTAACTTTTGTCTTGCTTCGGTTGATAGCGATTCTATAGCAAAGTAGTCGAACTTGCCTTTTATGCATATGTTTTCTAATCGAAGCATTTTTTGTGCAAGTTCACGCTCTCTTTCAATGTAGCCACTGTATTTGATTTCAATCTCTACAGCTTCAATTATTTCGTCTCGATCTGCTCCGAGCCTTTCTAATCTGTTCTTTAATGGTGTAATATATTCAGAGATTTTTTCAATGGTTACCTGAGGGCGTTCGATAATAGATGCCAATTTGCATCCTCGAGTGAGTGGGGTGGTGCCGAGTGCTTCGAGCCCTTTATTAATAAGGTCTGCCTTAATTGAGAAATTTTTTATAAATTCTGTGAGTTCTGTGATTAACTCTTTTTTCTTGCATAACCTTTGGAGTCGCTCTTCACTGGCAAGTCCAATCTTGTATGCCCGTTCGGTGAGTCTCATGTCTGCATTGTCCGAGCGTAGTAATATGCGATATTCTGCGCGTGATGTGAACATTCTGTATGGCTCGTCAACTCCCTTTGTTACAAGGTCGTCGATGAGTACACCTATGTATGCTTCGTCGCGATGTAGAATAAACTCTTTTTTCTCTTGAATCTTAAGTGAGGCATTTATTCCTGCAATAATACCTTGTCCAGCCGCTTCCTCGTAACCGGTGGTACCATTTACTTGTCCTGCAAAATATAGGTTTTCAATAATCTTCGATTCGAGCGTGTGTTTTAATTGTGTCGGGTCGAAGTAGTCATATTCAATGGCATATCCGGGGCGGTATGCAACGGCATCTTTCAGTGCCGGGATTTTACGGAGTGCATTCAGTTGAATATCCATCGGTAAAGAGGATGAAAAACCATTTACATATATTTCTTGTGTGGTCTCTCCTTCCGGCTCTAAAAACAACAGGTGTCTGTCTCTCTCGGGAAATGTTACAATCTTTGTTTCTATGCTTGGACAGTAACGTGGTCCAATACTTTGTATCTGTCCATTGTATAATGGCGACTCATCGAGTCCGTTACGCAGGGTTTCGTGTACCTCGGGGTTGGTGTAGCATGCCCAACACGGATTTTGCTTTAGATTGCGTTTGGTATGGCTGTACGAAAAACGGTGAAAATCGTTATCACCTTCTTGAATATCAGTGAGTTGCAGGTTTATACTGCGTTTGTCTAAGCGTACAGGGGTGCCGGTTTTCATTCGTCCTGCTATAATACCATGTTTTACGATACTCTCGGTGAGTCCTTTTGATGCAGGTTCGGCAATACGTCCTCCTTCGAACTGAACTTTTCCTATGTGCATCAATCCGTTTAGAAATGTTCCGGCTGTCAGTATTATGCTTTTTGCTCGAAATTCTGCACCTAATTGTGTCTTTACACCAACAGCCTTTCCTTCTTCCACCAATAGTTCCGTTGCACAATCCTGCCACATATTCAGGTTGGGAATGTTTTCCAAGGTCTCACGCCATAGATTGCCAAACTTTACTCGGTCGCACTGTGCGCGAGGACTCCACATTGCCGGTCCTTTTGAACGATTGAGCATGCGAAACTGAATAGATGCTTTGTCTGTTATTATACCCATGTATCCGCCAAGTGCGTCAATCTCACGTACAATCTGACCTTTGGCAATACCACCTATTGCCGGGTTACAACTCATCTGTGCAATCTTGTTCATGTCCATTGTCATGAGGCAAGTGTTCATCCCAAGATTTGCTGCTGCGGCAGCAGCCTCGCAACCGGCATGTCCTGCGCCAATAACTAATATGTCGTATTCGAAATTCACCTGTTATAAAGTTATATATACTACAACTTGCAAAAATAGTCTATTTTCTTTTAGAGACAGTTTAAAATTCTCATAAAAATATATCAAAACCGTAAAAAGAGTTGTTTCGCAGAGTCAACCAGCAAGTGCAACATTACGAAATAAATTTGTAAAAGCACTC
>CAZEKX010000098.1:0-5927 GCA_964512955.1 uncultured Bacteroidaceae bacterium
CACGCAAAGGAGCCATACCGGCACCACCACCTACCCACATCATCTCTTTCTTTGAGTCGAAGATGGGATGGAAGTCGCCATAAGGGCCACTCATTATCACCTTGTCTCCGGGTTTCAAGGTAAAGATGTACGACGATGCTATACCGCAAGGTACATCCATGAAGCCCGAACGGTCGGCTTTGAAAGGAGGTGTTGCAATACGTACTGTAAGCATTATTCTGTCGCCCTCGGCAGGATAGTTCGCCATTGAGTAGGCACGTATTGTGGGTTCTGTATTCTTACATTTTAAGCCCAACAGGCCGAACTTCTCCCATGCAGGCAGATATTCGTCGGTGATAAGGCTCTTGTCGATATCCTTGTCATAGTCCATATCGAATGTAGGAATCTTTATCTGCGCGTATGAACCGGGCACAAAGTCCATGTGCTCTCCGGGAGGCAGTGCCACGATGAACTCTTTGATGAATGTTGCCACGTTCTTGTTCGAGATAACCTCGCACTCCCACTCTTTTACTCCCATAACCGATTCGGGAACCTTTATAGCGAGGTCGTTCTTAATCTTAACCTGACAACCCAGACGCCAATGGTCTTGTTGTTCTTTACGAGAGAAGTGTCCCTTCTCCGAGGGAAGTATCTCGCCACCACCCTCTATAACCTGGCACTTACACTGCGCACATGAGCCTTTACCACCACATGCCGAAGGAAGATAGATGCCATTCTCGGCAAGTGTACCGAGCAATGTGCCACCCGAAGCCACCTCTACTGTGTTTTCGCCGTTGATGGTAACCTTTACGTTACCCGAGGGAAGAAGATACTTCTTTGCCACCAACAATATAACCACCAACAAAAGGATGATTACAAGAAAGACAGCAATACTTGCTAATATTAAATTGATATTCATAGCCTTTTAAATTACATTTTAATACCCGAGAAGCACATGAATGCCAACGCCATAAGACCAACGGTGATGAAGGCGATACCCAAGCCACGCAAGGGTTTCGGCACAATGCTATATTCCATTTTCTCACGAACAGCGGCAAAAAGTATGATAGCCAACGCCCAACCAAGACCGGAACCGAGCGCAAATGCCACTGAATCCCAGAAGTTGAGTATTGCCTGCGAGTTGCTCGCATCCATATTTATTCTCTGCTGCATAAAGAGCGAACCTCCCATGATGGCACAGTTCACAGCGATAAGAGGCAGGAAGATACCCAATGATGCATAAAGAGCAGGTGAGAAACGCTCCACAATCATCTCTACCAACTGCACAATACCGGCAATAACGGCAATGAACAGTATGAATGCGAGGAACGACAAGTCGACACCCTCAATAATTGCATCGGGACCGAGCAACTTTGTCTGCAGCAGATAGTTCACAGGAAGTGTTATAACTTGCACGAATGTAACAGCGATACCAAGACCGATAGCAGTCTTAACGCTCTTAGATACAGCAAGGAATGAACACATACCCAAGAAGAAGGCAAAAATCATATTGTCCACGAAAATCGAACGGACAAACAAACTAATAAAATGTTCCATAGTCTAATATCTTAACTGTATCTAAATTATTCTTGCAAACTTTTGTCTTTTGCTCTCTGTACCCATATAATACATGCTATAAGGAAGAATGCCATGGGAGCCATGAGCATGAGACCATTATTTATGTAACCTGCATCGTAGGCAGCCTGCGGTATTACTTGAATACCCAACAATGCACCCGAGCCGAACAACTCACGTACAATAGCCACAATTACTAAGATACCTGCGTAACCAAGACCATTACCAATACCATCGAGGAACGAATCCCAGGGACCGTTCTGCATAGCATAAGCCTCGAGACGTCCCATAAGGATACAGTTGGTGATGATAAGTCCGATGTACACCGATAACTGAACGCTCACATCGTAGGCAAATGCCTTGAGCACCTCGCTGACCATTGTTACCAAAGCGGCAACAACAACCAACTGTATGATGATACGAATACGGTTAGGAATAGTGTTGCGGATAAGTGAGATGATTACGTTTGCCATTGCTACGATTATGGTTACCGAAAGACCCATTACGATAGCCGGTTCCAACTTGCTTGTTACTGCAAGAGCCGAACAGATACCCAACACCTGTACGGTTACAGGGTTATTCTTCAAAAGAGGAGTGTTGAGCGCCTCTTTATTTTTCTTTGAAAAAAGTTCTGCCATGAGATTATTCCTCCGTTACATTAGCCTGTGCAGGGGCTGCGAGTGAGTCGCACACCTCTGTTGCAGGGGTGAGTTCAACAAGCGGCATCTCGTTCTGCTGTTTTGCAGTGAGGAAGCCTTTATAGTTCTCCAAACATGTCTTGAGCATATTGTTTACACCATTCACAGTGATGGTTGCACCCGAGATGGCATTCACCTGAACATCCTCATTCTCTAGACGTCCCTTAACCGCAGCAATGGCTATATCACCGTTGAGCATGATTTTCTTGCCATCGAACAACGATGTAAACTTCTCGCCTGCAATTTCGGCACCCAAGCCCGGAGTCTCACTGCTATGTGAGTAGTAAACACCATAGATGGTGTTACCATCACTATTCACAGCCATGTAGCCCCAGATACCACCCCACAGACCTTGACCGGTCATGGGAATAACATATTTCTCTTCGCCATCAACCTCGCAAATGTAGATTGGCAGGTTGTCGGGAGTGATAGCATCGTTGGCAACATAGAAACCACCTTCGGCAGCCACCTCGTTACCGGCACTGTTTATCACAGCATCTTTCTTTACAACCTTGTTATATTCAGCCTCGGCATCGGCTACATCTTTTATATGTAGCGACGAGAGAATCTGTTTCTTCTTGTCGAGTTCGATATTTGCATCCTGCAAAGGCTTCAGAGCCGATGAAACGGCTGCCAACAGGAACGCAACAATAACCACAACCACAGCGGCATATACAATAGCATACATGTCGTTGTTGGTATCGAAACCTTTTTTCTTCTTAGGAGCGTTGTCCTCTGCCACAACATCGAACTGGTCGGCGCCGGCCTTGCAAAGAGGACAAGCATCGGGTGCACTACTGCCTTCATGCACATATCCGCATATTTTGCAAACATATTTCTTTGCAGCCATATCCTTAGTTCTTTTTAGTTAAACGACGTGCACGTGCATTCACGTTCGACTGCACAACACAATAATCAATAAACGGAGCAACCACGTTCATGAGCAATATCGCAAGCATCATACCTTCGGGATAACCGGGGTTAAGCACGCGAATGAGTATTGCCATGGCACCGATACCGAAGCCGTAGAAATACTTACCTGTTTCGGTACGAGCCGATGTAACAGGGTCGGTAGCCATGAACACTGCACCGAAGCAGAAACCGCCCAGAATAAGATGCTGCCAGAAGGGAACCTGTGCAACAGGGTTTTCGGGCAATGTGTATTGGAACAGCAACGACATTGCTATACCACCCACAAATACGCTGAGCATAGTTTTCCAACTTGCAACACCTGTCCACAAGAGAAGGATTGCACCAAGTGCAATGGCTATGACGCTTGTCTCACCAATGGAGCCGGGCATCAATCCCCAAAGCATATCGCATAATGATAGTGATGCGCCTGTAGCACCTGTTATCTCTGTTCCGTTAGCAACGAACTGCAATGCTGTTGCGCAGGTATAAGCGTCGGGAAGGTCGGCACCCAAACCAAGGATTGAGTCGGTAGCCACCCACACTGTGTCGCCCGAGATTACAGAAGGATAGGCAAAGAAGATGAACGCACGAGCAATGAGCGCAACGTTCACAATGTTCATACCTGTACCACCGAACACCTCTTTTGCAAAGATTACCGAGAAGGCGGTTGCTATGGCAAGAACCCACAAGGGACAGCCAACAGGTACAATCATGGGTATGAGAAGACCCGAAACAAGGAAACCTTCGTGTATCTCCTCGCCCTTGAGTTGAGCAACAATAAACTCTATACCCAAACCAACCAAATAGGATACCACAATCTTGGGCAACATAGCCAAAAGACCATAAAGGAACATCTGGAACCATGTAGCGTCGATACCGGCAGCCATGTAGTTCTGATAACCGATGTTATACATACCTACGAGCAACGCAGGAACAAGAGCAATGACAACGAGCGACATGATACGCTTGCTATCTATTGCATCGTGAATATTCACACCGCTCTTCGCTGTGTCGTTGGGTACAAAGAGGAATGTCTCCATACCATCGAACACCGAACGGAAAGCATGTAACTTACCGCCCTCTTCGAAGTTAGGTTTAATTTTATTAAGGTAATTTCTTAATATTTTCATAAGAATTATTTATTTACTTCGACATAAATTAGCACATCTCGGCACGCAACTTATCGAGACCCTCGCGTACTATGCGCTGCAACTCCAGTTTAGAGGAGTCGACAAACTCGCAGAGAGCAAAATCCTCGGGAGCCACCTCGTATATACCAAGTTCCTCCATTTTGTCGATGTTACCTGTGATTATTGCCTTTAAAAGATACTCGGGATAGATGTCCATGGGGAACACTTTGTCGTATTCGTTGGACATAATCATGTGTCGTTCACCACCCTTGATACGTGCATCTATCACGTAATTGCGTTTGGGGAAGAGCCAACTGAAATAACTGCGACTGGTGCTGAACATTGAGAAGCGGGGAGCAATCCAACCGAACATCTCATCGCCACCACGCACCTCGGGGATAACAGTTACCTCGTTCGAGAATGCACCAAGGAACGAATCTTCGGTGGTCTTCTTACCTGTGAGGACATTACCGTCGATGATACGCAACTCACCGTCGTTGCTCAAACGACCATTCAAAAGAGTTGTGAGTTGTGCACCAAGCACCACCTTACTGTAAGAGGGGTTCTTAACCTCGCTACCAACAAGTGCCACTGTACGTGTGAAATCGATTCTGCCACGGTTGAAGAGACGACCTATGAAGATAACCTCCTCGGCACCTACAGTCCACACAACTTCGCCCTTATTCACAGGAGCAATGTGGTTGATTTGTACACCTACGTTACCTGCAGGATGTGGTCCTTTGAAGTGTGTCAACTTAACATTCTTGGGAACACTGAGTGCTGCCGATGTCTGGTCGACGCTAACATTCAAATACAACGGAGCGATACGAGACAAAGCATCGAGACCTGCCTGGAAATCCTCCTCATTACCTTTGAGTGCCACCTCAAAGTCTACAGCAAGAGGCTTGGTATCGAATGCCGATACAAAGATTGCTCTTGGTGTGTCTGTGGGTGTGGCAATCACATCATACGGTCTTTGACGGATGAAAGCGAAAAGACCCGACGCAAGAAGGTCGGCTTTTACTTCATCACCGGAGAGTGAGAACACATCTTTTGCCTTGTACTCTACCGACTCGAACTTACCGTCCGACTCAACAACAACGCTCAACACGCGTCTTCTCTCGCCACGATTAACCGCAACGACTTTTCCGCTCACAGGCGAAACAAATCGCAATTCGGGAGCATTCTTATCAACGAAAAGAGCATCACCGGCTTTCACGCTGTCTCCGGGGGTAACTACCACCTTGGGAGTAACACGTGTAAAATCGGCAGGCATAAGAGCATACAGTTTTGCAGCCTCTACTGCCGTCATTTCCTTTTCGGGAGCACCTTTAAGGTTGATATTCAATCCCTTAGAAATTTTTACGACTTTTTGCATATAATTTGGGTTACGTTAGTACATTATACGGCGCAAAATTAAAGAATTTTTTCTTTAATTACATAATTATTTGAAATAAATATGTTTGTAAATCTGTTTTTTCTTTGATTTCTTTTAGATATTCTTTAGAATTCTTATAAAATGGGGGGATACATCGGCGAGGAAGGTAAGTTTTGCTTTATAACTTCGGGAATTATTGAGTAGTTCTCTCATTTAATGCCTCGGAATCCAAAGAGTTGTTCTTTCTTTAAACTT
>CAZEKX010000099.1:0-5881 GCA_964512955.1 uncultured Bacteroidaceae bacterium
CTATATTTCAATAACTTCAAAGAACGTTTCCAAATTTTAATGGGACAGTAGTGATATAGATTATATATGATAATTTTACTATCTTTGCGCGTGAATATTGAAAAACAACTTGGAAAAGATTCTGAATTCATAAAAAAGATGCAAAATTAAGATAATCTTAAGTATTTAACATTCTCGTGCGCAATAGAACTATTATGGGTTCGTTTTTATATTTGAAGAATTAATAGATAAATTTTATTTGATAAATGAATAGTAAAGCACTAATGGTTAAAAATGTAGTAAATGTTCCGTTGTGTTTGCTGTTTGCCGCAATTTTGGCAATTATTCCGGTGCAAAGAATCTTTGCATCGCATAATACAATTGTCAATGCACAGGCAGTAACAGACGGAAAGAATGTGATGGTGCATGGTGTAGTGGTTGACAAAAAGAGTGAGGAACCCTTGGTGGCTGCATCCGTTGGAATATGGAGCGATGGAAAACTGCTTACCGGTACATCAACCGATATAACAGGTGCCTTTAAGGTGGCTTCTCCTGTACAAAACTTCGAGGTACAGGTGTCGTATATCGGTTATACGGTTCTGAAATTCAAATCTTCTTCGCGTGAATTGGCAAATATGGTTATCAAACTCGAAGAGGATGCTCATACTCTGAACGATGTCGTTGTTACCGGTTTTGTAACAAAGAATAAACAGAGTTTTACAGGTTCTGCAACCCAAATAAGCGGTGTGGAACTTAAACAGGTTTCGGGAACTAATCTCATAAGTGCTATTGCGGCACTTACACCGGGTATGTCTCTGGTACAGAATACTGCTCAAGGTTCAAATCCTAACCATGTCCCCGAACTTGTATTACGCGGAATGAGTTCGTTCTCAAATTCCGGACAGCAAGTGAATCAGCCTACAATTATTCTCGATGGTACCGAAATTTCGATGCAGGAACTGTATGACCTCGATATGAACGAGATAGAAAATATTACCGTTCTTAAAGATGCTTCGGCTACCGCGCTCTATGGTTCTAAAGCGGCAAACGGTGTAATTGTAATTACACGTAAACCTATAAAAGAGAGTACAGTGCGTGTACAGTATAACTTTACCGGTAATCTGCAATTCCCAAAACTCGACGATTACAATGTGTTGAATGCTGCCGAAAAACTGGAATATGAACGCTTGGCAGGTCTTTATACAGCCGCCGAGGGTGCAGTGAATTCGGCAACCGGTTTACCGTTGCAATATGAACTTGATGAACTTTATAATCAAAGATATAAGGCAATTGCGGCAGGGCAAAACTCCGATTGGTTGTCGCAACCGGCACGTGTCGCTTTCTCGCACGACCATTCATTGCGTGTATATGGTGGAGCCTCCAATATCCGTTATGAACTGACAGGACGTTTTGGCGATACAAAAGGTGTTATGAAGGACGATTATCGTAAACGTTATAGTTTAGGATTCAAAATAGACTATTTTGTGAATAAATCCTTCCAAATCTCGAATAGAACAACATACACACAAGTTAAGACACAAGATACTCCTTATGGCTCTTTTGCCGAGTATGTTCAGATGAATCCTTACGAAAAAATGTATAACGCCGACGGAACACCAAATACCAATCTGGCATGGGACTTAAACAACCCCTTGTACGAGGCTAAATTGGGAAGTTATTCCCGAGATGGTTCTTCAAACCTTACAAACAGCACCGACTTTCGTTGGGATATAAGCAAGATGTTCCTTGTAACAGGACATTTCAATGTGCAGAGCGATATGGGCTGGAGCGAGGTCTTTACATCGCCCAATTCGTTGCACTTTAAGGACGAAACCGATTTTACCAAAAAGGGACAGTTGACAAAAGGCGACTCAAAAGGACTAAGTTACAACGGAAACGTGGTAGCCACATTCAATAAGATGTTTAAAGACGAATCTTTAATAAGCATCTCCGGTGGTTGGGAGATTAATCATGCCAACAGTCGTGGTGGTACAACACAGGTGATAGGATTTTTTAACGACAATTTATCGTTTATCGGAAACGCTGCAGGTTATCCTACCGACCGCCAACCCTACGGTTCGCAAGAGGAGATGTCCGATGTGGGTATGTTTGTTACAGGTAACTTCTCTTACCGTAATCGCTACTTTACCGATGCAACATGGAGAATGACCGGCTCTTCACAGTTTGGAGAGAATAACCGTTATGGACACTTCTGGTCGGGTGGTCTTGGATGGAACGTTGCGAATGAACCGTTTATGAACAGTGTACGTAAGCATATCGATATATTTAAGATACGTGCAAGTATGGGTTACACAGGAAAGGTAAGTTTCAGCCCTTTCCAAGCCATGACAATGTATGAATATAAGAATACTTATGAGTATAAGAATGGTATAGGTGCCATCCCTGTTACAATAGGAAATGTCGATTTAACATGGGAACGTACCATGAATTATAACATAGGTCTCGATTTGAGCCTCTTCAACCGTCGATTGAACCTTGTGCTGGACGCTTATATACGTAATACAACCGATTTATTGCTCGATAAAGCAAAGGCACCATCTACAGGTGTTACTACAGCAAAATCGAACCTTGGCGAGATGCAGAATAAAGGTGTTGAATTTCAAATAGACGGATACGTGTTCCGTACAAATGACTTCTATTGGCGTTTGGCAACTATGGCATATTTGAACCGTAATAAAATTACCAAAATAAACAAGGCGCTCGAAGAGATAAATAAAGAGAATCAAGAGAATGCATATACATCTCTTACACCATTGCCTCAGTATGCCGAGGGTGAAAGTGTTACATCGCTTAAACTGGTACGCTCAGGCGGTATCGACCCTGCTACCGGTAAAGAGATTTATATTAAGCGAAACGGTGAAAAAACATTCAAATACGACCCTGCCGACCGTGTGTATATTGGCGATACCGAACCTCGTCTTACAGGTTCATTCAGTACCAATCTCTATTGGAAAGGTTTTGGTTTGTATGCAATGTTTAACTACCGTTTGGGAGCATGGGTCTACAATACTACACGTGTAACTAAAGTAGAGGGTTCCGACCCTTATTACAACGCCGACCAACGCGTGTTCGACAATCGTTGGAAACAACCGGGAGATGTGGCTCTGTATAAGAATATTGCAGACAGTTCACGTCCCGAACAGACCGACCGCTTTGCCGAAGAGGAAAATACACTTTCACTTGGTTCTCTGAACCTTAGTTATGAGTTCAATGAAAATGTATGCAAAAAGTTGAAACTCCGTAATCTTCGTGCCGGTGTGAACTTTACAGATATATTACGTTTCTCAACAGTGAAGATTGAGCGTGGAACAAGTTATCTCTACAGTGAAGGTTGTGAGTTTTATCTCAGTCTTACACTCTGATAAATTTTTATGAATATAAAACGGATAGTGATGATGAAAATAAGATATATAATTTTCTACTTGTGTACTTTGGTACTATGCACAACTTCGTGTGATGATTTTCTGGATATAACTCCCGATGGGCAGGTTAAACGCGACCAATTGCTGGAAACTCCCGAGGGTATAGAAGATGCTCTTTACGGAGTGTATTCACAATTGCGCTCTACTGTGCTCTATGGACAGGAATTGCACTTTTCGGCAATAGAGATTATGGCTCATAATATGTATTGTAATAATAATACAGCCATTGAGGCTTTGGGACGTTTTGAGTATACACACTCTGCGGTACAGGACCTCTTCGAAGGTATTTGGACCGAGATGTATAAAAATATATCCAATGTGAACAGTATCTTGAACTCGTCATTGATAGGTGGTGCCGATGTCGATAGTTATCCTTATAATATATATAAGGGTGAGGCTCTTGGATTACGTGCTTTCATGCATTTCGACCTGATGCGTCTCTTTGCAGAACAGATTACTGTAAACCCAAATGCCGAAGGCATTCCTTATGCGACAGAATTCTCTTTGAATACTCCTCAATTCGAAACATTGGCAAAGAACTATGAGCATGTCTTGAACGACTTGTTAGAGGCTGAGAAGTTTTTGGCAAATGAGAATGAGTATACAAATACTTCTAACTTCATGAGAGATCGTCAGATACACTTCAATCTCTATGCAGTGAAGGCTACATTGGCTCGTGTATATCTTACAATGGGTAACAAAGAGAAGGCTTTGGAATATGCCAAGGCTGTAATTGATGAGAGTGGCTATACCTTAAAAGAGAAAATAGAGGTTAAATACGATTTGGCAGGTGTACTCTCTGTAAAGGAGACCGTTTTTGGTGTATATTTTGCAGGATTCTATGCCAATGTTTCACCGAAACTGCAACAGATGATAGACCGCACATCTCTTTATCCTCGCGACGATATCAAAAATCTATATGAAAACGATGTTCCGGGATTGGATTATCGTGTAGATGCTTACTTTACATCCGTTGTATCCGGTAATGAGTCGCGTGAACGTCTTAGCAAACTGACAGAGAGATACGAACTGCAGAATATGGTATCGAGCCGTCCTTCCAAACTCATTCTTGGCATAAATATGATTCGTATACCCGAAATGTATTACATTGCTGCCGAGTGTTTGTTGGATGATAATTATGACGATGCAGTGTGGTATTTCGACGAAGTTCTTAAACATCGCGGTATCGACCCACTTTCCACTAGAATCGAAAATAATCTGTTGACTCAGAAGGAAATAAATGATGAACGCCTTAAAGAGTTTATAGGTGAGGGGCAAACATTCTTTAATATGAAACGCCAAAACTTGGATATTCTATCGTTTGACGGACTGACTACATACAAGGCAGGTAAAGGCACTTATGTGGTTCCCATACCCGATATTGAAATTGAAAACCGTAATTAAGAGTTTTATGATGAAAAGATTTTTTAAATATATTGTTGTAGCAATAGTATTACCGGTTACTTTGCTGTTTGTTGCATGCGAAGAGACCGATTATATGAAATATGACACATCGGTTAATGGAATCTATTTTACAAGGGATACTTTAAACTATTCGTTTAGTATAACTCCGGTAGAGATTCGTTCATGTGAATACAAGATACCTGTTCGTGTAATGGGTGGTATAAGCAGTGAGGCTCGTCCCATTGAGTTTGTAATTATAGATGATTCAACAACTGCTATAGAGGATGTGCATTATCGTATAAAAGAGGCAGTTATATTGCCCGACTCAATAGACGGACATATCCTAGTGGAAATTTTACGTGATAACCTCGAGGGTTCTTACCCCAATTACACACGTTACAAACTTGGTATCCAATTATTGGAAAACGACTTCTTTACTCCAACTTTGAATATGGCAAGTCAAATACGTGTTCTTCGTTTCGACAATGCAGTAGAGCAACCAAACTGGTTGAATGTTGACAATGAAAAGGTTTGGCTCAAAGGTGATTTGGGTGTATGGCATCCCTATAAATATATAATGATGGTAAAATATTTTCATGAACTTGAATCGGTTTTGCCCGAAACTTACAAAAATATTGTAAAGGCTTATGGTGAAAACCTGGAAAATATTCCCAATGGTGCTCCGGTTGATTATCGTGCAATATTTGTAAAGTATATATATGCCCCAATGTATAACTATTTTAGTGATGAGGCAAACCGTGAGACGATACTTTCGCTTTACCCCGACTTTATATTCGATTTCCCCAATCCTTATGCTTCAAATTAATAACGTCTGTTCATTATGAAAAAGTTACATAAAATATTTCTCTTTATAATTTTGTCGCCTCTTTGTGTGGCTTGTTTTGATGATGAAACAACAGAAGCGACGCGACTCCTTTCCGAAATAACAATTGATGAAAGTTCTATAAGTGAGGTATATAATGTTGGAAAGAACGAAACACTTGTTATATCTCCCGTTATAACTCAGGCAAATGTGGAAAAACCTCTCTCTTATG
>CAZEKX010000100.1:0-5881 GCA_964512955.1 uncultured Bacteroidaceae bacterium
AAAGTCGTGAGCAAGGTGGGGATTTTGTTGCACTTCTATCTTGACAGTATAAAAAACAACTTCTGACACCGCATAAAAACAATGAGCAAACATTTGTTTAGAATGGGAAACATGAACAATACGACATTACGATTGTTTATTTTTATGCCAGGACGCATGTTGGCAGCCACACCCTCTGCGCGCATAAAGAGATGTGGCAGACATCCAGTCTTGGCTCTATTTAGAAAATATATAAAATATGAAAATAGCAAAAATAACAGGGCGGGAGATTCTCGATTCACGCGGTACTCCCACGGTAGAAGTGGATATTGAACTTGACAACGGCATACGGGGAAGAGCCTCTGTGCCTTCGGGTGCCTCAACAGGTGAAAACGAAGCCATTGAATTGCGTGACAACGAGAATAGACGTTACAATGGAAACGGAGTCAAGCAGGCTATACGTAATATCAGAGAGGAGATTGCTCCGGCTCTCAAAGGTTTTCCAATATTTTGCCAGAGAGAAATTGATACACGTATGATAGAGATCGATGGAACCGAGAACAAAAGCAGACTTGGAGCGAATGCCATTTTGGGCATATCGTTAGCGGTTGCACATACCGCTGCAAAAGCCTTGCAACTCCCGCTCTTTCGTTATATTGGAGGAGTGAATGCACATACACTCCCCATTCCCATGATGAATATTATAAATGGAGGAAGACATTCGAGCGCACCAATTGCTTTTCAGGAGTTTATGATACGCCCCATTGGCGCGGTATCGATACACGAGGCTGTGAGAATGGGAGCCGAAGTATTCCAAAGCCTCAAAAGACTTATACGCAAACGTGGATTCAGCACTGCTGTTGGCGATGAAGGTGGTTTTGCTCCCGAACTAAGAGGTATCGAGGATGCCCTCGAAAGTATAAACATGGCAATAGAAGAGGCCGGATACAAACCCGGCAGAGATATCAGCATTGCGCTCGATTGCGCCTCTTCGGAATTCTACAGCAATGGCAAATACGACTATAGCATTTTTGAGAATAGTGGCAGACAATTGACGTCGGACGAACAGGCGAAATATCTACAACACCTTGTAGACAGTTATCACATAGACAGTATTGAAGATGGCATGGCTGAGAACGACTGGAATGGATGGCAACTGCTCACAGCGCGCATAGGAGAGCGTTGTCAATTAGTTGGAGATGACCTATTTGTAACAAACTGTAATTTTTTACGTAAAGGGATTGAGCAAAGATGTGCTAACAGCATACTTATTAAGCCCAACCAGATAGGAACATTGAGCGAAACCCTTGACACTATCGAGTTGGCACGACGCAATGGATACACCACCGTAATAAGTCATCGTTCGGGCGAAACAGAAGATACCACAATTGCCGACCTTGCCGTTGCTGTAAACGCGGGACAGATAAAAACAGGTTCTATGAGCCGTGGCGAACGTACCGCTAAATACAATCAACTACTGCGTATTGCCGACATGCTTGGCGGCATTGCCACCTATGGAGAGTAATTAAAAAAAATGTGAGTGCGAATCGCACTCACTTTTTTTTAATTACAACAAAGATTTGTCTTAACAGAGACACCATTCCTTTGCATAAAATCTACTATTGCACTTTCAATCAATGCATGACCGGCCTCATTTGGATGAATACCGTCGGTGCATAGATATTCGCCATAATCTTTACGTTCCAAAAACACCGATGTTATATCTATTATGGGAACCTGCTTTTGCGCACTCAAACGAAACACCTCCATATTATAACGTTCATGCCAGCGATCTATGGTCAGCACTGTACCATGCAACCAACGTAGTATATTATCGGAATTCAGACCCTTTGATACATGTGAAAAGAATCTGTCGGGCTCCAATACTGGTAACGACAACAAAACAGGGCGTGCCCCTATCCTGCGAACTGCATCTATAAGTTCTGCATATTTTTCAACGAAAGTTGGTAAAGGAGTATTTGGAAGATGTTCTTTATCGGGAGCATTAGATATTTGCGACCAATTATAGTCGCAATCGTTACCCCCATACTCAAACAGCACATAATCGGCTCTTTTAATTCTATCTTCATATCGGTTCACAAATTTCATACCATGTGTAACCAAACCGCCAAAACGTGCAAAGTTATCTACCTCTATACCTAAATTCCTGCGACAACGTGCCGCAAAACTTTTATCACTTATTTTGTACTTAACTCCATTATCGGACGAATTTTCGGCATCTACTACAATACCTTTCATCACTGAATCTCCAAAACTGCAAACTGTCTTAAACTCTCTTTTCATAATTTTTTCATCAATACGGAGCAAAATTAAGGAGACGTTGAAGAAGAGAAACAATTATAGGGATTGTAGTGGAATTTGTGCGACAAAGAGTACAAATAGGGGCAAAATTTAAAATACCGGGGTGAATTTTTCATTTAAATCATATAATATTTTTCCCAAATTTTATAGCCTCTTTTAAATTTATGTATATTTTTGCACAAAATATTAAACACAAACTACTATAACTGTATTACAACAATGATGGAGATTTTTTCCGATTTTAACCTGATGCACTTTATAAGCGCATTTATTGTGATGTTTGCCATTATAGACCCAGTTGGCACTATGCCCATCATGGTGGGAATAAGAGAGAGCGGAAAACGTATTGATGCAGGAGAAGCGGTAATATATTCGTTTTCTCTTATGATTCTTTTCTTTTTTATGGGAGATTGGCTATTGAGTCTTTTTGCTATAGATATTAATTCGTTTGCCGTTGCCGGTGCACTAATTTTATTCTTAATGGCACTTGAAATGGTATTGGGTATTGAAATATTTAAGGATTATGGCGAGTTGGCAGGAAATGCAACATACCTGCCGGTGGTATTCCCCCTATTGGCAGGACCGGGTTCTTTCACCACTCTGCTATCACTTAAAGCAGAGTATGCAACATTGAATATTCTTTTGGGATTGGCTCTGAATTCTGTCATAGTATATCTCATGCTTCGCTTCACAACAAAAGCACAGAGAATTTTGGGACGCAGCGGTGTCTACTTTATGAAGAAATTTTTTGGTGTGATTCTGCTTGCAATCTCGGTAAAACTATTCGCTTCGAACATACCTATTCTCATTGGACACATAACCGGAAATTAATCATAAAGTAAAAGCCCCGCTGAGGGCTTTTACTTTATTAACAGACAAGAGATTTACACAAAAAAACGTTGTAATCTTGCGAAGGTCGCAGGTTTACACTATCTTCGCGTTTGAAAATAATGCAACATGACGGAAAAGTCTTATAAAAACAATTTCAATAGCGAAGCAATGTACTGCGGTACAATGCTTGGAATATTTTGGATATTAACATCGGCTATATATATATTTGGATTGAGTATACCTTTTTTATCCTCACTATTCTTGATGTTACTTATCGCATCGCCATTCTACGCAGGTTTTCTTGCAATAAAATTTCGCAAACACGAATGCAATAACAGCATAACATTTGTAAAAGCGTGGATATTCCTGCTTATTATGCACTTGTGTGCATCTCTGCTATTGGCAATTACGCAATACATATATTTAATATACTTTGACCATGGCTATCTTTTCGGGTTTGTACAAGAACAGATAAACCTTGTATTGGAACTGCCCGATATTGATGATGCAACCAAAGAATTGATGGAACAGACATCGGAGTTATGGAGCAAGATAACCGTAAAGGAGATTGTCATTCAACTGTTTTATTCAAACATAATGATAACAGGAATAATTACACCTATAATTGCATTCTTTGTCAAACGAAAATAAAAAGATAGGAATTACTAAAAATCCTTATAAAGAACATTAAACAGAATATTATGGATATTTCGGTTATAATACCTTTATATAATGAAGCAGAGTCACTACCTGAACTGACCGCATGGATAGAACGAGTGATGAAGGAGAATAACTTTACATACGAAGTTATTTTTGTAAACGATGGTAGCACCGATAACTCATGGCAGGTTATTGAAGAACTCGCAGACAAAAACCCCAACCTGCATGGGATAAAATTCCGTAGAAATTATGGCAAATCACCGGCATTATATTGTGGATTCGAGCGTGCCCAAGGCAATGTGGTTATAACAATGGACGCAGACCTGCAAGACAGTCCCGACGAGATACCCATTCTATACAAAATGGTTACTAAAGATGGCTACGACCTTGTGTCGGGTTACAAGCAGAAACGTTACGACCCTCTGAGCAAAACAATACCTACAAAACTATTTAATGCCACTGCACGCAAAGTGTCAGGCATAAAGAACCTGCACGATTTTAATTGCGGACTTAAAGCATACCGCAACGAAGTGATAAAAAGTATTGAGGTATACGGCGACATGCACCGTTACATCCCTTATTTGGCAAAAAATGCGGGATATTCCAATATTGGCGAATTGGTTGTACATCACCAAGCACGTAAATATGGAAAAAGCAAGTTTGGACTTAGCCGTTTCTTTCATGGTTATCTCGACCTTATGTCGTTATGGTTTTTGTCTAAATTTGGAGGACGCCCAATGCACATATTCGGTCTATGGGGATCGTTCATGTTCTTTATTGGTTTTATTGCAGCCATAATTCTTGGAGTAACAAAGATTTACCACTTGACAGCAGGAGTTCCGTTTAGACTTGTAACAGAGTCGCCATACTTTTACATCTCACTTACCATGATGATATTGGGTACGCAACTATTTCTAACCGGATTCTTAGGCGAACTGATAAGTCGCACATCGCAAGAACGTAATAAATATAACATTGCAAAAGAGATATAATGAAAATAAAAAACATTATACTGAATCACTTTATTATTGCTACTACCCTACTATTTGCATTAAGTGGCATAACAGGATGCGACAATGGTGGCGACTGCAATATTAACAACGTCTCTTATAACAGAATTTTTCTTTATAAGGCAGATGCCGAAAATGGTACTGAAGAAAAAAGTAAATACGACGGCATACTTACCGTTTCACTTGTGGTAAACGGCAAAGACAGCATTGTTGTGAACCACGTGTCGCAGTTCAGCGAGTTGGCAGTTCCCATGTGCTATACTCAGGAGTGTGATACCTTGGTTTTTCAATACGAAACAGAGGAGCAAGACACACTCTTTGTTGAACACACCAACACACCTTTTTTCATTGCTTTAGATTGCGGAATGGGTATGTTCCATACTTTAAAAGGGTTGAGATATACCAATATGTTTATAGATTCTGCAAAAATAGAATATCCACTAGTCGATTTTGATGCTCATGAAAACATTAAGTTATATCTTGCTCAGTAGCATACTTTTTCTTCTGCCGACAAAAGCATTGGCACAAGAGAGTGAGAAGAGCGATTCCATACGATACAATGGTTTGTTCGCATTCAAAGGGATAAATGTATCCACCGACCTTTTTGGATATGCATATTCCATGCTCGAAGATTATATTAGCGGAGAGGTTGCAATAGAGATAAATCTTGGTAATAAATTATACCCGACATTCGAAGTTGGTTATGGCAGTAGCGATGTTACAGACGATATAAACGGAATACATTACAAATCGAGTGCTCCGTATTACAGAGTAGGTTTAAACTATAACTTCAGTAACAAAATTGGAGAGACACCCAAAAAGAACTATATATACGGATTGATACGCTACGGATGGTCGAAGATGAAGTACGATGTAGATGCACCACCTATTACCGACCCCGTTTGGGGTGGCGAAGTTCCACTAAACCTGACAGATGTTAAAGGCGGATGCAACTGGTTTGAGATTGGTGCAGGAGTAAATGTGAAGATATGGAAGCACCTGCACATGGGTTGGAGCATACGTTATAAAGCACGAATAGACAGAGAAAATGGAACAAACAGCAACGTATGGTATATTCC
>CAZEKX010000101.1:0-5878 GCA_964512955.1 uncultured Bacteroidaceae bacterium
ATGTCGCGACTGGCTTTATTACCAAATAGTTTGCTTATAAATTCGTTAAATCCCATTACTTTCTATAGTGTATATTGTTATTTTCTAAATTTCCGCGAAGATAGTGATAAAACAGCAATCTTCTAAGAAAATAAAGAGGAAAAATTATTTATATCCTCAACTTTTGTTAAAACAACCACAATCTTTTTCTCTTTTTTGTATTATCTTCGCAAAAAATGAAATTTTATGAGAAAATTATCTTTTATATTATTTGCCGGTCTCTCTCTGTTGCTATTAACTTGCAATAGTAGTGAGAATGTCTATTATGCTTCCGATTTTGGCGTTATACCCAATACCGGTAAGGATATGACTAAGGCTGTTGCAAAGGCAATAGAGACTATTAAGACTGAGTGTGCAGGGAAACCCGCAAAGTTACTCTTTGAGGCAGGTGAGTACGATTTCTATCCCGACAGTGCAAATGTGCGGGAATATTACATATCGAATCACGATCAGGACAATCCAAAACTTGTGGCTATTGTTTTGGAGGGCATAAAAAACTTAACCATCGATATTGTTTCAAACGGGCATGATGCCGATTATGCGCACCTGTACATGAACGGACGTATGTTGCCTATTGCAATGGTTGGTTGTGAAAATTGTACTTTACGCCATATAAGTGTCGATACCCGTTCACCTCAAATAACCCAGGTCGAAGTGATAGAGAACGATACCCACAACGGTGTGATAACATATCGTATTGCACCCTATGCCAACTACAAGATTGTAGATGGCAGGTTGGTGACATACGGCAGTAATTGGGAATTTACACCACAGGCCGGAATCGCTTTCGATGGTGAAACAAGGCATCTCGTTTATCGCACAAGTGATATTGGAGTGGGAGTGTATAATGTCGAAGAGGTTGCTCCTCGTGTTATACGTGCTCCTTGGAACGATGCGCGTCTTCTCCCCGGTACGGTGGTTGCCATGCGCTCCTACTATCGTCCCACTCCCGGAATATTTGTTTCGGAATGTAAAAATACATCGTTCTATAATGTTTGGGTATTTTATGCCGAAGGCATGGGGTTATTGGCACAGATGAGTGAGAATATCACCTTAAATCATTTCAGAGTAGCAACGCGTAGCAAAGAACGTTATTTCACTACGCAAGCCGATGCTACGCATTTTTCGGGTTGTAAAGGCATAATACGTTCTGAACTCGGTAAATACAATGGTATGATGGACGATGCAATAAATGTCCATGGAACATATCTGCGTGTGGTGAAACGTCTCAACGACAATACATTGGTAGGGCGTTATATGCATGGTCAGGCATACGGCTTTTACTGGGGTGGTGCAGGGGACAGTGTACAGTTCGTACGTTCCGATATTATGGAGGTTGCTAAGGCTAATCGCATTGTTGACATTGTACCGTACGACAAAGAGACTATCGCCGGTTGCAAGGAGTTCAAAATTCAATTTGAACAACCGTTGCCACAGGATATAGCAAATGGAAACTATGGAATAGAGAACCTAGAATGGACTCCCGAAGTGCTGTTCTGTAATAATGTTATACGCGATAACCGTGCACGCGGAGCATTGTTCAGTACTCCTAAACGTACTGTTGTAGAGAATAATCTTTTCGATCATACCTCGGGAACTGCAATTCTTTTGTGTGGCGACTGTAACGGATGGTTCGAAACAGGTGCTTGTCGCGACGTTGTGATACGCAATAACCGTTTTGTAAATGCTCTTACCAATATGTTCCAGTTTACAAATGGTATAATATCTATCTATCCCGAAATACCCGACCTTGCTTCGCAGCAGAAATATTTCCATGGTGGCAATGGAAAAGGTGTTGTAATAGAGAATAATATCTTCGAGACATTCGATGCGCCAATAGTATATGCAAAATCACTCGATGGTCTGCTGTTCCGCAATAATAAAATTATACAGAACAATGACTTTGAACCGTTCCATTGGATTCGTAAGCGTTTCTTACTCGAAAAGGTTACAAACGTTACCATAGAAAATAATGATTTCGAAGGTGGTTTCAATGAGAATGAAGATGTAGAATATCGTTATTGAGTTGAATATAAGATAATATGTTCCACCGATTTACATCCGATATATCTACGATTGGACAACCTATAAGGTTTAATAATCCGTTTCACTATCGTCCACATCCATTGTGCCTGCTTGCTGCCGATGAGGTAAGGCGTTATGTCGCTTTACAAAAGGAGTGGAGTGCCGAGGTGTCAAAGGGTAAGATGTTCGGTGTGTTGGTAGTACGGAATGATTGTGGCGACATTGGTTTTCTTGCTGCATTCTCCGGGTTGCTCAATGGAAGTAATACACAACCATATTTTGTTCCTGCTGTTTACGATATGCTCGCTCCCGATGGCTATTTTAAACGTGAGGAGGCTACAATCACACAGATAAACAACAGTGTTGCAAAGTTGCTTGAAAGCGATGAATACCAAAGGGTGAAACTGTTGCTGGATAGTTGCAATAATGCCGCTGAGACCGAATTATCTGCCATGCGTCGGAGTATGCAAGATGCAAAACTGTTGCGTGACGCAAAACGGCACTCTGCTATGCTTACTCCCGAGGAACAGGAGCAATTGATTAACGAAAGTCGTTTTCAAAAGGCTGAACTTAAGCGTCTTACAAAACGTTGGCATGCAAAAATTGAGGAGTGCAAAAGTGCCGTTACTCAAATAACAGATAGAGTAAATATGTTAAAAGAGGAGCGTAAACAACGCTCTGCTGCACTACAGCAATGGCTTTTTACTCGTTTTGTTATGTTTAATGCTAAAGGAGAGAGTAAAACCTTATTGCAAATATTCGAAGAGTACTCTGCAACTCTTCCTCCTGCAGGAGCAGGGGAATGTGCCGCACCTAAACTGTTGCAATATGCTTATACAAATAATCTACATCCTTTATGTATGGCGGAATTCTGGATAGGTGCATCTCCTGTTGGTGAAGTACGTCGCGATGGTTGTTTCTATGGTTCATGCAAAGGGAAATGTGAACCAATATTAGACTTCATGTTAAGAGGTTTGCAGGTTGAAAAGTCTCCATTTGAATGTTGTGAGTGCCATCCCGATAATGTAAAAATTGTTTACGAAGATGAATATCTGTTTGTTGTAGATAAGCCATCGGGTATGTTGTCTGTTCCGGGTATTGTAGGTGGTTGTTCGGTAGAAGAATATATGCGTATGCAAACCAATAACAAAGCACTTCGTGTTGTTCACCGTTTGGATATGGCAACATCGGGGTTGTTGGTTGTGGCAAAAAATATGGATGTATATAAGGTTATGCAAACTCTTTTTGCCCAAAGAAAGGTAACAAAAATGTACAAGGCACTGCTCGATGGAATTCCTGCTGTTGAGAGTGGTGTAATATCTCTGCCACTTGCTCCCGATTATATGAATCGTCCGCGTCAAATGGTCGATTTAGAGAACGGTAAGGAGGCTGTAACACACTACGAGGTTGTAGATGTGGTAAATTATATGGGGCATAAATGTGCATACGTTGCTTTGATTCCTGTAACGGGGCGTACACATCAGTTGCGAGTACATTGCGCACATCACTTTGGTTTGGATTGTCCCATTGTTGGTGACGAACTCTATGGCAGTTCTTGTAAGCGTCTTATGCTTCATGCCTCAAATATTGCTTTTGTACATCCTGTAACCGGTGCAGAAATTGTGTTGGAGAGTGATTTTGATGAAAAACTGAGGTATCTTGTTTGAAAACTCTACTTGGATGTCC
Organism: uncultured Bacteroidaceae bacterium; assembly: GCA_964512955.1. Taxonomy (GTDB): domain Bacteria; phylum Bacteroidota; class Bacteroidia; order Bacteroidales; family Bacteroidaceae; genus HGM04593. Next base: position 3,751 of record CAZEKX010000101.1, read on the forward strand.
GGTTACATCTATTAGACGTTGAGATACATTTTTAAATTCTCGCAGGCTGTATAACCAAAGTAATACAAGACTGAATTTTTGCCAGTTTTCTCTGTATTTGAGTTAAATCTTTAATATACGATGCGGTTCGGGATAAAAAATAAATGAATTTATTTTATTCTCCATTCGCCTTTCACTATATTTGCATCGAGAAAATTCAAATCATTGTAATTTATTCCCAAATAAATTCTTTGAGTGAATTAATATTTTTGGAAGCGTTTATTGGCGCTTTGTTCTTGACGCCCTGGAATCTAGCAAGTTTCGACTTCGTCAAAGACAAGGCAACGGTAGATGCCTGTATGGTGTGTCCAAACACCCGCTTTGCTTGGCATGTTTTTGTCAGGTTATGGTGTGTTATACATATCAGCGTAGGCTCTGCGTTGCTCGTTCTGACGAAGTGGGTATGCTAGAGCCTCAGGGTGTAGAACGAGTGATGGTACAGTTCCTGCGCTTTCTTTTTTTATAACCGTCGGGCTTGGGGAACGGTACGGCAGCAAAACTTTAATTATCATGAAACATTTATTACAAAAAGTTTCAATTGTTTTTATGTTTCTCACCATGGCACTTAATGTGCATGCCGAGAAACTTACCGGCACATTAGGTAGTGCCGTGAAATGGACTCTCGATACCGAAGCATGGAGTTTGGAGGTCACCGGTTCGGGGGATATGGGAATATTGTATGCTTCTCCGTGGGGAAATTATGCCGATGAAATTAAAAGTGTTACCATCGCCGAGGGAATAACGGAGATAGGAACTTATGCTTTTAAAGGATTTTACTCGATTACAGAAATTGTAATTCCGGCAAGTGTTACAAAGATAGATCATTATGCGTTTCAATCATGTGACAATCTGAAATCGGTTAAGTTTTTGAACAGCGGTGAAACAACGCTTGGACATTATACTTTTGGAGAATGTAGTAAAATTGAGGAGATAACGATAAATGGCTCATTGAATGCTTCATTTTCTGATGTATTTCACAACTACAAAGGCAAGGCTGTACATATAAACGACCTTAGCGCATGGTGCAAGAGTGTTTTTAAGAGTTCTTCTTCAAAACCAATAGGTACTCTTTATATGAACGGTAAACCTATCACCGATTTAGTAATTCCCAATGACATAACAAACATAGGTGCTTTCTTGTTTTTCGGATGTAATTCCATTGAGAGTGTTGTTTTGCACGATAATGTTACACGAATAGGCAAGTCTGCGTTCGGTAGAACAGAAATAACATCTTTGAAAATTCCAAAGGGGGTTACTGAAATTGCATCTGGTGCTTTCGCAATTATTAAATCTCTTTCTAATATTATTGTCGATGAGGAGAATACAGTGTATGATAGCAGAGAAAATTGTAACGCAATTATTGAAACAAATACAAATTCATTGATACAGGGCTCAAGCAACACTGTGATACCGAATGGTGTTACTAAAATAGGCGAAGCTGCTTTTTGCGATATTCCTCTTGCAAATATCAATATTCCATCGAGTGTTACATCGATAGGAAATAATGCTTTCTCGTATACCAATATCGTTTCCATAAATATCCCAAACAGTGTTACCGAAATTGATGGTTATGCTTTTGCATTTACAGAAAATCTGACAGAAGTTAAATTACCCAATGGTGTGGAAAGTATAGGTGACTGCTGTTTTATGCAATCTGCTATTTGCTCGATAGAATTGCCTGCTACATTAACAAGTATTGGTGCTTCCGCTTTTCTTTTTTTGTAAAAAATCGCAGAATTTGCAATTATCTTGTAATTAGACGGTTATTCGGGATGCTTGGAAATCGGGTAACGAGATAGCAACCGTTCGTATTTCAGAGTTCGTTATTGTTTTGCTTCAATGCCATAACTCTTGATGCCACAAAGGTACAAAATTATTGCGAACGAGAAAAGAAGTAGGGATATTTCTTTTCCTTGTCGGTTTGATAATACCGATATTCAATGCGGTTTAGTTCCCTTTAAGTATATACCCAACGGGATAAACTAAACCTTGATTCGCAAACATCATTTGTCGTAGTGCAGTGTAGGCATTGTGGATTGTCGAGTCCAAATAGATATGCTGGCGAAAAGAGAAGTTACAATGATTTCTT
>CAZEKX010000102.1:0-1654 GCA_964512955.1 uncultured Bacteroidaceae bacterium
ACTTGCTACCGGTCCCAATGGTAATAGTATCTTCCTGCCGGCAGCGGGCTATCGCGACGGTACGGAGGTCTACTGCACAGGTTACGACGGTTACTATTGGTCGTCCACGCCGGACGAGAGTAGCAGTTACTACGCTTACGTACTCGGCTTCCACTATGGCTACAACCTCTGGGACCATTGGAACCGCCGCCACTGCGGGCAGAGTGTGCGTCCTGTCTCAGAATAAAGAAATTTGTACTTATATTAATTAATGTGATAACTAAATAATTTTTATTGTTGTCACATTAATTAATTTGGTTATTTTTGTAGCAGAAAAATTTGATAGTTATATAAATAACCTCATAAATGCAACATATTAATCTACCGAAATATAATATAAAGGTTACTGAAAAAGAGGGCAAAACTGTTATATTTGATAATTTGCGTAGTTGTTATGTTGCCCTTACTCCAGAGGAATGGGTACGACAACATTTTATACATTTTCTGATGGAGTACCATAACTATCCGTCTGCTCTCATGGCAAACGAGGTTTGTATAAACCTTAACGGTATGAAACGTCGTTGCGATACTGTTATCTATGACCGCACATTAACTCCGCGAATGATAATTGAATATAAAGCACCCTCTGTTAAGATCGACAGAGAGGTCTTTGCACAAATTTCTCGTTATAATCTTGTTCTTCGTGTCGATTACCTTCTTATAAGCAATGGCTTGCAGCACTATTGTTGTAAAATGGATTATGCAAGGAATTGTTTTTCTTTTCTCAATGAGATTCCAAACTATAATGATATTATAACGGGGTAATTGGTATTTATCTTACATTTAAAGTGATTTATCTTATGCAATCCTGCATAAGGGGAAATGCTTTACGCATCTTGGTAACCATATCCCAATCAATATCGGTCGTTGCACTGCTCTCTGTATTGTCGATACATGATGCGAGTGTTATTCCATAGGGACTTAGTATGGCACTATGCCCAACGTAGTTACCATACTCATCACTGCCTACACGATTCGATGCTATAACATAGCATTGATTCTCTATGGCGCGTGCGCGTATAAGTGTATCCCATGCCAATATGCGACTTTCGGGGAAATTTGCAGATATGATAAGCATATCGTAACCATCGTTATTATGTAATGTCAATGGGAAACGTATATCATAACATATGGCGGGACGTATGCGTATGCCACGCCACTCCCAAATGACGCGCTTGCTTCCGGGTGTGAAAACTTTGTCTTCGCCACTATACTCGAAAAGGTGTATTTTATCGTAATACTCAAATACTGCCTCGGGTGTAACAAAATACATGCGATTGTAATATTTTCCGGCATCGAGTGTCATTATTGTGGCAACTATAGCGGCATCGTATTCACTTGCCCACTCTTTCATTTTTTTTAATGTCTCTCCGCCATGCTCTTCTGCTACTCCGCTCGGTTGCATGCAGAAACCTGTGGAACACATCTCGGGAAATACATATATATCTGACCTTGGTGCTTCTCTTAGCAGGTTCTCCATTCTCTCCCTGTTGGTTACAGGGGCTTTCCACGCTATATCTTGTTGTATTACTGTTACTCTCATATCTTTATTTGTAATTTATAAAAAAAACAAATAGGAATTGACTTCGTCCATCCCATGGCTGCCGCCGGCATC
>CAZEKX010000102.1:1754-5862 GCA_964512955.1 uncultured Bacteroidaceae bacterium
CTTGCATAGTGGAATTGACTTCGTCCATCCCATGGCTGCCGCCGGCATCCTTGCATAGTGGAATTGACTTCGTCCATCCCATGGCTGCCGCCGGCATCCTTGCAATAAAATAGCAAAAAGATTCACTCAAGTAAACTTGGTTTCTCTTTTTGCTATTTTATTGCGGAAAGAGTGGGACAATTTTTTGCATTTTTTTAGCACAATTACGCACTCTAAATCCGGTATATTTACAACACTTACCAAGTTGACAATTGTAATCCATTTACATTTTTACATCATAACTATTATTTGTCCGTATCTTGTCCATTAATAATATTTCTTTTCATATTCGTTAATTCCTTGCGTAACATGTCATTGACTGTTTCAAGTAATTCTATACGCTTATCTTTTTCTTCGATTAAGGCTTGAAGATTTGCGTTTTTTTCCTCAAGCGCACCTATGGTTAGACACGCAACATTATTGCTGTTGCCTACTACACTAATATGGGGTTGCTTATCTCTAATAAAGAATGTATCTATTGATACTCCAAAAAAATCTGCTAATTTTTCTAGTTTACTCGCTTTAGGGTCTCCTTCTGCTAATGGTCGTAATCCTCCACCGGTATTCATCTCTAATTCTTCTAAAAGGTCTTTAATCTTTAGATTTCTCTCCTTTAGTAATGCTTTGATTTTCGCTCCGTTATACATGAAATCTGTTAAATTAAATTTTGTTAACAAATAAATCTGTTAAAATAAACAGATTTATGAAAATTTTCTTCTACTTTTGTCTCTGCAAATGTACTGTTTTTTTTTACAGGAACTAAAGAATTAACCCCTAAAATTAACATAAATGGCTATTAAGGATTACTACAAATCATTAAGTCCCGCGCAAAAGACAGATTTTACTTATGCAGTATGCATACTTTGCGACATTAGTATTGCTGCTTTTCAGAAGAAAATACATTCTAGAGGATTCAGGAAAGCAGAAGAGATTCTAATTCAAGAAAAAATCATCAACAAGCAGGAATGGTAAAGAATATAGAATTTTATAATACGCCCGATGGGCAGGTATGCTGTAAGCCTCTTGAAGAACCTATGTTTATTCTGAAGGAGAGTGATACCGCTATTATTGCAGATATGCTCACTATGATACAAGAATTGTATCCCGGTGCATTTGCTGCTCTGTCTGAATTGTATTCTCGCTCTGAAATGAATCGGAACTATTACCATTTTAGAATGGTACATCGCTTTATCCGTTGCAACTTCGGAGAATACGATGCACTCTCTATGGATGTAAACGCAAGCGGTTACCTTCGTTTTGAAGATGTGCGTTGCCCTTTGCGTGGCGAGTGTCCTTTTGAGTGCATCATCTGCAAACCGACTCTTGATTCTAAACTGTCGGAGCGTGAACAGCAGGTTGCCAAACTACTTGGTGTAGGCTTTACCGCCGAGGATATCGGTAAGGAACTTCATATCTCGCCCCACACCGTAAAAAGGCACATTGCCAATATAAAGACCAGACTAAAACTGACACATACACATCAAATAATCTCTAAATATTCAAAGGAAATATGACACATAATGAATTAACGAAGAAAGTCGAAACGCTTATTGCAGAACTTAAAGCGGAAGGAGTTCGGTTTGCTATATTTACAAAGAATGATAAACGTTGTGATATAAGCATTGACTGCACAAATAAGGACTTTATCAAAATGTTTGAAGAATTTGCTGAGTATGTGCAAAATCCATTTGCGGAGGAACTAGGTGAAAACCTCGTATCTATAGGGTTGGCCTTACTTAAAGTTCATAATAAAGTTGCTTTTGATATTGTAAAACAAAATATCGCCGAGTTATGATAGTACATTTAGAGAAACAGGACTTTATAATTTGGTATGTCAAGCAACGCTGGAATCCGAAGTCGACAACAGAGGAAAGGAAAGCCATTATTGATGAGGTGTCAGAGTTCATCGCGCACATCGATGATATGGTACTCGAGAAAATGTATCTCAAACAGTTGAAGCATTACGCACCCCAGGATATATGGACAACCGCTATCAATAGTGCCAAAAAGGCGTCGCATGAGCAGTCCAAAAAGAAAGGCAAGACGCTCGACAAGGAACTGCTCGATAGGTATGGTTTCTACGAAGAGAACAACTGTTATTTTTCAGTATCCAACCAAGGAGATTATCAATGGAGCAACTTTGTAATGGAGCCAATGTTCCATATAAAAGATGCCATAACCCCCAAGCGACTCTACAAGATTCGCAACATCAACCGTCAGGAAGAAATTATTGAGTTGAAACAGGAAGATCTTGTTTCGTTGGCCAAGTTCAAGCAAAAGGTTGAGGGTCTTGGCAACTATATATGGCTGGCAAAGGAGGAACAACTCACAAAACTGAAAATGTTTCTATACGAGCAGACAGAGACCGCATTAGAAATCGTGCAACTTGGTTGGCAAAAGCAGGGTTTCTTTGCATACGGCAACGGCATATATGCCGATAAGAAGTGGTACACCACAGATGAATATGGTATTGTACGTCTCGATGATGAACGTAACTTCTATCTGCCGGCATTCTCCCGTATATACGCTGATGAACAGAAACTATTTCAGTTTGAACGCCGATTCGTGCACCTGGGGTATTCAGCTATATCACTGACAGATTACTCTAAAAAACTTATTGCTGTTTTCGGAAACAACGCCAAAATAGGCATAGGTTTCCTTTTGGCTGCATTATTTCGTGATGTTGTTACATCACAGTCACAATTTCCAATATTAAATCTTTTCGGTCCAAAAGGTTCCGGTAAAACTGAGTTGGGAACCTCGTTGATGTCATTCTTTGTCATTGAGAACAAACCGCCTAATTTGCACAGTTCATCGAAGGCTTCACTTGGCGATACTGTCGCACAGTGCGCCAATGCTCTTGTGCACCTCGATGAGTACCGCAACGACCTCGAACTGGAGAAACGTGAGTTTCTCAAAGCCATTTGGGATGGTACAGGACGCACCCGTATGAATATGGACCGCGACAAGAAACGCGAGACAACCGCCGTGGACTGTGGTGTCATCGTGTCCGGGCAAGAGATGGCAACTGCCGATATTGCTCTGTTCAGCCGTATGATTTTTCTGACATTCGACACCAGCGAGTTTACCGCCGAAGCAAAGCGCAGGTTCAATGAACTGCTCGAGGAACGAAAGAAAGGTCTTTCGCACCTCGCCCTGCAGATCCTCTCACACCGCAAGAAATTCGAGGCGGAATATGACGGCAACTATAAGAGTGCATTCAGCGACATTACCAACAAACTCGAACAGGCACGCATAGAGGACCGTATACTCCGTAACTGGGTGGTACCGTTGGCCGCATTCCGTACGCTGTCGGGCGTGTTGGAACTTCCGTTCACATATAACGATATGCTCAAGATAACCATTGAGGGTATAGTGCGCCAAAACAGCGAGTGCAAGAGCAACAACGAACTGGGGAAATTCTGGGGCTTGGTTGCATACCTCCGTCAGAACGATGATATATACAACGAAAGCGACTACCGCATTGTATATGTCAACGAGTTCTCCTGCAACTCTCCGGTCGTCAAAATGCAGTTCAAGGAACAGAAGCGTATTCTGTTGCTTCGCAAGAGTCGTATCTTCCAACTCTATAAAAAAGAGGCACGCGCCGTAGGCGAAACCTCGCTGCCTGAAGGCTCTCTTAAGTTCTATCTCGAGAATTCTCCTGAGTTCATCGGCACGAAGAACAGTGTCCGCTTCAAGAATGTATCAAAGGGTGTCTTTGACATCACAGTGAAGAAGGATGAACACGGGCGAGATGTAACCACCTACAAGCAGACTGTCGATATGGCAATGGCCTTCGATTACGATGTGCTTTCAACGCACTATAACATCAACCTTGAAGTCTCCGACATTTTTGCTCAAGAGGATGAATTCAAGGATAAATAAAACTTTCTCATCATATTTTAATTCAGCACCACCCTCGGCTGCTGTGAAGCCCCCGAGGATTTCACAAAAAAATACTATGATACGAAAAATAATATCATTTTTATTTGATATTAAAAATAATATCACTATCTTTGTATCGTTAATCAAGCAAAACAAAATGAAGTACAACGAACTACACAGA
>CAZEKX010000103.1:0-5698 GCA_964512955.1 uncultured Bacteroidaceae bacterium
AAAGTCGTGAGCAAGGTGGGGATTTTGTTGCACTTCTATCTTGACAGTATAGAAGTTTTTGCTAAAACACTGTATTACACACATATATAATATTTACACCATATTATATATAATAAGGAAAAGAAAATGCATAGTTTAAATAAGATAAAAAAAAGAATTGCAACCAGGTTGGAGAATGTAAAGAAATGCAAAATATTAATAAACCATAAACATAATAGAGTAAAATTCCGTAACTTTGTAACTCCAAAAAATAAAAACATAAATACAAAACATGAGTTTTCGTATACATTATTATATATATATACTACTATTAGCATTGCTGTTTACTCCCAATAATATAGAGGCACAGAATGCAACAAGTCGTATCCGTATACATGGAACCGTTATAGATGCTTCAAATAACGAAAGTTTACCATACATTTCTGTAAGGATACGTAACACATCGTTAGGATGCAGTTCCGATAACAATGGAAACTTCTCATTTTTCACCCCTACCCTACGCGACACACTTATCCTGTCGAGTATTGGATATAAAGAGAAAAGAATTGCATTGTCGAGTAGAACAAAATTTCCGTTAAAGGTTAAAATGGAACCCGAGAATTATGAATTGAGCGAGATTACGATTAAACCTAAAAAGGAAAAATACAGACGCAAGAACAACCCTGCTGTAACATTGGCAAAAACAATCATAGATAAAAGAGATGATAATGCTCCTGAAAACAAACCTTATTACAGTCGCGACCGCCATGAAAAATTAAATATTGCATTAAACAATTTCAATTCTGCTGCCGAAAGCCATTTTGGAAAGAAATTTTCGTTTCTCGACCAATATATAGACACTTCGCTTATATCGGGCAAGCCCATTCTTCATGTCATGTCGCGAGAATTGCTTGCAACAGACTACTATCGCAAGTCGCCAAGACGGTTAAGGCAACATGTAAAAGCACGACAACGTAACGGTATAGACGACATGCTGTCTGCAGAATCTCTTGAGGCGTTATACGAAGAGACATTTAAGGATATTGATATATTCCAGGACAACATTTCACTTTTTGGAAATAAATTTGTAAGTCCTTTATCGAAGTTGGGCCCAACATTCTACCGTTACTACATAATGGATACAATTGATGTAAGCAACGAACGATGCATAGACCTTGCTTTCGCCCCGTTCAATTCCGAATCATTTGGATTTACCGGACATATATATGTAACAGCCGATTCCACATTTTTTATTAAATTGGTACAAATGAATGTCCCCCACGATATAAATATGAATTTCGTGGAATATATGAACATTAAACAAGAGTTTGACCGATTAAATGACGGCACAAGAATTTTGAACAAGGAGAGTTTGGTTACCGAGTTCAAGATTGTAAATGCAGTAAACGGATTCTACGCCAACAGAGAGGTTGTTTACAAGAATTACGACTTTACAGAGAATGAATTTGCCACAAGTGTCTTAGAATTTCCCGGCAGCGTTGTCGAGGATGATAATTCTCTGCGTCGCAACGAAGAGTATTGGAACAACAACCGCCTTGCCGAAGTAACAGAAAAAGAGAATTCTGTAGGAAGAATGATGAAGGAGTTACGAGCCAACCCTGTTTACTATTGGATTGAAAAAGGCGTGTCGTTCCTATTCACCGGTTGGATACCGATTAGAGAGCACGAACCACCTATATTTTATGGTCCGGTAAATACAAGTATAAGTTTCAACGAATTGGAGGGAACACGTTTGCGCACCGGTGCCATGACATCGGCATATCTTAACCCACACCTTTTTGGAAACTTCTTTGTTGCATACGGTACAAAAGACCATCGTTGGAAATACAAAGGAGAAATTGAGTATTCATTTAAGAAAAAGAAGGAACACCCCAATGAATTTCCAATACACTCAATAAAGATGGCATACGAGCACGATGCGTTTCAATATGGACAAAACTATTTATATACAAACAAAGATAATATTTTCTTGAGTCTGAAACGACAAGAAGATAACAAACTTGGATATGTAAAGAAAGCCGATTTCACATATACACGTGAGTTTTACAACCACTTTTCGTACAAATTGTCGCTCCGAAACAAAGAGAATATATCGACATACCTTATTCCTTTTGAACGTACACAAACGATTGATGGAGAAACTACAAGTACGTTTGTTAAGAATCTTCGTCAGTCGGAGGTGGAACTATTCCTGCGATATGCACCAAAAGAAAAGTTTACACAGACAAAATGGAACCGCCATTCCGTTCTACCGGAACACCCGGTATTTACCCTGTCGCATCGTATAGGAATAAAGGGCATTGCCGGAGGTGATATAAACTACCACCATACCGAAGCAAGTTTCCGTAAACGTTTTTGGTTTTCGGCATTCGGATATACCGATTGTGTTATCAAAGGTGGAAAAGTGTGGAATAGAGTTCCTTTCCCTCTACTAATAATTCCCGATGCAAACCTATCGTACACCATTCAGGATGAATCGTTTGCAACCATGAATGCCATGGAATTTTTCAATGATGAATATGCGTCGTGGTACTTGACATACTACATGAACGGATTAATATTCAACAGAATACCGTTGATACGTAAATTAAACTGGCGTGAGGTGGTTTCGTTCCGAGGGATGTATGGACATCTTAGCAGCAAAAACCGTCCCGATCCTTTGAATACCGGTTCTCTATACAAGTTTCCATACAAAGACAATACATACCACTTTTTGGGTTCAAAACCATACATGGAGTTCGCAGTAGGTATTGAGAATATTTTCAGAGTGCTACGTATTGATTATGTAAGACGATTGACCTACAGAGACTACCCCGGCATAGACAAAGATGGCGTAAGAATAAAACTACATATTCAATTCTAAAACAGGTAGAAGAAATCACCACCCTGCCAAATCCCAACGTACTGCATTGTACCACTCTGTCGTGGAAAGTTGTGCATTAAACTGTTGCGACTGAAATTTTTCCTGTGGAAGATAGATAGATATACCACAATATTTATCTTGCTCTACAGGGATATATTTACGCAAAATATCGGTAAACCAACTCTGGGAAGCACATTTATATGGGACTGCAAGATTCAAAGCGGCAGCCCATTGAGAATACTCTGATGGCAATAAGAATTCCATCATTACAGCATTTATATCGAAATAATCGGGATAGTAATTATTTCCCGGTAAATAAGTAAATATTTCGCTATAATTATTGTCTTTGTTGCGAGAAAAATATTTTGATATATAATCTGCTGTCTGCATTGCCAGATTACCCATTTCACTACAATTGACAACAGAAAGAACAACACCATTCTTAAGATTGGAATATGCTGAATAGTAGGCATTCATCATATTCTTCACCGCCTCTTCATTAAATGGTTTGGCAAAAAAACATTCCAATATCAGATTATATGGAGCACCATCGGCCGGAAGTTCTGCCGGGGAAGCCAATATCCATTTAGCACTGTTACGCAAGGCATACGCAGTCTCTACATTCTGCATAAAACATGCATCGAACATAAGCAGTTCTATTTTTACCGGTAAATTTATAATGAATTCGGCAAGTTCCTCTATCTCTATTGTAGTATTATAGGAATCGGAAAATGAACTGTTTCTTTCATTATCGACACCAATGGAACGCTGAACCGGCGAAGACTTAGACCTTATCCACCCACTGCCATGCGACCACATAACAAGATTCATGCTATACGACGGATACCTTTCGAGAATAATATCAAAGACCTTACGCATTCCAACAGTATCGCTTGAACAGAAATCTTCGTCAAAGCGATAAACGGTATCACACTCGGCACGTCCGTTATTATTATAGAAACGACATATTCGGGGATTCTTGGTGTCATCCACAAACGCCAACATATTGCAATCGCCGGGAACGCATGTCGCAGATGCAAACATTTCCTTTATATCTGATGCAGCAAACGAAGACAACCTGTTTTCTGCCATCATATATACCAATGTTGTTATTCTTGCAGTATCAGCACTTTCTTCTTCGGGTGGATATGGTAAATCCACATCATCACGACATGATGATATGGCAAACATGATAAAGTAAAACAGAATGTAACTAAAAAGCCCCCCGTTAGTTTTCATTCTCACGGCTTTGTAAAATTGAATTGGCTACCCAAATAACGAACGGTCTTACCCTGTTTGTTGATAAGTCTCTTATTTAATTTAGCCACTTTCTTTTTTAATTTAGACTCTTTTTTTGAAAAATAGACAACAGATGTACGACCCGGAAGTTTCTTATTAAAAGACATAAAATCCTTCAGTTCATAAGCATAGTGCTGACGTGAAGGTAAGAAACGCGTTTTTTTATCCAACTTAACACTGTCGAGATATTGAACCTCGGTAAAATATACTATTGAATCGGAGAAAGAGATAGATGCTCCGAATATATACACACCATCTTTATCTTTTGCCTGTATGGATATTGTAGCAAAAAGTGCAAATAATAATATTATAAAAGGTTTATTCATAATTCTGTTTTTACAATGGTGCAAATAAGATTTATAAATCTATTTTTAAATCACAATCTATATATCTTTATTTACAACGGATGCAAAGTTAAGAAATTCATTTATATATATAAAAAAAGTTGTAACTTTTAACATTATGCGCAGAAAAACAAACGGACCACATTTTTGTGTGGTCCGTAGATATTTCCAATAAATTTATCCTAAATAGGATTTCAGCGGTTTACTACGCTGATTCTGCTTCAAACGGCGAATAGCCTTCTCTTTAATTTGGCGCACACGCTCACGTGTCAAACCGAATTTATCTCCAATCTCTTCAAGAGTCATCTCTTGCATACCGATACCGAAGAACATTTGGATAATCTCTTTTTCACGGTCGGAGAGTGTAGACAGAACACGGTCTATTTCACGCGATAGAGACTCACTTACCAAAAGGTTATCTGCCATAGGAGAATCGTCATTAACAAGTACGTCGAGCAGACTGTTATCCTCTCCATCCACAAATGGAGCATCTACAGAAATATGTCTACCCGATACTTTTAATGAATCTACCACCTTGTCTACAGGTAAATCCAATTGGTCGGCAAGTTCCTCTGCCGATGGACGACGTTCATTTTCTTGCTCAAATTTTGAGAATGCCTTGCTAATTTTGTTGAGTGAACCGACTTGGTTCAATGGCAAGCGAACAATTCTCGATTGCTCTGCAAGAGCCTGAAGAATTGATTGTCTAATCCACCACACTGCGTAACTAATAAACTTGAAGCCTCGTGTTTCGTCGAACTTTTCAGCGGCTTTAATAAGTCCCAGGTTACCTTCGTTTATAAGGTCGGGCAAACTAAGTCCTTGGTTCTGATACTGCTTTGCCACAGATACGACAAAACGCAAATTGGCTCTCGTCAATTTTTCCAACGCCAAACGATCGCCCTTGCGTATTCTTTGCGCCAATTCAACCTCTTCCTCAACGGTAATTAAGTCTTCACGGCCAATCTCTTGCAAGTATTTGTCGAGCGATGCGCTTTCGCGGTTTGTGATACTTTTTGTAATTTTTAATTGTCTCATTATACTGCGTATAATTTCAATTTGCAAAGATACTACTTTACAACCTAAAATACAAATTTTTATCGACAAAAGTTCAAACAAAAACAAGAAAACAACTTCTGCGCAGAGTCAACCAGCAAGTGCAACATTACGAAATAAATTTGTAAAAGCACTC
>CAZEKX010000104.1:0-5669 GCA_964512955.1 uncultured Bacteroidaceae bacterium
GTATATCAAATGATTACAAAGGTTTTATCCTACTTTTTGTCCACCCTGCCTAAATGCCATAGAGAACAAAGATATAAAAGCGATACTATGTAGTTATGGCGGATATGACTGTATACATTTATTAGAGAGATTTACCGAGGCTATAAGACAAAACCCCAAGTGGGTTATGGGCATGAGCGACTGTACTCTGCTACTGGCTGGATGCATGAATGCCGGAATTGAGTCGATACATTCGGCACAATGTCGTCAGTTGGCATATGGTGGCAACAACACTGCAAACAACACATTAAGGAATATTCTTTTTGGCAGTAAAACAGAATACAATGTACCATCGCATAGGTTAAATGTGTGTGGAACCGCAAATGGTATGTTGGCAGGTGGCAACTTATCTATAATATGTTCACTTATAGGTACCCCATACAACATTCTGCACAAAGATATAATTCTGTTCATTGAGGATATCAACGAACCACCCTATCGCATAGAGCGTATGATGTATCAATTGAAACTATCGGGAGCGTTACCAAACATCAAGGGAGTTATTGTAGGGCAGTTCACCGGAACAAAAGAGCAATTCGGCATAGGTTCGGCATATGATGTCATTCATGGAATTATTACAGATTATAATATTCCCGTATGCTTTAATTTCCCTGTAGGACATTGCGAAAACAACATGCCAATGGTTGTGGGAGCAAACATTGAACTGACTGTAACCGAGGTGGGTTGCACTATACGCCGGAAATAGAACACCTGCTACATAATAGCAATGAGTTCCATTTCAAAGATAAGAGTGGAACAACCCGGGATGGGATCACTTGAACGTTTTCCATACCCCACCTCGTATGGGATATACACCAACCAACGGTCGCCAACATGCATCTGTGTAAGTGCTATTTGCCAACCTACAATGAGGTCGCTTACACGAAAAGCCTCGGGATACCCTCGCTTAATGCTGTTATCAAATTCACGACCATTTATAAGAGAACCGCTATAATGTACTGTAACCACATTATGCAACCTTGGCGATTGTGTGCCACTACCGCTTTTTATCACTTTATATAAAACGCCTTGGGATATCTCCTTTACCCCTTCTTGCTCACGTATCGAAGCAAGAAATGCTTCATTCTCGAGCCTGTATTTTTCGTTTCTTGCCATAGATAGATAAAGATTTTATGTCATCTTTGTCTTAAAGGCGAGTGCATAGAGACGCATCTGCTTTATCATGGCTACCAAACCATTGCTGCGTGTTGGCGATAGATGCTCACGTAAACCTATAGATTCCACAAAATATGGTTCGTTGTCGAGTATCTCATCGGGGGTATGACCCGAATATACATTGATTAAGAGCGATACAATACCCTTCACTATCAAAGCATCGCTTTCGGCCTTAAAGATTACCTTGCCGTTCTCCAAATCGGCTTGCAACCACACACGACTCTGGCAACCTTCAATAAGATTGTTATTGGTCTTATATTTTTCGTCAAGAGGTGCCTGCTCACTACCCAAATCTATCAACAATTGATAGCGGTCCATCCAATCGTCAAAAGCAGAGAACTCCTCAATAATTTCGTCCTGTTTCTCTTTTATCGTACTCATTATTTCTCATTATAAATAACTGTCAGTACAGTTTGTCCAACAATCTTAAGCATATCGGCAGATATCCAATCCATGTCGTCCTTAATTGTGTGATGATGAGGACCAAAGCCGTTGGGACTTTCCGGGTCATAATTTATTATGTCAATACACGGGACACCCAGGAAATTATTAACATATAAATGATCGTCGGTTATATACCCACCCTTCTCATTTACAAAGATATGACTATAACCTAAGTCCGAAGCACATTTCCACACTTTGTCTACTATATTAGTGGCAAAATGCTCCGAGATTCCTTCTCTATGAAATTTTGAGCCAGAAGCACCTACAATATCGAGAAGTATACCGTATCGTGCATTATAGTTCTCTTTGTGAGGCATACGCGACCAATATTGCGAGCCTAAAGCCCACGAATGTTCCATGTCGGACTCCTCTTTTTGGTGTACACCGTAATCCTCGGCATCGAACAACACAATATCGACACCCACTGCAGTGGGAACAGTTGACAAATGTCGTGCCACCTCTAACAACACACCTACTCCACTTGCGCCATCGTTTGCGCCAAGAATGGGTTTATAGAGATTTGCAGAGTCGGGATCGGAGTCTGCCCACGGCCTGCTATCCCAGTGCGCACATAACAATACTCGTTTTTTCTTTTCGGGCTGAAACTGTGCAATAATATTACGTGCCTGTAACTTTGTACCATTGTATGCTGTAAGTTCCACGTTTTGCGACAATACATCGGCACCATAACCAATGAGTTTGACCTCAAGCCAGTTGCCACAATCGCGATGTGCCTGCATATTTGGTACACGAGGACCGAAAGATACCTGTGCATCCACAAAACTATAAGCACTATCACCGTTGAATATGGGAACAATTACCGATGCAGGAACAGAAGCAACATTCTCTTTCTTATTGCTACCGGCAGCACACGACACCAAAAACAATACGAACAGAAGCAATACCGTTATTGTATTCCTAATCATCGATTTAGTTTCCATGATGCACCATCTTTTGTATCTTTAATTTCAAACCCCAATGCAGCCAACTCATCGCGTATTTTATCGCTTGTAGCCCAATCTTTGGCTGCTTTCGCTACCTGACGCTGTTCCAACAACATATCTACGACTCTACCAAAAGCCTCTTCACGACCGCTATCGCTGCCACGCTCCTCTTTAAGACCAAGGATATCGAATGCAAAAAGAGCAAATGTCTCTTTCAGTTCGTTAAGGTCGGTTGCGGTGATTGTTGCTTTTTTATCGGCAACCTGATTAATTGCACGTGATGCATCGAAGAGATGCGATATAACCTGTGCTGTATTCATGTCGTCGTTCATGGCATTGTAACACTTATCGCGCAAACCGGCAACATCGATAGTTGTAGTTGCAGATACTGTAATGGAATCAAGAGTCTTCCATGCATCCATAAGACGTTGCAATCCCTTTTCGGCAGCTTGCAGTGCTTCGTTTCCGAAATCGACCGTACTGCGATAATGCGCCTGCAGAATAAAGAAACGTATTGTCATTGGTGAATATGCCTGTGCCAACAAAGGATGCGAACCGGTAAAGAACTCACTAAGATTTATGAAGTTACCATAAGACTTACCCATTTTTTGTCCATTGATGGTAATCATATTGTTATGCATCCAATATTTCACCACCTGATGTCCCATAGATGCAACACCTTGCGCTATCTCACACTCATGATGTGGGAATATTAAATCCATGCCACCACCATGAATATCGAACTGTTCACCAAGGTATTTGCGTCCCATGGCAGTACATTCACAATGCCACCCGGGGAAACCGTCACTCCATGGCGATGGCCAACGCATTATATGCTCGGGTTGCGCGCATTTCCAAAGTGCAAAGTCGGCAGGGTTACGTTTTTCGTTTTGCCCATCGAGTTCACGTGTTGTGTTAAGCACATCATCGAGATTACGTCCCGAGAGTATGCCGTAACGGTGTGCCTTATCATATTTGGCAACATCGAAATATACAGAACCCTCGCTCTCGTAGGCAAAGCCATTGTCGAGAATCTCTTTAACCAATTGTATTTGCTCTATTATATGCCCCGACGCATGAGGTTCTATGCTTGGAGGCAAAACATTCAATGCCTCCATTGCTTTATGGTAGCGCAAAGTGTAATACTGCACAACCTCCATGGGTTCCAACTGCTTCAGACGTGCTTTTTTTGCTATCTTGTCTTCGCCCTCGTCGGCGTCATGCTCAAGATGTCCCACATCGGTAATATTGCGCACATAACGCACTTTATAACCAAGATTCTTTAAATAACGGAACAACACATCGAACGTAATAGCCGGGCGGGCATGTCCCAAATGTGCATCGCCATACACTGTCGGACCACATACATACAAACCCACATTAGGAGCATGTAACGGTTCAAACAACTCTTTCTTACGCGAAAGAGTATTATATATCATAAACTTATTCTCCATAGAGTATTCTCTTTATTGTTAATCATCTGAGATGCGAAGATAGTGATAAAAAACCAAAAAACAGACAACAAACAAACAGAATAGCAATAAAGAGAGATATTTTTAGTTGATTTTAGAGATTTGGAAATATAAATAATGTCATCTGTAATCCTTTAAAAGATGCTGAAGATGTTGCCGAGTAAAGAATATACGGCTTTTTACTGTACCTAACGGTAACGACAATTGTTCTGCTATCTCGCGATATTTAAAGCCGGAAAGATGCATCATAAAAGGGATACGGTACTCTTTTGGCAGATTATTCACCACACGATAAATCTCTTTGGTATCGTAGTTATTCTCGGTGGTATAATTTTCAAACTCCTGTGATTGGTTCATGTGGTAGAGATTGTCGGTGCGGTCGACAAATGTTTGGTCTCGTACCACCTTGCGGTAATTATTTATAAAGATATTACGCATTATGGTATATACCCACCCTTTGAAATTTGTATCGGGCATATATTTATCCATATTATCCAATGCCTTTAACGAAGTCTCCTGCAATAGATCGTTCGCCTCCTCTTTGTCTGCCGTAAGTTTATATGCAAATCGTTGCAGTTCCGATTGCACCTCAAGCAGTTCCTTCCTAAATTTTGCAGTGTCCAACTTTCCAAGTTTTTAATTACCTATACTATAATAGAACACTTAAGGAGGGGTATTTGTTTTACAGCCTGTAATTTTTATTGTAGAAAGTTGTGTATAAGTATCACCTGCCACCCGATAGTATTTTAAGAAATGCCGGTGTATATCTCTTAAGCACATTATAACTTATATATGATATTAATATTACAATAATCACCGATACCAACGAGATAAACAACAAGAGCAAAGGATTGTTGGAAGGACCCGAAAGAAGATATAGGATTTTAATTACAGGACCTATTATCAAACCATGCAATGCATAGAGATAGAATGTCTGTTCTGCAATTTTGGGAACGGAAGAGATAATTTTATGCCGAAACATTTCCGATATCACAAATACCATAGCCATTGCTTTTATAAGCACCACTACAAGCGAACAGGCTATATACCACTGTTCGTTGTGTAGTCCAAACTGAAAATAGGAGGCAGGCACATATAAAGCAACAGAAATCCATCCTATTAAGGGCGGAATATTCACGATACTTATATTATTCAACTGCAACCATGCACCTAATGAAAAGAAGAGAAGAGAGTGCAGGTTCAGTCCCGGGAGCGGAATTACAATATCATTTATTAAACAAAGCACCATTACAACAAGAAAGAACCACCCATAACGAAACCGTAACAAACGATAAAGCAATGGAGTTAATAAGCACATTACCATTAGATTTCGTACAAACCAAAGAGGCATGTTTGCCGGAGTGTCGCCGGTAAAATAAAACGCCCAATAACCCGACAAATATTCAAGCAACGAGAACTCCTCGCCACTCTGCAACGACAAACAGCCCAATGCTTCATTAGATTTAATATAAAACAATATTAAAGCCAACGTATTCCATGCAAGGTAAGGTATTAGCAACGAATGAAAACGACGTTTTAGTTTAGAAGCTGTTTGAATTTTATTGAAAAATATTTTTATGTAAACGTATAATTT
>CAZEKX010000105.1:0-5669 GCA_964512955.1 uncultured Bacteroidaceae bacterium
ACGCATAAAATAAACCCCAAAAGTTTTTTGTCTAACTTTTGGGGTTCACTTCAAAGCCGTCCTTTACTATTATAAAATCCATTATTTACTACGCGCCACAACATAATCGAGATACGCCTCGAGTGCTTGTCGACACTCCACAGGAATATCCACCGGTAACAACGAAAGAGCCTCGGCATGGTATTCATCGATCTTTCTCTGTGTATACTCAATACCACCACAACTCTTTGATAATTCTATAAGCATATCTATTTCATCCTCCTCAAGAGCCTCAGCCTGCTCCAGTTTGTTTTTTATATTATCGGTAAATGGAGAAGATATATGATTTAATGTATACAACGCAGGAAGTGTTATTTTTCCTTCTCGCATATCACTACCTGTAGGTTTACCAATGTCGGTATCATAGTAATCGAAAATATCGTCTTTCAATTGGAAACAAATTCCAATGAGTTCACCAAAACGTGTAAAATCATCGACCATATTCTTGTTGGCACCAACAGAAAGAGCACCAAAACGAGCACATGTTGCAAAAAGAACGGCAGTTTTGCATTTTATAACGTTAAAGTATCGCTCTTCGCTATAGCCACCGTTGTTTTGCAATTCCAACTGTAACATCTCTCCTTCGGAAAGGGTACGACCCAAAGATGAAAGAAGTTCGATTATTTCGTTGTTTTTTGTTTGTGCAGCATTGAACAACGATGAGGAAAAAAGATAATCACCTGTGAGTATCGCTATTCGATTTGAATAAACGGCATTCAGAGATAGTTTTCCACGACGCATATCACTCTCATCGACAACATCGTCGTGCAAGAGACTGGCCGTATGCAATAACTCCAGAGCCGATGCAGCCAAGTAAGTATTCTCACATACTTCACCTAAACTCTTTGCTGTTAGCAAAACAAGCATAGGACGCATCATTTTACCCGATGAGTCGGAAACATGGGCAAGAGCCTTATTCAACAAAGCAACGTGGCTGTTGAATTGTTCGGAATAGAACTGTTTAAAAGCCTCTAATTCCGCCTTTATTGGCAACTGAATTTTATTTTTGACATCCATCGCTTATTGCTTTTGCTCCATTTAATGTGCGAAAGTAATAAAAAAAAATAGGTCGACTGTCAAAAAATCACTATTTTTACATTCGTTTATAATATAAGATATGGAAAAACTCTTTTTATTAGATGCTTACGCACTTATTTACCGCGCATACTATGCCCTCATAAGGAATCCAAGGATAAATTCCAAAGGGTTCAACACATCGGCAATATTTGGTTTCATCAACACATTGGAAGATGTTATAAAAAAGGAGAAACCTACACATATAGGTATAGCCTTCGACCCTAAAGGAAAAACATTCCGTCACGAGGCTTTTGAACAATACAAAGCACAAAGAGAAGAAACACCTGAGGTAATACGTGAGTCGGTACCGGTAATAAAAGAGTTTATAAAAGCATATAACATACCCATTTTAGAGGTTTCGGGTTACGAAGCCGATGATGTTGTGGGCACATTGGCAAAACAGGCGGAGAAAAGGGGGATTTTAACATATATGATGACTCCCGATAAAGATTATGGACAACTTGTTTCGGAGACAACACTAATATACCGCCCGAAATATGGCGACAAGGATTTTGAGGTAATGGGACCCGAACGGGTAAAAGAGAAGTTCGGTATAGAGAGAACCGAGCAGGTTATAGACCTGTTAGGTTTAATGGGCGATTCAAGTGATAATATCCCAGGATGTCCCGGTGTAGGTGAAAAAACCGCACAGAAACTTATAGCACAATTCGGAAGCATTGAACAGATGTTGGAACATACCAACGAAATAAAAGGAGCATTGCGAACTAAAGTCGAAGAAAACAGGGAAAAAATCATTTTCAGCAAATTCCTTGCAACAATAAAAACAGATGTCCCTATCGAACTCGACATGGAAGCATTGAAGAGAGAACCGGGAAACGAAAGTGAACTGAACAGACTGTTCGACTATTATGAACTTAGAGCATTAAAAGAGCGTGTAAAGAAAACAGCACTCTCCCCTACTCTGTTCGATGAAACTTTGGAAAATCCAAAAAGCAATGATGCAACAAAAGAAAAGAGTGTAACAGAGATGGATTTTAAAGGCACTCTCTTTGATTTATTCCCGACCGAAGACACAGGCGATGAAAAAAATTCGAGCCATTTGACCTTAAAAGACCTACCACACACCTATAAACTCGTTAATACACAAGAAGATATCATAAATTTATCTAATGCAGTAAAAAAACACAAAACTGTGTGTGTAGATACAGAAACAACCGGGACCCATGCTTTGACTGCCGAAATTGTGGGAATGAGTATTTCCGTTAAAGAGGGTGAGGCATTTTACATTCCCTTCCCGGCCGACAGGGAAGAGACATTGAAACGCCTTGAACCATTCAAAGAAATTTTAGAGAATGAAGATATTGTAAAGGTTGGGCAGAATATAAAATACGACCTAACAATATTTGCAAATTACGGAATAGAGTTAAAAGGAGAACTTTTTGACACTATGATAGCCCATTACATATTGCAACCGGAACTGTATCATGGAATGGACTACCTTGCCGAGATTTATCTGAACTACGAGACGATAAAAATAGAATCGCTTATAGGAGAAAAGGGAAAGAATCAAAGAAACATGCGCGACTTGCAACCACAGGATATATGCGATTATGCTTGTGAAGATGCCGATGTTACCCTGCGTCTAAAAAACATATTGGAAAAAGAGTTAAAAAAGGAGGGAGTGGAAAAACTGTTTTACGACATAGAGATGCCACTCGTTCCGGTACTTGCATATATGGAGCGCAACGGTGCACGTATAGATATAGATGCACTTGCAGAAAGTTCTGTTCAACTTGCCATGAGAATGCGTTACATAGAGCAAGAGATTTACCGTATGGCAGGAGAATCATTTAACATTGCATCGCCAAAACAGGTTGGAGATATTTTGTTCGGCAAACTTAAGATTGTGGAGAAACCCAAGAAGACAAAGACCGGACAGTTTGTTACGTCGGAAGAGGTACTTGCGCAACTGCAGAACCGCCACTCCATAGTAAAAGAGATACTGGCATACCGTGGACTGAAAAAACTGTTAAGTACATATATTGATGCACTACCGGCATTGGTAAACAAAAAAACAGGTAAGATACACACATCGTACAACCAAACAGTTACCGCAACAGGACGTTTGAGTTCGAGTAATCCCAACTTGCAAAATATTCCAATACGCGATGAAGATGGCAAGGAGGTGCGTAAAGCATTTGTTCCGGAACCGGGATGTCTGTTCCTTTCTGCCGACTATTCACAAATAGAACTGCGCATAATGGCACACCTGAGTGGTGATAAAAATATGATTGAGGACTTTCGCAGTGGTTATGATATTCATGCCGCCACAGCAGCAAAAATATACAAGAAACCAATTGAAAAAGTTACAAGAGAGGAGCGCAGCAGAGCAAAAACCGCTAATTTCGGTATTATATATGGTATTTCGGTCTTTGGACTTGCAGAGAGAATGAATGTAGACCGTCGCGAAGCAAAACAACTAATAGACAACTATTTTACAACATACCAGGGAGTGAGTGAATACATAGAGCGTTGCAAGGAAGAGGCAAGGAAAAACGGATATGTAGAGACCATCTTCAATCGCAAGAGGTTCCTACCCGACATAAACTCACACAACGCTGTTGTACGTGGATATGCCGAACGCAATGCTGTAAACGCACCGATACAGGGAAGTGCAGCAGATATCATAAAAGTTGCAATGGTGAATATATACCGTCGCATGAAAACCGAAAGGTTACGCTCCACAATGATACTTCAAGTGCACGACGAACTAAACTTCAGTGTAGTTCCCGAGGAGAAAGAGATTATGCAAAACCTTGTTGTAGAGGAGATGCAACACGCCTTTGAAATGAGTGTACCGCTAATAGCCGACCATGGTTGGGGAGCAAACTGGCTCGAAGCACATTAAACAACCTCTCAAAATCAATGACAGAAAAATTGTCATTGATTTTTTTATTTTTGCAACCTTTTGAATAATTGACGAGTCTAACAAGCGGTACCAAACAAAGAAACGAAAAACTGAAATTGTATAACACTAAAAATCTAAAAAATGAAGAGAATCGTAAAAATATTAGTGCTTGTGGCAGTAACAATAATATTACCGATGAAATTACAAGCACAGACCGACATGCAAAGGTGGATTGAACTTGCCGAAAATGGATATATAACAAAAGAGGAGTCAAAAACAGCAATAGATAAAATTACGCTGCAACGTATTGACAGAGAAAATGCAGAACTCAAATTAGAGAAAGACAGGATAAATACAAATAAAGGCATCTCCATTGTGGCAATATTGGCAATATGCAGTATTGCAATAGTTTTATCAACCTTTCGCTACTTACGTAAAAAAGATGAGCGCGAAAAAGAGTTTATAATGTCTCTTGCCGACAAAGGAGTGTTCACGCAGGCACAACATATAAATATTGATACCATTTTACCACAAAAAAGGATAACAGATTCCAAAAAATTTATGACAGATGCAACATTGATTGGATTAGGTTGGGCTATTGGATATTCCATTGCCAATTCTGGAATGGATGAAATATTCATAACACCGGCAAATATACTGCTTGCACTGGGAATAATGCGAATTATAATTAGAACAATAATATTTACAATTGAAATTATAAATAAAGCAATAAACAAAAATAAAAAGATAAAAGAGGAAGCAAGCACAATTGAAACCACAAACGACACATTGCCCGAGAAGAGATGAAAAACCACGAAGACCTGATATGGATAACACAGGTACTGTTATGGAACGATGAACGTGCATTCTCACGTCTTGTGAAGAAGTATCTGCCACAGGTACGCAGGTATTTCCTCATACAGAAATGGGCAACGATGCAGCAAGCGACGACTTGACACAAGAGACATTCATAAGGGCATGGCAAGGTCTCAAACGGTTCAAGCAACTCTCATCGTTCGGAACATGGCTCTATCGCATAGCCTTTAACGTGTATATGACCTATGTAACAAGAAAAGAGACACCACAACCAATAGACGATTACACAGTACAACAAATCACATATAACGACACGATAGAGACCGCAGAATTTGAAGAGCAATTAAAGAGTGCCATTTACCGTTTAAACGACAAAGAGCGACAATGCATAACACTTTTCTATTTAGAAGAGATGAAGATAAGAGAGATAGAAAAAATAACAGGATGGAATGCAGGGACTATTAAATCGCATCTGTCTCGCGGACGCAAAACCTTGAAAAAAATTTTAAAAAAAATGAATAAGAGAGAGAGACATATTTCAGAAGCACTGAGAAAAGCCTTTCCGGTAAATCCAATACACGAAGAGCAACTATGTAAAAAAATAGTTTCTCAACTACCGACACGTAAAACAAGACTTCTCTACTTACTCATAAATTATTGTCTTCTTGTCATAGGCAGTGCAGTACTTGTTATTACACAATGGGATACCGTAAAACATATTATAAAGCAGGTTGTATATAATCCGCTTGTCGATACCGAAAGCGTGTTATCACTTTCTTGTTGTGTAATAATATTCATAACCATTTTATGGCAAATATCATTAGTGTCCCATAAAAATTAGGGACGAGTTAAACATTAAATAAATTAG
>CAZEKX010000106.1:0-5450 GCA_964512955.1 uncultured Bacteroidaceae bacterium
GCTCTACTACGGGGTCTGCGGGGAGGTTTGCCCAAGCAGCATCAACAACCAACTGCTTGTACTCGCCACCGCGGTCTACCGCAGCATTGTTCTTGTCTACAATGTCCTGACCCTTCTTGCCATAAGACTTAACGATGAACTTCTTCATCTGCTCAATAGCAAGGTCTACAGGGATAACCTCTGTGATACGGAAGAATGCACTTTGCAGAATGGTGTTGGTACGGTTGCCCAAACCAATCTCCTGTGCAATCTTTGTTGCGTTTATATAGTAAACGGTGATATCGTTCTTTGCAAGGTAACTCTTAACATTGTTGGGTAGGTTCTTAACCAACTCTTCGCCGTCCCATACAGTGTTCAAAAGGAATGTACCGCCCTTCTGCAAACCGCGAAGCACATCGTACATGCGTAAGTATGCCTGAACGTGGCAAGCCACAAAGTTGGGGGTGTTCACCAAGTATGTAGAACGAATGGGTGCATCACCGAAGCGCAAGTGCGAACAGGTGAAACCTCCCGACTTCTTTGAGTCGTAAGAGAAGTATGCCTGACAATGTTTGTCGGTGTTCTCACCGATAATCTTAATAGAGTTCTTGTTTGCACCTACTGTACCGTCGGCACCCAAACCGTAGAACTTAGCCTCGAACATGCCTTTAACAACTGCAATCTCCTCTTTCTTGGGAAGCGATGTAAAGGTAACATCATCCTCAATGCCTACTGTGAAGTGGTTCTTGGGAGTGGGTAAAGCAAGGTTCTCGTAAACCGACATGATAACTGCGGGTGTGGTGTCGCATGAACCAACACCGAAACGGCCACCTACGATAACGGGGTTGATAGCCTTCAACTCTTCGCAACTCGAGAATGCCTCAACAACATCCAGATACAAAGGCTCGCCGTTGCTTCCCGGCTCTTTTGTACGGTCGAGAACAGCAATGCGCTTAACGCTCTTAGGCATTACCGCAGCAAGATATTTGATAGAGAATGGACGGTACAAGTGAACACTTACCAAACCAACCTTCTCGCCATGTGCTGTAAGGTAGTCGATAGCCTCTTTTGTTGCTTCTGTAGCCGAACCCATAACAATGATTACGCGGTCTGCATCCTCGGCACCGTAGTATGTGAAGGGTGCATAGTGGCGGCCTGTGATAGCCGATACCTCACGCATATACTCAGCCACAATGTCGGGTACTGCGTCGTAGTAGGGGTTTACACTCTCTTTGTGAGCAAAGAATGTCTCGGGGTTCTCTGCTGTACCGCGTGTAACGGGAGCAGCAGGGTTCAACGCTCTGTCGCGGAACGCCTGAATACCTTCCCAGTCTACCAATGGAGCGATATCCTCTTGCTCAATCATCTCAATCTTTTGAATCTCATGCGATGTGCGGAATCCGTCGAAGAAGTTCATGAAAGGAATGCGGCTCTTGATGGTTGCAAGGTGTGCAACAGCCGACAAATCCATAACCTCCTGAACCGAACCCTCGCAAAGCATTGCGAAACCTGTCTGGCGACAAGCCATAACATCCATGTGGTCTCCGAAGATACAAAGTGAACTACCTGCCAAAGAACGTGCAGATACATGGAATACGCTGGGGAGTAACTCACCCGAAATTTTGTACATGTTAGGTATCATCAACAGAAGACCCTGCGATGCGGTGAATGTCGTGGTAAGAGCACCTGCCTGCAAAGAACCGTGAAGCGCACCTGCCGCACCGCCTTCCGACTGCATCTCCTGAACAGAAACAACCTCACCGAAGAGGTTCTTACGACCTTGTGCCGCCCACTCGTCGATGTACTCTGCCATAGGCGAAGAGGGAGTGATAGGGTAGATAGCCGCTACCTCGGAAAACATATACGCAACGTGTGCCGCTGCCTGGTTTCCGTCACATGTGATAAACTTTTTTGCTTTTGTCATAATGCAATATTTTTTATAAAAAACGAATATTTTCTTTTGTATGTATGGTTTTGTGTGGTTTGGGGTTGCAGGTTGCTTGTGTATAAACCTAAACAATTCCTTAAATATCTGTATGTGCTTTACCCCTTTTTATACCGCACTCCAAAAAAACGTACAAAATTACAAAATAAATGAATACGGTGGGCATAAATATGGGTGAAAAAGATTACTTTTGTGATATTTTTTATTTATGAGACAACTAAAATATATAATATTAGTACTTTTATTGCAAATATCTCTCTTTGTCGTTGCACAAACGCCTGTTCATCCAAAATATGAATATCGTGCTGTGTGGCTCACAACAATAGAGAATCTCGACTGGCCGAAGCATAAAATAGAGTCGCAGAGCGATATTGCACTGCAAAAACGTGAACTGCAATGCCTGCTCGACTCTCTGCACTCTCTCAATGTAAACACTGTGCTGTTGCAGACTCGTCTGCGTGGCGATGTCATATATCCTTCGCAATACGAACCTTTCTCTGCCGTTCTCACCGGAACAGTGGGCAAGAACCCCGGTTATGACCCTCTGACTTTTGCTATCGAGGAGTGTCATAAGCGTGGAATGCAACTGCATGCATGGCTTGTTACACTGCCTCTTGGCAAGGTGGAGCATCTGCGTAAGTTGGGTCGTCTATCCCTGCGTTATAAGAATCCAAAACTTTGTTGTCATCACAAGGGGCAGTGGTATATGGAGCCGGGGGAACCGGCAACAGCGCAGTATATCGGCAATCTTGTTGCCGAAATAGTGAGTAACTACGACATAGATGGTATTCATCTCGATTATATACGCTATCCCGACCGTCCGCAAGGTTACTCCGACTCCTATCTCTTTCATCGCTATGGCAAAGGGCAGACACTCGAAGAGTGGCGTCGTAGCAATATAACACATATTGTAAGTGAAGTATATTCTCGGGTGAAAGAACTAAAACCTTGGGTTCGTGTGAGTTGTGCGCCGTTGGGCAAGCACGACGACCTTGCCACCTATTCCTCCTACGGCTGGAATGCACGTAACACCGTATATCAAGATGCCCAACAGTGGGTGAGAGAGGGGGTTATGGATATCCTCTTTCCCATGCTCTACTTCCCCGATAACCACTTCTATCCCTTTGTGCGCGATTGGCAAGAGAATATCTGCGGACGACATATAGTCCCCGGCGTGGGAGTCTATCGACTGTTGCCCGACGAGGGTAACTGGGAAATCACCGAGGTGGAACGACAGTTATATACCTCACGCTCTGCCGGAGCATCGGGGACGGCTCTCTTCCGTACTCGTCATCTGCTCGATAATATAAAAGGGTCGTCCGACAGTTATAAGAAAATTTATAGATATCCGGCACTTGTGCCACCAATGACATGGGCATCGGATATGTTGCCTTCTGCGGTGCAGAACCTGCGGGGTGAACGCTCCGGCGACACCTTGCGTATCTCGTGGAACAGTGCTTGTGCGCAGGGGGAACCACCTATGAAGTACAATGTATATGCATCGCACACCTTGCCTGTCGATGTCTCGGCTATAGAGAACCTTGTCGCTCATTCCGTTGCCGACACCACCTTTGCATGGGTAGGCTCAACACTTGCCACCATGCATTGGGCTGTTGTTCCCGTTAATGCTTATGGTGTCGAGGGTCTCTCCGCCACATGGAGCGAGAGAGGGGCAGAACCTCTGTTGTATCGCGATGAATTTCTCTTGCCCGAGCCCATTACATGGGGTATGCGCGTCATTCTTCGTGGGGTGGAGGGGGCGAAACTCTACGATGGCGGGTATTCTACCCGCATCGGGGTACGTGGTATTCCTCCGGGGTGCTATCTGCTCGAGGTGGCTACTCGCGATGGCGCTGTTGTCATGCGTTTCCCTTTTACGAAATAGTTTTATCATTTAATCCCTCCGGAATTCAAATGATAAAACTACCTGATAACTCCCTGTGTAGAATAAGGAAGTTTTCTCTTTCTACTTCTCTGTGCCCCATGAACCTATCTTTCTTTACAGCCATATCTCTTTCTCATCCTTTTTTAAAAAAGGAAAGACAAAAAGCAAAAAGTTTAAAGAAAGAACAACTCTTTGGATTCCGAGGCATTAAATGAGAGAACTACCCAATAATTCCCGAAATTATAAAGCAAAATTCACCTTCCTCACCGGTGAATTCTCCCACCACTATCACCTTGAAAAGGGAAATAAATACAAAACCTCTTTATTCCCCTTTTCTCCCAAAAATAGAGAAGTGAACATACCTCTTAGGGTTCTCACGCAAGTTCTCTAGAAGCAATGTAGCCTCGTTGCAAGTACGGTTAAGGTTATTGTAGAGAGTACTGTCCTTTAGAAGCAATCCCATGGAACCATTTCCTTCGTTCAAGGCAGTTGTTATGCGTTGTACATTCACCAATGTACTCTCCAACGTTGCGAAAAGAGCCTTGTAATCCACCTCGCTCAGTTGCGAACTCATTGCCAAGACATCATCCTCAATCTGCACCATGCGTTCGGTTATTTGCGGAACATCATTTGCCAGCAGAGTGTTCAACTGCTTTGTTGTGATGTTCAGTTCCGCAGTCAGTTGTTCAATATTCTCCACTGTCGATGTTATCGCAGGGTTCGATAGCAGGCTGTTCGTTGCAACAAGGATAGAATCCAGTTTAGGAAGTATCTTGTTGAATGCCGGAATAATCTTTTCGTCTGCCTCGCCGGCAATACCTTTGTCCATAAATCCTTTTATGGTGTCTCCCGGGCTGTAGAACTCATTGTTATCCGAAAATATTATGCCAATTTCTGCACTGCCAAGCATGTGTGTCGATATCTTTGCAGTACTCCCCACCGGTATTCTCAGACGTTTGTCTATGGACATCTCTACAATTATATTGTTCACATTGTTGTAGTCGTAGTTTATGCTTTGTACATTTCCTGCTTTATAACCGTTGAGGTAGATGGGGCTGGAGTTAACCAGTTGGCTTACATCGTCGAACTTGGCGTAGTAGATGTTGTCGTTGCGGAATAGGTTTACTCCTTTGAAGAAGTTTATCAGCAAATATATTGCCAATAGTGCTACCATTCCTATTATGCCTACGGCTAACTCTTTCTTTATTATTTTATTTTTTGCCATTTTTCTCTTTCTGTTTATTTTGTTGCAAAAGTAGTGTATTTTTTTTGTAAGTTGTTTTAGAAGTTGTTTAAATTTATCTCCTTGAAATTTTTATAGGTTTTTTTAGAATGTTTTTTCATTTTAAGGTGTATTGGAGGTTAATTAGTAGAATAGGGTAGTTTACTCTTTCTATTTCTCGGAATTTCTTTTAAAAATTTATTGTTTCCTTATACATTACAAGGTAGTTTTCTCCTTCTACTTCTGGTGCCCCACGAACCTCTCTTTCTTTACGCTCATATCTCTTAGAAGTTACCTTGTGCTAAGAGATAAAAATCATAATGTGGTTTGCGGTGCGCATTAAGTTTTTAGGAAAATGAAGTGCCAATTTTTTGGAGAGAAAGCGAGGACATAGTGCGGTATGCCGTTAATTTTCTCAC
>CAZEKX010000107.1:0-5149 GCA_964512955.1 uncultured Bacteroidaceae bacterium
CCTGCACTATGCTACCCCGGTACTTGGTATATAAAAGAGGTTACAGACTTCACCGCACAACTTCAAGGATTATGCACAAAATGTGAACGTATATTGGAAACAGCCAAACCGGAAGAAATGGGACAACCAACCGAAGAGGCACTCACATTCTTGGAAACAAGTGTTTTATTGTCGGCGAAAGAGGCAGTTAAAGACGCTCCGGTAACAGAAGAAAAATATAACATTTATGTTGCACTTTATAATCAATATCTACTCATGCCACGTACAAGCATAAGTAGCGTATTGAGCGAAAGCCACTACTACTATATAAGAAATGCTTACCCCGATTTTACCTCTTACTATGCGGTTTACAACAGTAGTAACAATCGCGTTGAGCCAAAAACATCAGGCACAACCGACAACTATCTGTGGAAAATCAAAAAGAACAACGATGGCACCGTAACAATATACAACAAGGATAGCGGTACAAGTGCATACATTGACAACGACGCAGAAGACCAGACAGTGAAGGTTGGTAAGGAGTATTCATGGAAACTCGAAGAGATGACAGTAGACACCGGCGATACAGGAATATGTATAATAGGCAGCAATGGTAACAACGCATGGTATATAAACCCAAATGCATGGGATTATGTGCTCACAAAACCATTCTGGGGTGGATGTATTTGGAGTTTGGAGAAAACCACAATAGAGGTAGAAACAAGTATCGATGATGTAATAGAGAACAGTTCCCAAAATGAAGGGCAGACAATGTACGACCTGCAAGGACGTAGAATTGAAAACCCCAAACACGGCATATATATAACCGGTGCAGGAAAGAAAATATATGTAAAATAACTTATCCGTTTGCAGTTGTGCCATGGCACAACTGCAAACTATTATAGTAATGTTATCAATTCTTATACCCACAAAAGATTACGACTGCAAAAGGCTTGTCAAAGCCCTGTATGAACAAGTCGAAAAATTGCAACAGCCATGTGAAATAGTTGTTGCCGAGGATGGTTCGTCGCCCGAGGGTATTGCCATGAACAGTTCTTTAAGTACACTACCCTATTGTCGCATAATTACCCTTAAAGAAAACATTGGACGTGCAAAAATCCGTAACCTTCTTGCATACGAAGCCAAGTACCGTAACCTGCTTTTTATTGATTGCGATGCCATTGTTGAGAAAGAAGATTTTTTAAGCAAATACATAGAGGCTCTTAAAGACAACCTTGTTGTTTGCGGAGGTTTATATCATGCCGACAGGCAACCCAACCCGCATTGCTCACTACGTTACAGATACGAAAAGCAAGCCGACAAAAGACGTTGTGCAGATATACGTAAGAAGAACCCATATAACAATTTCAGCACATTTAATTTTGCTATAGAGAGGGTTTTGTTTCTATCAATACTGTTCAATGAGAAAATAACCCATTACGGACACGAAGACACTCTGTTCGGATATATCTTAAGAGATAGGAGAATCACCATTAAACATATAGACAATGCACTTTTGCATAACGGTTTAGAGAGCAACGACATATACCTTAAGAAAGTAGAAGAGAGTGTTAAGACATTAGTGGAACTGCGTGGTGAAATAGATGACACCCCACTACTATCTTGTGTAAAAAAGATAGAACGCCTACACCTGACATCTTTTGTCGCCATCATGTGGCAGGCAACACGAGGCATACTTAAAAGCAACCTACTTGGTAAACGCCCTTCGATATCACTACTTAATATTTATAAATTGGGATACTTTTGCTATTTGACACGAAGATAACATAAGATGATTTAACTTTGTTTCATTGAAATATTGATAAACAGATGGATAGACGAATTATTATATAATTCATCGTATAATACCGAAAAAATCACTAAATTTGCAACACGCATTTTAAAAATTAAGAATAATTATAATACAGAATAACAATGACCGAAATAAACGAAACTGAAAAGAGCGAGAAAAAGAGTATCAGTTTTATTGAACAAGCAATAGTAAGCGACCTCGAGGAGGGAAAGAACGGTGGCAGACTGCAAACTCGTTTCCCGCCCGAGCCAAACGGTTATCTGCATATAGGTCATGCCAAAGCAATACACATGGACTTTGGAATGGCACAAAAATATAATGGTATATGTAATCTGCGTTTCGATGACACAAACCCAAGCAAGGAGGAGACCGAGTATGTAGAATCCATTATGGAAGATATAAAATGGTTGGGCTTTCAATGGAAGAATGTATATTATGCATCGGACTATTTCCAGCAACTATGGGATTTTGCCATACGTCTTATAAAAGAGGGTAAGGCATATATCGATGAACAGACATCGGAACAGATTGCACAGCAAAAAGGTACTCCCACACAACCGGGAATAAACAGTCCTTATCGCGACCGTCCGGTAGAAGAGAGCCTATGTTTATTCGAAAAAATGAATAGTGGTGAAATACCGGAGGGCGCAATGGTGTTACGTGCAAAGATTGACATGGCACACTCTAACATGCACTTTCGCGACCCTATTATATACCGCGTAGTAAAGACACCACACCACCGCACCGGAGAGACATGGAAAGCATATCCCATGTACGATTTTGCACATGGACAGAGCGACTACTTCGAAGGTGTAACCCACTCACTATGTACATTGGAGTTTGTTCCTCACCGCCCCTTGTACGACCTTTTTGTAGATTGGGTTAAAGAAGAAAAAGATTTAGACGACAACCGTCCGTGCCAACACGAGTTCAACAAGTTGAACCTCAGTTATACTCTTATGAGCAAACGCAACCTGCTTACATTGGTAAAAGAAGGTTTGGTAAATGGGTGGGACGACCCTCGCATGCCGACAATATGCGGTTTACGTCGCAGAGGATATTCACCCGAAGGTATCAGTAACTTTATCGACAAGATTGGTTATACAAAATATGACGCTCTAAACGATATTTCTCTTTTGGAGTCGGCAATACGTGAAGACCTCAACAGTCGCGCTACACGTATCTCGGCTGTTATAAACCCTGTTAAACTTGTTGTAACCAACTACCCCGAAGGCAAAGTAGAGGAGTTGCAAGCGATAAACAACCCTGAAAAGCCCGAGGATGGCACACACACAATAGAATTCAGTCGCGAATTATGGATTGAACGCGACGACTTCATGGAGGATGCTCCCAAAAGTTTCTTCCGCCTTACACCGGGACGCGAAGTGCGCCTAAAGAATGCATATATAGTACTTTGTACCGGTTGCAACAAAGATGCAGATGGTAACATCACAGAGGTTCTGTGTGAATATATACCCGAAACAAAAACAGGTGAAAAGGATTCAAATCGCAAGGTAAAGAGTACGCTTCACTGGGTTAGTTGCGCACACAGCATAAAGGCTGAGGTACGTCTTTACGACCGTCTGTGGCAAGTAGAGAACCCTCGCGATGAATTGGCAGCAATTCGCGAAGAGAAACAGTGTGATGCACTCACTGCCATGAAAGAGATAATAAACCCGAATTCATTACAGACTCTTACAAACTGTTATATAGAGAAATTCGCAAATGAGTTGAAACCTTATGACTATTTACAGTTCCAACGAATAGGTTACTTTAATGTAGACCCGGCATCTACACCGGAACATTTAATATTCAACCGCACCGTATCACTCAAAGATACTTGGAGTAAGATTAAAGGTAAATAGTTCCCTACATGGAAAGCGGAAAGAGATATTTCGATACAAAAGAGTTTCGCGATATACTGAATAGATATGAGCAGATGAAAGCAGATAACATCTGCTCATATTTTGATGCAGATGAGTTATACAATCTGCTACTCTACTTTTTATACTACGAACGTTCGGGCGAAGCAAACAGAATATACGATTATGCAAGCAAATTACATGCCGGCAACAATGAACTGCTTGCAAAAATAGAGATACGCATCTTGCTATCGAGCGGCAGCCCCGAGGCGGCATTGGAAAGGCTCGATATCATTGCATACTCCGACGACATTGAGACTCTTATACTTAAAGCCGAAGTATTTCTTGCCCTTAGAGAGTACAAGACATCGCGCGGTATTGCTAGAAAAATTCTGCAAAAAGGAGATTTGCAAAACGAAGAGATATACGATGCACTATCCATACTTTTAGATTGCGGTTCCACACAAGAGGCACTGCAAATAGTTGAAGAAAAATTGCAAACGACTCCTAAACAGCCTGAATTATTAGAGGCTAAGGCAGAATGCCTTATAGAGTTACGTCAAACCGATGAAGCAATAGACATTTACAATCAATTGTTAGACAACGATCCTTTCTCTATTGTCTATTGGGAACAATTGGGACGTATATACTTTATGTTGGAACGATATGGGAAAGCACTCGATTGTTTCGAGTACGAACTGACTATAGACGATAATATTGACTATGCAAAACTAATGCAGGCACACTGTTACTACAGGTTGCACGACTACGAACAAAGTATCTCTATTTTCGGAAAACTGGAAGAAAAGTTTCCTAATGACGTAGTTCCAAAGTTTTACATAGCCTTATCACTAAGCAAACAAAAGATGCATGCCGAGGCTATTGAGAAATTCAACGAAATTGCTGTACTATTGAATACAGAAAATATAAATACAATAGACGGCATGCTGACACTGACAAACATGGCGCTGTTGTACAAAGAGTTAGATATGAACGATTTAGCAATAGCGACATCGTACGAAGCACTAAAGAGTTTCCCCGAATATGAGTACAAACAGTTAATGCTCGATAATAGTTCCTTATTTGAATTACGCGACAAGGAGAATATGACATACAACGATTTGGACCGAATAGATGCCAAAGAGTGGAATAAAGGAGAGGCACTATATTCTTATGCATTATCTCATTTTAAACAAGAAATTTACGACATTGCACTGCTGGCATTCATAACTGCAAAAGAGCATACAAAAGACCACACAGAGATTGATGCCTACATAGCATATATTCTACATACTACAGACAAACAGATAGATATAGTTCCATATATCACCAATGCATTAGAGGGAAAATCGAACAAACTGTTCGAACTGTTTGGCATACCTTACAAAGCCAACATTCTACCCGAGGAGTTTATTAAACTTATAAAATAATGGGATGCAGTTGTGATCTGACCCCAAGAAGTTGGACGGATTAATAATAAGTTTTATTGGTAAAG
>CAZEKX010000108.1:0-4799 GCA_964512955.1 uncultured Bacteroidaceae bacterium
CATCAAACTGCAAATAGCACTGAAAAGAGAAGAAACGCCCTTTATTGATACGCTTCGAGCGTTAAGAAACAATAAAAACGTTAAATCTTCACCTTTTAGAATGTACCCTTAAAGGTTATGACCATATTTCTGACTTATTGCTCGCAAAATATTGAGTAATAACTGGTTGCAAATACTATGGTTGTATATTGCATAAAATTACAATAAATATATCTTAGGTTGAGCATGCGAAACCTAAGATATATTGGAAGTGCTTTTCTTTGACTTGTAGCATGCTTTTATTCACTGAGCGATAATCTTATCAGCCTATTGCAAGAAAACACGTTAGAACGCATTTACAATAGCGATTTTTCCATTCTAAAAACTTTTTAAAATACAAAATGGAAGGCTGAGTTAAGAAGAGCATCAGTCTATAATTTTTCCATTTCAATTAAAAGGGTGCTCTGAAATACGAGTAGTATAAAGGATTGAAAACATCCAGCAGTTTGTTATATAATCGTTATTGGATATTTATTAGTGAATCATCATTTTTCGCCCCTATTTGCGTACCTAAGTAATTTTTAAATCAGTATATGTTTATTTTCCAGATGGTTATATGTTAAAATTGAAGTCTTCTTAGAACCTTTTCAATATCTTGTGAACGATGCATGTAACAACCACCATTCAATTTTGGGTACTGTTTACAAAGTTTTGACGCAATCTTTGCAAGAGTTTTGGTAGAAGCAATGCCAACCGATACCGGAATAGATGTCATCCTCCAACAACGTTGCGATATAGTTTTCGCATATCTGTCAAAATCAATATTATCCATTCCGCGTAAATCGAGAAAGGCTTCATCAATGGAATACACTTCTATGGCAGGAGCAAATTCCTCCAATATCCAACGTACACGTTGCGACATATCACCATACAAAGCCATATTCCCCGAGAATACGGCAACATTATACTTATCGACTATATGTTTAATTTTAAAGAATGGTGCCCCCATCTTTATGCCTAATGCTTTTGCCTCATTGGAGCGTGCAACAGCACAACCATCGTTACTCGATAGCACAATTACAGGTTTTCCTTGCAAATCGGGTCGGAAAACACGTTCGCAAGAGGCAAAAAAATTATTACAGTCGGCAAGGGCAAACATGGGGTTACATTTTCTTAATAACCCATGTTACAACACCCCATATAATGAGTTCATTTTCTGCTGTAACATCAATAGGTTTATAGTTTGTATTCTTCTCGTTTGCAGGCATCAGACGAATGTATTTATTATTAATCTCAACACGCTTAACTGTATATTCTCCATCAATATAACATACCGCTTTGCAGTTGTTGTAAGGGTCAATTGCACGGTCAACAACAATAATATCACCTTCGTCCATTGCTGCATCAACCATTGACACACCATTCACACGAAAGAAGAATGTCGAAGCCTTATGCTTTACAAGCAATTTTATTAGGTCTAACCTCTCTTTCATCTCCTCTGCCGGTGAAGGGAATCCAGCCTTTACATCGCCAAGTAATACACTGTCGTATATATTATCACTATCTATCTTGTGTGGTACGAACTTTTCCATAATGGTAACAAATATAGTGTAAATATTTAGAAATACTCATTATATGCAAGTGTAACAAAAATTATTTTACTTTTATCTTGAAATATAACTATATATGCATTTATATCATTTAGCAGTAAAGAGAGTTGGTAATTAATATAAAACTTATACAAATAAATATAGAAACAGTTGCATATTAATATGCAACTGTTTCTATATTTAATAAAAATACTTGTATCTTTAATTCAAAGGCGTCATACTTACCTCTATCATATTGCCTTGTTCAAGAATTCCTTTCAGGAACAAGCGAATATCCTCTTTGGTTATGCTATTCACGAGTTCAACATAGTTACTACGTGTATCTTCGTTATCGAAGTGATATTTGTAGAGCCATGTCAGCCATGACGAGTTTTTGTCTTGTGCCTCTTCGTATGATTTTAGAATGTAACTGCGTACCTTTTCTATGTGTTCCTCTTTGGGACCTTCGTTAGACATCTTAACAAGTTCGTTCTCTATTATCGCGGTCAACTCCTCGCGACGCTCGGGTGCCATTTGGAATTGTACCGACAAACGACATTCCCCTTTTGGGTATTTGCTTACCGAACCGCCTACTCCAACACCGTATGTTCCACCCTCTTTTTCGCGTACCTCTTCGGTATAAACAATGTTCAGTATTTGGTCGAGGAAACTCATGAGCATTGCATTACGTTGCGTACCTTCCATTTCACCCGAATAGATAATTATTTCGGTTCCTGTGGGGGTCTCCATCTTGTTTTGGAAGTTGTTACGATATATTCCTTTACGAATATCCACTCCATCATCAACAATCTCTTCGATACGTCCGTTTGCAGGTAATGCTCCTATATACTTCTCAACCATAGGTTTAAGTGCCTCTAAATCGACATTTCCTACAATAATGAATGTAAAGTCACTTACATCGGCAAAACGGTCTTTATGCATTTCAAGTATTCTGTCGTAGTCTATTCTATCTACATCTTCTGCAAGAATTGTCTTTGCACGAGGATGGTTGTTGAACATTGCAACTTTCAATGTATCACCAAGTGCTGTGTTAGGGTCTAAATTTCTATCTCTCAACGAGGTACGCATGCGACTTGTATAGGTATTGAATGCTGTTGTATCTTTACGTGCACCGGTGAAACTAAGATACAAAAGTTGGAACATAGTTTCCATGTCTTTTGGACTGCATCCTGCTTCTGCTCTATCAAATATGTCGGTTGCCCATACTTGTGCTGTAGCCGTGCTTCCTGCAAGTTTCTTACCAAGAGATATGGCATCGAATTCTCCTAATCCACCATTGGCAACAACCGATTTCATTACAGCAATATTTATATTGTCATTGTCTGGGTAGCGGTTTGTTCCGCCTTTACTGTATCCTGTGAGAATAACCTGATCGGCCTGATAGTCAGTAGGCTTAACAACAACCTTTACTCCGTTTCCAAAAGTCCAAACAGTTTCACCCCACTTGCCCTCTTCACTTTTTACCATCTTGCTTCCTTCGGGAATAGAGGCTAACAGAGGGGCATCGTTGGCATTGTCTACATATTGCTCTATTTGTACTTGTGACAGGCTTTTAAGCAACATCTCCAAATCGTTCTTGCCGGGTAATTGCAAATTCTCCTTTTCGGGAGCATATGATATTGCAACAATATTCTCGTTACGCATGAGCGATGGTATAACGGCATTTATCTCTTCTAATGTTACAGCCTGAATATTTGCTTTTGCCAACTCATAATCGAGTTCGGGAGACATCATGCTGTTGTTATCGAGAAAGTGTCTTACACTATTCTCTACATAGTAATTGTTCTCGCGATTGTTGCGCTCGGCATACCAACTCTCAATACCTGCGATGCTGCTTGCCTTTACACGTTCCAACTCCGATGCAGCAAAGCCATAACGTCTGGCACGCTCCACTTCGGTAAGAACAGCAGGTATTGCTTCTAAAATGCGTTCGGGTTTACATCCCATGGAGATATTGAATGCATCTTTTGTATTTGCCACCATGAACGATGAGTATCCTACACGTGCCGATAAGAAAGGAGGATTATTCATCATCAGTTCCGAGAAACGTTCGTTTAGCATCTGCATAGCAAAACTACGACAGAGAGATGTATAGATATGCTCTTTGGTATTGCGCTGTTCGCGGGGTGTTGCATCGTGTTTGTACATTATCGATAGAGAGTAATTCTGCTGCTCTTTATCTATTGCTTGTGCAAAAATCATCTCTTTGTTATCCTCTACAGGAAAGTAAACACGTTCTGCAGGATTTTTCGCTTTCTTAATCTTTGAGAAAATCTTTTTAACCTTTTTCTCCATCTTATCGACATCGATATCTCCAACAATCATTATACCTTGCAAGTCGGGACGATACCATGTCTCGTAATAGTCGCGTAATGCTTCATAGGGGAAATTATCCACTACCGACATTATACCAATGGGAAGACGCTTGCCGTAGCGGCTGTCGGGATATATCTGTGGCAAGACTTGCTCCATCATTCTCATGCTGACG
The DNA here is from genome assembly GCA_964512955.1 of uncultured Bacteroidaceae bacterium. Lineage (GTDB taxonomy): Bacteria > Bacteroidota > Bacteroidia > Bacteroidales > Bacteroidaceae > HGM04593. Next base: position 4,078 of record CAZEKX010000108.1, read on the forward strand.
GTATTTCTCTGACGCCACTCTTCGTGAATTACACCACGTTCCTTGTCAATCTCTTTGTGATCGAGCAACAGACCGTCTGCCCAATCGTGGAGTATCCACAAACAAGAGTCTATTGCTCCCTCTACATTTACAGGAACATTATTGATATTGTACACTGTTTCATCTATCGCAGTGTATGCATTAAGGTTGACACCAAACTTTACACCGATATTTTCGAGGTAGTTTTTGAGTCTGTCACCCGGAAACTTCTCGGTACCGTTGAAGCACATGTGTTCAAGAAAGTGTGCGAGACCACGCTGATGCTCCTCTTCTTGTATTGAACCAACCTTTTGTGCAATATAAAAGTCGGCTTTATTTTCGGGACGAGCATTATGACGGATGTAGTATGTCAATCCGTTTTTCAATTTACCAATTCTGAACGATGGGTCTACCGGAAGTTCCTTGCCATCGTTGCTCTTTGCCATTATGGATATGGACATGCATAGTGCCAATAGCAACAGTGTTGTTTTTAAAAAATTGTGTTTCATATAATTAATATATTATTATGTCGTTTGCTTAATAACAATACAACCAGGTTTTCTACCATTTTTAATTTGCAAAGATAGCATAAAGGTTGCAATAATATACGTAAATAATTTTAATTTATTATTTTAATAATACTTAAAATGTATACCGCAGAGTCAACCAGCAAGTGCAACATTACGAAATAAATTTGTAAAAGC
>CAZEKX010000109.1:0-4600 GCA_964512955.1 uncultured Bacteroidaceae bacterium
TAGTATTGCCGGTTTTTAAGTTTTCCTTTTAATACAAATAAACACTCTGAAAGGTTCTTTCGATTCTCCTTGAAGCGATTATTTATAAATTTTTAACAGTTGAAAGTGCTTTACAAAGAGGAAGCCTTCACTTAATAATAGATTTATTTATATAAAAAACCAACAAGAAACAGACAAAGTCAACCTTACAAAAATTCTCATTACAACCACTTCCATAATGAGCATCTAATCTGCATTACACATTCATTCTAATACCCTATGCTATGATTATAGACAGGTCATTTTCACTAATGGGTTATACATATATATTGTTGCAACAATATATATGTATTCTATTCAATCTCACAAATGATTTGAAACGTTACTCTTCATTCCATAATATAACTTTTCATCACCAAAATTGAGAAGAACCATTGTTGATGATTATTTTATCCGAATCATATTTTCTAATTTATGCAAAATCACACATAGTGTCATATCCAAGCAATATCAATCTTACCAAATAAGGTTTAATGGATAATGTTCTACTACTCCATAACGAAGCCCTGTTAATTCTCCTTTCGATTTTGCAGAGAGACGAAATTTTGTATCACTTGTAAATATATTACTTTCAGCATCTATCTCTAATACACCATCCTCACTTTGTATTCCACTCAAAGTGTAACGTGTAAAAAGACCGGCAGAATAATTTCCACTTATTTGCCCATCTTCGTCTATGTAAATATTCATTTGCACTTTGTCTCCATCTTCATCATAACCGGTACATCTCATAACATTTGATGTAAGAATAATCGGAGTTCCATCTTTTGTATAATGACGATAAGTGTCTGCATTGTATCTCATATCAGCCATGCCATCTCCTTCATATGTACGTTCACGTTCAACGCATGTAATTCATCATATATTTTTTCGTTGTTAATGATAATTCTTTTATATGTAGTAACATCGACTTTTGTCAATGCTATTTCTTTATTTAATTCATTATATCGCTTTACTTCTTCATTTAGCATTTCTTTCTGTTTTGTCAATTTTAACTTATTAGTCATATTTAAAACAAATTTGAAGAGAAAAATATTACAACAATATTTTTACATTTGTATTTGATTATTGGCTTGAATAAGAAATAGAAAGATTTTTTGCTATTAATTTCTTATAATTGAAACCGTTAATTACCTTTGCACAAAAACATAGAGAGATGAAGCGCCACCTATTGTTATTCGTATATTCGCTAATTGTATTGTTTGCATATCCGCAACAATATGAACGCCTCACAAACCTACCAAGTATTTATATTGAGACATTTAACAATGAGCCGATAACAAGCAAAAGCAGGTATATTTATGCCAACATGGTATATGTAGGCGACAATGGAGAGGTGCATTACGATTCATTGGAAATTCGTGGGCGCGGTAACTCAACATGGAATCTGGCAAAGAAGCCATACAGAATTAAGTTCAAGAACTCCACAAAATTTCTGGGTAAAGGATATGCAAAAAACAAGAGTTGGACTTTATTGGCCAATCATGGAGATAAATCGTTACTGCGCAATGCTGTAACATCGGCAATGGGCGATTTTCTGGGGCAACCGTTTAACCCTGCGGCACATTTTGTCGATTTGTTTCTAAATGGTACTTATATTGGTAACTATCAGGTTTCGGACCAAGTTAATGTTGACAACAAGCGTGTTGAGATTTACGAACAGGAGGAGATGGCAACAGATTCTTCTAACATCACCGGTGGATATCTCGTTGAGGTAGATGGATTCGGCACAAGTGAAGAGGTTCATTTCTATACCAACAAGAATGTTATAATATCGGTAAAATCGCCCGATGAGGATGTAATTAACGACCGACAAAAAAACATATATAAGAGATTATATAAATGATTTTGAGACTTCGGTCTTTAGTACGAATTTTGATGATGAGGTGTTGGGATACAGAGCGAAGGTGGACTCTGCCACACTCATAAGTTGGTATATTGCAACTGAACTCAGTGCCAATGTCGATGGATTCTGGAGTACTTACTTATATAAAGACAGAGATAACCCTCTTTTACACTTTGGCCCTCTGTGGGATTATGACATTGCTTATAATAATTGTAACCGTGCCGGTGATGTTACAGAGCAAAGCATGATTGATGCTGCTTTCGGCAACGACCTTGCCAAGGTATGGATGCGCAGAATTATACAAGATGAGTGGTTTAACAGAAGTGTCAATGAGGCATGGAAGAAAAAGATATCCGGTGGGTTGGAAGAGTACCTGTATGCATACATTGACAGCATGTCGACATTGATATATGAATCGCAACAACAGAATTATAACCGTTATTCTATTAATTCCCGCGTATATAACGAGATATTTCTTTACTCGACATACGATGAATATATTACACAGTTAAAACAGTTTATTGATGAACACATCGATTACCTGACTGAACTTTTCGAAAACAGAACAGAAAAAAACGACAATAGTGGTGATGGCGAGACTGAAGAGTTGGAACCGTTTGTTTTAAACAAGAATTATTACTATCGTATATACAATAAGGGTATAAACAAGGTTATTGATTTATCGGGGAGCGATTCTACCGATGTTGTTATATGGTCGCCCGACCCCGACCGCTTAACTCAATTGTGGAAGATTGAGCAACACGACGACTCATATATTCTTGTGAACAGTGTTACCGGGCTGGCTCTGCACGACTCTTCGGAACCATCAATAGTTGGTAACAACATAGAAATGGCAACATGCGATGCAAGCAACCCATGCCAGCAATGGGAGTTTGTTACTGTGAATGAGAATGGGAACTATAACATAATAAACAGATACTCCAATAATGTTGTAAACAATAGTGGAGGATTTTCTAACGACAACAACCCTATAATAAGTTATACAAACGACAGCCGTAATTCTGTAAGTAACAACCGCCAATGGCGCATCGTTCCCGAGGAACTTATCCCCGATTATATTCCCGATGAGGTTATAAACAACTTAATGAGTACAGTTACCGATGCCGAGAATTTTATTGCATCTATAGCAGACAACCAAATTGGAGATAAGATATTTTGTTATTCGGGTGAGAAAATAGATGCATTACGCTCTGCCATAAACGATGCAAAGGGGTTTGAATCGACTATCCCCGACGATTACATCCTTGCCAATGTAAATCTTGCAAACCTTCTCTCCGATGCCAAGCAGAAGAACATGCCCGATAGCAATAAAGCATATATCATTCGACATAAACAGTCGGGGCTTGTTCTTAATGTATCCAAAGATTCATTAAAGATTACTGAATATGGTTCTGGGAACGATTACCGCCATTTCACATTTGTACCCGGAGAGGATATGAACAAGGTGTATCTTAAATCTCTTTCGGGGTTATATGCATCAATATCCACCGCTATATACTGGAACATGTTGGGTGTAACAGATATAACCGACGAATCTCTTGTTTCGAACGAAATAGATTGCATGGGAGACTATTACCGTATACGCACAACGCATGGTATAATGGGAACAAACTTGTTGGAGAATAATTCCAAAGTATATAACGACAAGTCGGAGAACGATGCAGATGCCATGACACGTGCCGAATGGTTGATAGAGGAATATACCCCGAATATCTCTTTAGAAGAAAAGGCCGGTGAGTTACAAAAAGTGATATCGGATGCTGAATCGGCATACAATAGTTCATGGATAGGAACGTATCCACTGCAAATATCGCAAGAGAATGTCGACTCACTAAATGCAATTATAAGCAGAGTACAAAACTTCGATTATGCTACGTGCGAAGAGTACGACATGGCTATAACAACTATCAATAATGCTGTATCTAATTTAAAAAGACTAAACATCCCGGACAAAGAGACTAATTATTGCCTTTATAATACTATTGGTTATAACCTATCGAGCGACAACGGTATTATTCTTGAATGGCCCGACAATATGAATTCATCACAGCATTTCAGCCTTATTGCTGTAGATGGTAAAATAAATACATACAACATTCTGTGTAACGGATATTATATAAGTGTACTTAGTTCAACAATGCATAATATGACACTGGCAGAAACGCCTCGTGGTGAATATGGTGAATTTATAGCGACTCAGGTAGGCGATAGCCTGTTCACACTTAGGAGTTGCAATGGTTATCTTGGATGTGATGATACATTGTCGTTGATATGTGTACCCAATGCAACAGAGAACACCGAATGGAAACTAACTGAAGCCTCACCGACCACATCGATAGAGAACAGTAGTTATACCGATATTGTCGATTATGCCATACGTTACGACAAGGAACGTCAGGTAGTGGGTTTTGTTTCCTACGACATGCAGGTACTTGCTGATATTAATGTTTGTATATATACCACAGGTGGTCGTCTCTTGTATATTTTTAATGCAGACAAGGAACAATCATTAGTAGAACTTCCAAGTGGTACATATATTGTACAATGGGAGTATAAGGGGGAGAAGAAAAGTATTAAATTCAGAAAAGATAACTGATAAGTTATACTATTGCTATAAACTCTGCCAGGAATTAAAATAAAGGTAACGTGGACAAAAAGTAGGATGATTTCACTCTAAAAATCTCTTATTGGACA
>CAZEKX010000110.1:0-4554 GCA_964512955.1 uncultured Bacteroidaceae bacterium
AACGCCCATGCGCAGAGTTTTTAGTTTCCTTTTTTAAAAAAGGAAAAACAAAAGACTAAAAGTTTAAAGAAAGAACAACTCTTTGGATTCCGAGGCATTAAATGAGAGAACTACCTAATTCTTTCATTGCAAAATAATAGAAAACCACCCAACACACACAAAACTTTAAAAGAGTTTCCTTTCTTTTAAAGTTATTCAATATCCCTTACCCGGAATTAAAAACAAAACACCGTCCTTATAAACAAAAAAAAGAAGAATAAAAAAACGGCGGTGGAAAACCACCGCCGTTTCAAATATATTAAATTATCGATTAATCCTTAATCCACAATTTCTTAGTTTCGATAACACCGTTAGCGTAAACAACCTTAACGATATTGATACCCTTAACAGGAGCAGAAGTAGCAGCGCCACCTACAGTGTAGTAAGTAACAGAAACAACCTCGTCACCCTCTGCGAACAAATCTTCGATTTCGGTAGAGATTACATAATCGGTACCTACGATATACCACTGAGAAGCGTCAGCGTCGTTGTCCCAGTAAACAATCTTATGGTTATCTGCACCACCTACACCTGCACCGCTACTATGACCGTTGGTGTGCAATGAAGCGTCTGTAAGACCTACGGGAGAGATGTTGAATGCCGATTTACCCTCAACATTCTTAACAACGTAAATAGCAGCAGAATCTGCAGGAACAGATTTAACAACTACCGATCTTACTACATCACCTGCCTCGTTCAAGCCATAACCAACATATTTACCTGTCTTCTTGTTCTGCAACTTATAAGCAGCAGCCTTTTCAGCATCGCTGAGGTCGGCAACAGCCTCGTCGGTAGCAGCAACCTTAGTGAAGTTCCAGATGAACTCGTCGGCAGCAACTACATCGTCAGAACCCTTCCAGTTAAGACCATCCTCGTCCATGTACATAGCCTTCTCCTCATTCTGTTTCTCAACGTAAGCACCAAGAGCAGAGATAAGTATGTATGAACCCTCTTTCATTTCAGCCTGCTCAACACCGGCAACTGCATCTTTGATACCCTTCATTGCATCTGCAGCGGCAGTGTTCTTAGCATCACCCTCGAGTGTCTCATCCTCAACAACTTCCAAAGCAGTCTCAATTGCATTTGCAACTGCTGTGCTGTCATCTGCGCTTACAAAGCCGGGATGTGCACCCACGCGATACTCGTATGCTGCATAAGAGTCGGCAAGACCCTGGAGCATGTAGAAGTCGGGAGTATCCATTGTAAGTTTGTAGATTCTCCACTGACCCTCACCGTTCTTCTTGTTGAAGTGGAGTGAGTCACCGGCAACATCCTCTTCTGCATCGGTAACAACAACGTTCTTACCTGCGAAGTCTTTACCAACACCGGGAGCGAAATTCTGTACGGCACGTGTAGCAAGACCACCTGCCCAGTCCATATAAACTACATAAGGAGTAGCAACCTCAACATATGCCGAGTCGCCTTCGCCATTATCATAAAGGATTTCCTTTGTGATACCATCGTGATATTCGTACAAAGCGAATGTGTTTGTCATATTATCGTCGCCTGCAAGAGGTACAATTTCCAACTGAGCAGCCTTGTTCTCGTCGAGAGTAGATGATGCATAACCGCTCTTTGTTGAAGAGGGCCAGTATTTACCTGTAGCAAGGCTCTGGATGGTATAAGTTTCACCATTCTTCTTAATGCGGAATGCAGCCTCGGCACGAACTACCTCTTTGTGGAACCACTGAGTGTCGGTGTAAACATGCTGAACACCCTGTACATCGCCATACTCATCCTGACCGAAGATGGGGTGAGTGTTAAGCAATCCCTCTATTACATACAAACCATCGGTAAGTTGGTCGAGGCTTGTTACCCGTGCACCACGTGTTGCATTGTAAACATTCTCTGTGTAGTACATGGGGTCGTACTCAACACCAACCGGTGTGATAACCACTGAGTCGGGGAAGAGAGAGAGTGTACCACCGTTTGTGCTAAGGTCGCGGCTGATTAACTCTACTGTGAATACGCTCATAGCGCTGGGGAATGTAACATCGATCCAAATATGCTCGCTGAGAGCGTTACCCATCCAAGGAGAGTGATAGTATGAACCTGCACCCGACCAGTCGCCGTCGCAAAGACGAGCAACACCGCTGTCAAAACCTTCGTTCACCTCTGTTGCGCTTGCAACAAAGTTGCTTTCGCTGAGAAGAACCTCGGCACCTGTAGCATCGTAAACCTTCAACTCACCAAGAGCAACCATGGGATAATCGCCAAAGAAACCGTTGTTTGAAGAGTTACCGGGGATATTACGCAATACGGTAAGACGTACACCGTCAACATTCTCACCAAGATAGAGTTGTGTCTTTACTCTCTGGTTCTTGTGGCCTTCGCCATCGTCCTCTGTGTTACCATCTGTATCGGGCTGATCGGCAAGATTAACCATGCTACCGGTCAATACTCTCATGCTGGGGAGTGTCTCGTATGTATCGGGATAACGCAAAGCCCAGAATGCCTCGAAGCCAGCATAACCCTCGGCAACCTTGCTTACTGCATCGGCAGGAGTACCAACAACTGTGGGGTTAGCCAAAGCACCTGAACAGAGTTCACGTGCAAGAGCAGCTGTATTCTGTTTCAAAGTAGCCAAGTCGTTTTGAGCAGATGCTGGATATTTACCTGCCTCCATAGTAGATGTCCACTGATACTTAGTATCGGCAGCCTCAACATTCATGAACTGAAGAATGTAGTAACCATACTTAACAGACTCAGTCTCCAATGTTGCTTTTGCATCTCTAATAGCGGCAACATCCTGTGATTTTGCATCAACAAGAGCCTGTGCAGCCTCCAACGCTGCGGGGAACTTTGTAAGGTCTATTCTCGCTGCCTCGTCTGCATTGTTTGTAAATACAAACTGATACTTAGCATCGTTCAATGGAGTTACCTGTTTAACGAGAGTTTCAAGAACCTCACGCTCAATGTCAGCCTGAGTTTTAACCTCTAACACCTCTTTAACGCCATCTGCCTCAACAATCTTAACTCTAAAGTCTACGGGAAGACCGTATCCTTTATTTTCAAAATCAGAGCCATCGAGAGAGAATCCATCCATCTGCTCAAACAATGTTTTAGCAAAACAACGATATTGTGCATGCTGTACCAAGCCGACATATACATCGACATTAGCCTCACCTTTTATACCGTTAGCATCGTAATACTCATCCAAAAGATAAGAGATATAGAACTCTCCGTTACCTGCATCGGTAAGTTTAACGGGTTGTGCAACACGTACCTCGTTGTAGAAACGTTGCCATCCATGATAATTGTCGGGCAAATAACCACCACTCCAGCGACCTGCATCACCAAGGTAAGTACCCATGATAGGCTGGTAGATGATGTACTCGTTCTCGTTCTCCGTGGGGATAAACTGTGTCAAAGACTTAACTGTAACATCGGCAGCCTTCTCATAACCTGTATTTTCATTGCTTGTCATTGCAATATACAAATCGCTACCGGGACCGGTTGTATTATTAAACACCTCGGGCATTGCATCGTACTTCAAGAGGTATGCCTGTTCGGCTTTGATGTCAGCAAGGCTTGTAACCTGCTTACCTACCGAGAAGTTGTAAGAACCTGTAATCTCCAACATAAAGTCGATGATAACACCACCATTATCCATAAAGCCAGGAGTAACACCTTTAGGATCGATGCTGTTCCAATCGAGCATGTAACGAGCGCGGTATTTACCTGCCTTTGTAGGAGTTACAAACGAAGGAAGCACATGTGTGCTGTTGCTATCAGACGCACCTTTACTGTTGAACCAAGTAGACTCATCGGGACTTGCGTTAGAATAACTTACCAAGTCGCCTGTAGGAGTAAAACCATCGTCAGCAAGACCTGCTGTGAATGTACCGTCACCGTTTGCATCGATGTAAAGGTAACCGTGCATCCAAGAACCACGGTAAGTTACATCCAAAGTAACAGTCTCACCTGCAGCGGCTTTCATTGTAGCGCTCTCAGTGAGGTCGGCATAAGCCATACCGTACTGCTCTGCAGTAAGGTTCACTGTGTTACCCGCGTAAGATGCGTAGATTGAATTGAGTTTAAGGGTTGTAACATTACGGTCAGTACGGGTCTTTTCACCTGTGTTGACTACGTCATAACCCTCTGCCCATGCTGTAGTTGTGAAAACCAACGACAGCAAGAAGAAAAATAGATTTTTTCTCATAACAATTGATTTTGGTTAATAAATTAAGTTTAGTTATTATCTCTCGTTTTTTTGTTACTTTATTTATATAGTGTTTTGGCTTTGTGCGGCTCAGTGTTTTCACTGCGCCCCTTGATACCCAAAATGCCCAATATGTTTTATCGTGCAAATATTGGATTTTTTTTTCACTTACAAAAATTTTTAATTAAGTTTTCTCTGTTTTAGTGAATTTTTTACACAAAAGCCCATCTTTTATATAAATATATTTAGTGGGGGGGGTAAATTTATATTGTCTGTTTGGTGGGTATTCTTCCGCGCCTCTATGAACTAAGAGATTTCAAATTTATTTAAGACTATATACATTAATTCAATTA
>CAZEKX010000111.1:0-4510 GCA_964512955.1 uncultured Bacteroidaceae bacterium
AAAGTCGTGAGCAAGGTGGGGATTTTGTTGCACTTCTATCTTGACAGTATAAACTTAACAAAAAGTCTCCGCCAAAAAGGCGGAGACCAAACAGAGAAAAGTAAAACAACTATCTCTATATACTCTTATTTTATAATTGTCTTTTTGCCATTAACAATATAGATGCCGGGAGCAACAATCTCCTTAACGCGACGTCCAAGCATATCGAATACAAGCGCTCCGCCATCTTCTGCTACAACAGCGTCGATAGATGTATCAACAAAGTCGCTACCAAAAACAACTTTTATTATCTGCTGCAAACTTGCAGACATATCGATATCTATTGAACAATAGAGTTTATCGGCAGACATTTTACCATCGAGTTTTACAGGTATCTCACCAAGATTAGGTCCAAGCCAATTATTCTCTGTATCACCGGGTTGAATTACTATGTTCTGGTTGGCAAGAATTGTAGAATAACCTTTATCGGTATCCTCAACAGGGATGTTTGTAAGAACAATCGTACCAATAGGCATTTCAAAACCACTATCTATTAAATAGAAGTTTCTAAGAGTAAGGTTACAGGTTTTATCACCATTATCCACAACCTCAATTGTAGACTCCTGTGCCGGAGAAGATTCTCCGTCGATGGTTACTACAAGTTGATCTTTGTAATTTGCGGTTTGCGCCATAGCAAAAACTGCCACTGTTGCCATAGCCATTGTGAGTAAAAATTTCTTCATACGCTAAAATTTAAGTTTGTATTATAATTAAATTCTCTGTTTTCTATTAAAACATATAAGCAAAGCCCAATGTTGCATATATGGGATAAAGGTCGAATGTTACACTGCCAAAATCGGACGGGAAAATACCGTTTAAGCCCCATTGCAGATTTGCATATAGAGCAAAACGCTCAGTAACGCGATATTCGCCACCAGCCTGCACACCATAGTGCAACGATTCAAGGTTACTACTGAAATCGTATACAGCACATGTAACCTCAGCCTTTTCACCTGTAGGATTCTGATCGCGTATATAACCATCGTAAGCCTCACCGGTAAATTCACCGTCGAACATCCATGCGACATAAGGACCTGCCGACAATGTCCACCTACCGCCAATAGTATAAGTTGCCAAAAGAGGCACCGATAGATAATTATTCTTAACACGCGTTTTCACCATACCGGTCCAAGCACCAACAACCTTGCCGTTTCCGTCGCTATTGACAGCCTCCATATGGTAGTTTTTAACCCTGGCATCGGTTTCCATACCTTTTGTTTCCAATCGTAAACCAAGCATAACACCCCAAGGCGTTCCCTCAAAACGTCTCTGCACACTTCCTTCGAGTGCAAAGTTCAAACCGGGATTAAAGCCATCGATACTGCGTATTTCGCGTGGCAGAGGCAATGGAGCAGTTCCACCCAAGTTATATCCTGCTGCAACACGAAAAACCCACTCTTTCTCGGTTATATTTGTTTTGCCATTTTGCGCCCACAACGCAATAGTAGCAAAAACAGCAATAAGTGTAAATATTATCTTCTTCATACGCATTAACCTACTTACTCGCCTTCCCATGCAATTGTAAACTCATCGATATACAAAGTACTGCCGACAGCACCTTCAAAATAGTCGCCACCCTTACTGGAACTAGCCACTACAGTTATTGCATAGCCGTTGTTTGCAAGACGCTCTAAATCAAAAGTTTTACCATCGCGCAATTTATATGGTATATCAAAAGATTGCCAGTCGTCGGGTTCTCCGGGGTTCTCAAGTTGAGCGACCATCACCACACGTTCACTCGACAACACGTTACTGCCATCCAACGGGACAAAATTTTCGGGGTCGACCTCGAACAAAACAGAATATATCGAACAAGCATCACTACGATCGGGAACTTCGTTTTTCTTTTTATCGGTGAACACTTCACCCGGAGTATACTTGTACCACCCTGTTATTTTAGATGGTTTGTTAGCAACAAGTTGCAACCCAAAGCGTGTTGCCTCGAGCGGTTTTTTCATAGCATTCTCACTATCGAACTCACCTATGAAAATATTTCCGGCGGCAATAGGCATTCCTGCAAGTTTTCCAAACATACCGGTGTCGCGAGTAGTGAGTTTTACACATTTACCATTAACCCCGTTCTCCGAAACCGAAGTAGGATAATCCGAAGGTGTTGTACCCCTACCCGTAAAAGCGAAACCGGCATTACCACTCGTCCAATAGTTAAGCGAATCGGCATCGGCAAGTTCCACCCAACGATAATATTTATTATGACCACCATCGAACGCAAAATGTTCGAATGACAATGTTTTCAACATATTGGGATACACAAACGCAACTTTGTATTCTTTACTCCATGCACCATCCTCGGAGTGTGTTATATATATTTGAGGAGTTGAAAAGTTGCGAGCAACACCATTCGCTTCAACCTCTTTTCCATCGGCAGCAACCATTGTAAGTGTTGCCCCCTGAGTAAGCACGAAAGAGGGATTTAGCGCAGTGCGGTCGGTTCCCATTTTCAACAACACAGACACCCGGTCATTCTCCACAATAGGAGTACCTATTATAATATCCTTATTTTCCTGGAGCCACGTTTCCTCAAATGCCAAAATATCACATTCGGCATTTGGCGCCTCATCCTGAATACAGGATGCAAAAAGAAACATCGGCAACGCAAGAAAAAGAGTTATTTTTTTAATCATACTATATTATTTTCACAATATTTCGGGTGCGAAGTTACAAATAAAAACGGTTATTACCTGCAAACGAACATTTTTTTACACATTTTTTCACAAAAAGCAATATTGATACTACAAAAAGTAAGGAATATAGACATATTATTATATATAAGGTATTAAAGAAACAATATTCACTATTTACAAAAAGTCTAAAATTAAGCCCATAATCAAAACAAAATCCATTTTTTTTCACATGCAACAAACATTTTTCTTTTTTTTCAAAAAAAAACCTTTCATTTCTTCATTTTTATCTCGCAAATGTATTATCTTTGCAACCGAAACAAGGCAACACGCCATATACACATTTGAAAGAACAATAAATAATCAATAAAAAATGAAAGTAGAGACTACATTAGAGAACCTAAAAAAGAGATTTCCCAATGAACCTGAATATTTTCAGGCAGTAGAAGAGGTTTTACACTCAATTGAAGAAGAATACAATAAACATCCCGAATTTGAAGCAAACAACCTTATTGAACGTTTATGTATACCCGATCGTATATTCACATTCCGTGTAACATGGACCGATGACAAAGGTAATGTTCAAGTAAATACAGGATATCGCGTACAGCACAACAACGCTATTGGCCCATATAAAGGTGGTATTCGTTTTCATCCCTCTGTAAATGTAGGTATACTTAAATATCTTGCTTTTGAGCAAACATTCAAAAACTCCCTTACCACACTCCCCATGGGAGGTGCCAAAGGTGGTTCCGACTTCGACCCCAAGGGCAAGAGCGACGCCGAGGTTATGCGTTTCTGTCAGGCATTTATAACCGAATTATGGCGCCATATAGGTCCCGAAATGGACGTCCCTGCCGGTGACATCGGTGTTGGCGGTCGCGAAGTTGGTTACATGTTCGGTATGTACAAAAAGATGACACGCGAATTCAACGGAGTATTCACCGGTAAAGGATTGGAGTTCGGAGGTTCACTCATTCGTCCCGAAGCAACCGGATATGGAAATATTTATTTCTTGCAAGAGATGCTAAAGACACGTGGCATGGACATCAAAGGTAAGACATGTCTTGTTTCCGGTTCAGGAAACGTAGCGCAGTACACCGTAGAGAAAGTGCTTCAACTTGGTGGTAAAGTATTAACAATGAGCGACTCCAACGGTTACATCTACGACCCCGATGGTATCGACCGCGAGAAATTAGACTTCATTATGGAACTCAAGAATGTACGTCGAGGACGTATCAAGGAGTATGCCGACAAATACGGATGCAAATATGTAGCAGACGCCAAACCATGGGGTGAGAAAGCAGATATTGCACTCCCCTCTGCAACACAGAACGAGATAAACGGTGAACATGCAAAACAATTAGTAGCCAATGGAGTCATTGCTGTATCCGAAGGTGCAAATATGCCCTCTACTCCCGAGGCAATTCACACATTCCAGGCAGCAAAAATACTTTATGCTCCCGGCAAAGCGTCAAATGCAGGCGGTGTTTCCGTTTCGGGTCTCGAAATGTCGCAGAACTCATACAAACTCAACTGGAGCAGTAAAAAGGTTGATGAAAAATTACATGAGATTATGCACAACATACACAAAGCATGTGTAAAATATGGTACACGTGAGGATGGTTACATCGACTATGTTAAAGGTGCAAACGTTGCAGGTTTCCTTAAGGTTGCCAAAGCAATGATGGCACAAGGAGTTGTATAAAATTCCAACTATATAAAAATTTCTTTGAGTTTTCCCTGCTACAAATTTGTAGCAGGGATTTTTATTTATAAATATACTGTCAAGATAGAAGTGCAACAAAATCCCCACCTTGCTCACGACTTTG
>CAZEKX010000112.1:0-4469 GCA_964512955.1 uncultured Bacteroidaceae bacterium
GTAAAACTCAAACAAGTTTGGTTTCGTTCGCTTGCAAGGGCTTTCACCCTATTCCAAATATTTATCTACCACAAACTGTTTCACTTACGGTGCCGGTTATTTTAAATATTACCTTTTTACGCGGTAAAGCCATAAGGTGGTTCGTAGCATTTTGCATAGCAAAGGTAACTTCTAAAGCCTCGGCACTGTCAAAAACACAGCAAGCAACCGTTCAAACATTGGAAACAGGGGAGGATATGTAGAGCGATGTGTTTCGCGATGCTGTTATTGCGTGAAGAGCGAGTTGTCCTCTCCCCAATGTTTGAGCGAATAGTTGATTGCGACAAATTTTGCGCGACTGAAGAATGTCGCTTGCGACTTGTGAACAAAGCGCAAAATGACTGTTTTTGTTCTGTGCCGGTTTTTTGCATCCTTTTTTTGAAAAAAGGATGAGAAAGAGATACTAGCGTAAAGAAAGAGAGGTTCATGGGGCACCGAGAAGTAGAAAGAGAGAACTCTTTCATAAACGTTTTCTCATTTAATGCCTCGGAATTCAAAGGAGAGAACTACCCAATTCAACTATTTAACCACCCAACACACCAACAAAACTTTAAAAGAGAGAAAACCATTTAAAGCCTTACAACATCTTCCAATAAAAAACAGCAACAAACAAATTGGTAAAAATATCAAAATAGGCAAACCTCTGTTGGTTTGCCTATTTTGATATTTAATAAAAACACATATATCCTATTCTCTTGCACGTATAACCGAGGTAAATTTACCACCCCAACGAGATATTGTTAAAGATTCTCCAATTTTAAAAGATATGCTCTTTTTACCATATTGCGCTCTATAACCATTAATATGGATGTCATTAAGGTCAGGGAAATGTGTTGCACACATAGATATTCTAAAATTTATCATTTTCTCATCGAGATTGGATTTTGTATCTGTCTTATCTTTCATAGCATTCAAATCTTTTAACATCTTTAATGCCTTGTTATAGTAGTCTGTTGCAATACAATAACGAAAACTTTCCAAAAGCCCATCTTTCGAAATCTTTACACCCCATTCATACATTGTCCACATATTTGCAATGAAATAATATGGCTCCGGATAATCGGGAGCAAGTTCCATTGCTTTGCATAAACTTTTATATGCAGCATTTGGTTGATATGCATTAATCTGGGCGCCTGCATATTTGACAAACTCTTTTGCTTTTTCAAAATCGCTTAATTGTTTAAATTCATCGAATTCAAAAATATCTTTGTAATACTTAATAGAAGAAGCATACTCTTTTCGTCTATTATAACGCCTAATAATCTCCAATGCAAGTTTGTACGTAGGTTCCCTATCGTACAGATAGCGACATGCAAGCAAATAAGTTTCAGACTCCTGATAATACTTCAAAGGACTATTATATATCTTTTGATAGTTTTCAAGGGTATTGTTTAACATCAAAAGACGTTTACAATCTTCCTCAAGATTATCCATTCTTTCTTCGTATGTAATTTTCGTTGTATCAGTTTCTACAGATAAAGAATCATTATCAAATGAATATACCGGCAATATTACAATGCTGAATATTACCAAAAGAATTAGTTTTAAATTTTTATATTTCATAGTTATCACTTTGTTATTTTCTTGCACGTATAACCGAGGTAAATTTACCACCCCAACGAGGTACTGTTAAAGACTCTCCAATTTTAAAAGGTATTGTCTGCTTACCATGTTTCACCTCATAACCACAATTATGAACTTTATCATAATCCGGGAAATGTGTTGCACACATAGATATTCTATCATTTATCCTTTTCTCAACGAGATCGGATTTTATATCTGTCATAGCATTCAAATTTTTCAACATCCATAGTGCCTTATTGTAGTAATCAGATGCTATACAATAGCGAAAACATTCCCAAGGATCATTTTTCGAATTTGTTTTATTCCATGCATACATAGTCCACATTTCGGCAATGAAATAATATGGCTCCGGATAATCGGGAGCAAGTTCCATTGCTTTGCATAAACTTTTATATGCAACATTTGGTTGATTTGCATACATCTGGACGCCTGCATATTTGACAAACTCTTTTGCTTTCTCAAAATCACTTAATTGTTTGAATTCCTCGAATTCAAAAGCATCTTTGTAATACTTAATAGAAGAAGCAAACTCTTTTTGTGCAATGCAACGTTTAATTATATCCAATGCAAGTTCGTACGTAGGTTCCCTATCGTACAGATAGCGACATGCAAGCAAATAAGTTTCAGATGTTAGAGATTTTTTCAAATTACCATTGTATAATCTTTGGTAATCCTCTATTGTTGTACCGGGCTTAGCCAACTCTTGTTTCCAATGTTCTTCCAACTTATCTAAATCGCCATCTATAAATGCAGAAAGTGCTTCTTTAAATGCATCATCAACGTTCTTATCCTTGTAAATAGCGTAGTTGTGTTTTAATTTAGGATCTGTTTCAATCTCAATAAAGTAATCGAATCGTGCCTCACATTGCGCCTTGTCGGCTTCCAATTTCTCTTTTGCATAATTTGCCAAATATCCACCTTTATTTTCTAAGTCGTATTTTCTTATATCATATACGATCTTCATGTGGCAAATCCCGGCAAATTCTTGTAGGTGAATCGGATTAATGTGTTTTGATTCGGAATAGACCATATCGCAATACCAAGGATATAACTTATACACCTCTAAACTATCATGTACATGCTTATTAGCCCAATGAGTACGTATAGAATCGACACTATAATATTTGTTATGCCCTTGGTCTGTACTATGAAATATTGAATCCATATTCCATAATTCGTTGTAATATGATATCTGTTGCGAACGCAGTTCGGCAACGGTAATAGAGTCGGCACCACCGGAAAGGTCCAATTGACTATTTATGTCATCGACATTCTCCACTGCAAGGTCGTAAAGTTCCTCTATCTCTTCGCGATGCAGTTTTATATTATCGTAGTTCTTGTTTGTGGTGTCGTTCATAACACATCCCATGATTATTGTAACACCATCGAAGTATAGTTCGACACTACGATTCTCTCGACTGTTGAAAGCCTCTTTCCATGCCATGTATGCATCGGGGAGGGTTTCCAAGTAACATGCATCGGGGGTTTTTTCCACTTTTATTATACTCTTATAGTAGGAGCATAGATTATTGTAGTCTTTGTCGGAACGTTTGTTTACCTTAAAGTGTTTATATTCTCTTTTTGGTGCCTTGGCATCCTCTACAAATGGATTTCGCAATGAATCGGTTTGTGTGGGGAGTGTATCGGTTGTAGTTACAGATGAAGTATCGGCTATAGTGGCAACAGAGATAGTATCGATGGGCACAGTAAGGCTATCGACAACGGGACGTACAACGGAATCGGATATTATTGTATCGTTCTTTACTGTCATACTGTCGCCAGCATGGCACCATGCTCTGCTTATGTAGCGAGCATAAGAATTCTGCGCAGTAAGCGACAATAATAATATTACTAAAAATAGGATACGTTTCATCTGCAGATTTATTATTAATGTAAATTAGTGAAGTCGGAACATAACAGGTAATGTAAAGCGAACACGCACAGGCTTACCTCCATGCCTACCGGGTTTCCATTTAGGCATGTTCTTTACAACGCGTACAGCCTCTTCATCGAGATAGGGGTCTCCGGAACTTTTCAAAGTCTGCACCTCTGTAATAGAACCGTCGGTGTTTACAACGAAGTTTACATAAGAACGTCCTTGCGAACCGTTCTCGCGACTGATACGAGGATAATTGATATTGTCTTGCAAATATTTCATAAGTGCCTGCATACCACCGGGGAATTCGGGTTCGTCCTCTACCACGTTAAAAATCTCGTCCTCTGTAGATGGTTCATTCAATACTGTTGGTTTATCGGAAGAGATTATTTCCTTCTTATCATATTCGGCATCATTCTCTACGATTTCCAAGATGTCGGTAATCTGTTTTGCTGTTGGAGGAGGAGGTAGACAAAGTACTCTTATTGTATGTTTAGCAAACATCAACTGTTGCTCTTTGTTATTTATATCGGTATAAGACATAGTGAGAACATCTGCCGACTCATTTATATTGTAATGTCCTCTAATGGAATCCAATATATATTCATTATCTGGAAGTAATTGGAAGTCGAGTTCAATAGGTTCTTTATCCCCGGTTTGAACAATAATCTGATAATTTAAATTAATATTGATAATAGTATGATCACCCTCTTCGAAAAGAGGGAACATTTTAACAGCCTCACCAAATCGATTTAACAAAACCCAACCACCTATGAGTTTATGTTTATCTGATTCATATCCGATATTCATAACATTTATATCCCCTGCCGGTTTAGAATTATATATATTATCGAACATATAACAGAAGCGGGTTGCCTTACCACCAACTTTGCCGGGGGTCCATACAGGCATTGAATCTATAATTGCTTTATAAGGAGACTCTCTTTTTGGGATACCGTAACTATCTCTT
>CAZEKX010000113.1:0-4378 GCA_964512955.1 uncultured Bacteroidaceae bacterium
GTAATGTATAAGGAAACAATAAATTTTTAAAAGAAATTCCGAGAAATAGAAAGAGAAAACTACCTTGTTCTACACTAGGGGAAATTAGGTAGTTTTCTCCTTTGAATTCTCGGAATTCAAAGGAGAACAACCCTATTCTACTATAGAAATAATAAACATAAAAAAGGTATCGCAAAAATGCGATACCTTTTTTATGTTTATCGATTAAGTTTACTTAACCTTTATTACTCTCACTTAACCAGCACCTTTTTACCGTTAACGATGTAGATACCGGGAGCGGTGATAGTCTCAATCTTGCGACCTGTGATGTCGAAGATTACAGTCTCACCATTCTCACCCTCTACATTCTCGATACCCAATGCAGGATCAACAGTGAATGTAAGAGTTATCTCGTCACTTACCTTACTATAGATATACTCACCGGTAGCCTGGTCATAACCCTCGTAAGAAGCGGTAACATAGAACTTACCGGCAGGTATAATAATTGTATAAGTACCTGCCTCGGTAATCTCTGTCGCGAGTTCCAATGCAACCATGCTGTAATCTTTAAAGTAATTACCATCTGCATCAAAATAACTTGTAGCAGCGGTTGTTACAACATTACCGGCAGCATCCAACACATCGAATGCATCATTCAACTCGTTAATATCGTCAGAGAAGTCGATTTCAATACGTTTGAGTGATGCAACAGCACTACCGTTAGTAGGAGTTACGTTGTCAACAACAAAAGGTACGTTAGCAACAACATTAAATGTTTCATAGAGGTCCTCACAAGGTTTGTTGTAACCTGCAGGCTCAATAATGAAGTAACCGGCAGGAACTACCAACTCGTAATCACCAGTTACAGTAATCTCCTCGTTAAGAGCAATTGTGTATGCAGTACCCTCATCGTTCATCTTAGCAGTGAATTCGAAGTAGTTGTATTCCATTACCCAATCGGTGTACTCATCATCGGTACCGGGATTTACAACAACCTGCTTAGAAGTTCCCTGGTCTCTTACAACAATTTCACCTGCCTCTTCGTCGATTTCCAAACCTGTCGCACAAGAGATAACAATCTCCTTCAGAGTCTCTTGTTTATCCTTAGAATTAGGAGTAACGTTCAATGTAGGATACTCTCTTGCAACATAGAGTTGAGGAAGAACATCGGTCATTGTAACGTTTGTTACAGTTTTCCAAGATGTTCCGCTCATCGCAAGTGTACGACCGAAGATAGATATTGAAGCAACGTCTTCGTTAAGTGTTACAGTCCAGTCGTAAGAAGCCATTGATGTAGCCTCGGCAACACCAGTCTCGCTAAGTACGAACGAAGCAGTCATACCGTCGAAACCAAGATACATGCCGGTAGCATCCTTAATCTTATAGTTTGTACCTGCAGCCTCGAATGTGAATGCGAAGAAGTCGAGAGACTCAACAAACACATCGTTTACAGTAACAGTTTCACCTGCAAGAGTCTTAGTAGGAGTAGATTCAGCAGGAGTCATTGCATTGTATTCTGTACCCCAAAGGTCGGCAACGAGCATATACTTCTTACCAGTCTCTACAGCACCCGACATCTCGTAGAGAGATGTTACAGCCTCGTAGTATGTAGCGGTTGCTACCTCGCTATAGTACTCTGTACCATTAACCACGCAGTAAGCAACAGCCTTGATTGTTGTACCAACATGAGAACTAACTGCTATGCTAGAACCAGACTCTGTCTTAAGACTTTCTTTTGTAGGCTCGTCACCATTTGTTGTGTAGTAGATTGCAGTTTCAGTAGCATTCTCGGGGAATGTAGCCGATACAGGGATTTTTGCATATAGGTCGAAGTACTTCTTGGTATTTTCGTCACCCAATACAGGAGCAGCAACCTCAATTACGGGCTCTACAACATCGCCACCTTCCTCACCGGGATAGATATTGATTGCTGTGATATTCATAATACTTGAATAAGCACCACCTGCTTCGCCAATTACGAGTTCGTAGATAGTACCGGCAGCCTGGCTTGCTGCAGCAATCTCGTAAACATTGGTACCGGTAGAACCTGTGCATGCTGTGCTGACAGCATTATCACCAACATATACGTTCATATCAACATTAGCGTATGATGATGTAGCAAGACCTACAACCTCAATCTTAGCAACGGGGAAGTCGAATGCAGGAAGAACAATCTTAGAACCGGTCTTCTGCAAACGCAAGTTATTGTTGTCGAAGTAGAACTGACCAGCGTTTGCTGTGGGGTCGATAGTGATTGTGTATGTACCATTATTGTACTCGCCTACAGTCTTCTGACCGGCAAAAGAGACATTATCCAAGAGAGGAAGTCCCCATACATCGTTTGTAGTAAAGTCGAGAACTACAGGTTCAGCGGGAGTCTCAGGCTCTTTTGCTACAACCTCCTCGAGTACCCAAGTAGCCTTTATATCAGCAGCGGCATTGCAATATACAAAGTTACCGGAAGCGGCACCTGCGTCTACAGGACCAATCTTGAAGTAGTTCTGGCTTGCATTCTTGCTAGGATCGCGCAATACGTATGTTGTCAAATCGTCAACTGTTGTCTCCTCGAATATGATAGCACTCTTGCCTGCGTTAGAAACGTTTACGTTCCAAGCAGCAGTAGTTACATAGTAGTCGTTCTGTGTACGCAAGTAGTATTGACCCTCGGTCTCTGCTGCCTCCAAAGTAAAGATTTGGTCTGCACCCTCTTCGTTGTAAGCGGCAACATTTACAAGACCGTAAGCGCCTTGCTCAGCAGCGGGATCGTAAGAGAATACATTCATGTACTCACCTGTAGATACTTCTTTTACACGATACCATTTAACAGCAGGTTCACTAGGCTCTGTAGCCTTTTCTTGGAAGTTGGCAACGAGTTCGCGGTTTGCTGTAAGAGTCTCTGTGTAAACCAAGTCGGTAGAAACGGTCTCTGTACCACTTGTCCAACCAACAAATTCGTATTTGTCATTGTAAACCTCTGCTGTGAATGTCGCAACGTTGTTCTCTACTGTAGCCCAAGCATAAACATCGGTCATAGGCAATGTTGCGGGGTTCAATGTAACTGATGCTTCGTATGCAACAACCTTCTCCTGGAAGTTTGCAACGAGTTCGCGGTTTGCTGTAAGAGTCTCTGTGTAAACCAAGTCGGTAGAAACGGTCTCTGTACCACTTGTCCAACCAACAAATTCGTATTTGTCATTGTAAACCTCTGCTGTGAATGTCGCAACGTTGTTCTCTACTGTAGCCCAAGCATAAACATCGGTCATAGGCAATGTTGCGGGGTTCAATGTAACTGATGCTTCGTATTCGGGAGTAACCTGAACATCTTCAACACCAAGCACAACTTTCTCTAAACCAAAGAAGCAACCACCGTTATCGGTACCTTTGCCAATTGTAAGTTTAAGAGTCACCGGGTCTGTAACTTCTGTTGCTGTTACATTTTCTGCATTGTGCATTTTGTGTGTAACACCATCTGTTACGCAGTTCTTTGCAATCTCCAAATCGGTGTAAGATGCAAATGATGCGTCGTTCGCTTTAACATCTACGTTCCAATGACGGTTAGGCTCAGCATCACCATTAGATTGATGATTACCACTACCGTTTAAACCGTGGATGTCCAAACCCAAAGATGTCAGTTTCTTGCTACCAAAACCATTAATGGTAATAGCCATCTCGATAGTGGGGTTTGTGTTTGCATTAACATCGGGACAAATCACATTTGTCAATGTTGCAAGTTCTCCATTGCTCTTCCAAGTAGATGTACTACCCGATAAAGCAACTGTTGCTGTTGCACCTTCGATTGTTGCACCATTCTCATCTGTAATGGCTACAGCAATACTCTGGTCTGCACGGGTAAATGTTAAATTTACCGCGCTTTGAGCAACTACTGTCGTTGTCATTGCAATAAGCATAGACAAGAAGAGAGTAATTTTTCTCATAACTTTTTGATTTTGATTAATAATAAAAAAACTATCTATATAATATTTAAAAATATTTCTATATCCTTATTAATATCTTTACCACAAAGTTTTTTACCCATTAGGGGGTTGTAAACGTAACAGTTGCCGAAAATTTTACCGAAAAACGGTGAAATTTTCGGCTTTTCACTTGTTTTTCGTTTGTAGCAACTGCAAATGTAAGTACTTTTTCACAAACTTACATCATTTTTACATATTATTTTTATTTTTTGTTTCTAATTTCTATTTCTTCTATGGTTAGAGCGGCGGGAGAATTCTCCGGTGAGGAAGGTGAATTTTGCTTTATAATTTCGGGAATTATTGAGTAGAATAAGGAGGTTTTCTTTTTCTACTTCTCGGTGCCCCATGAACCTCTCTTTCTTTACACTCATATCTCTTTCTCATCCTTTTTTTGAAAAAAGGATGCAAAAAACCGGCACAGAACA
>CAZEKX010000114.1:0-4004 GCA_964512955.1 uncultured Bacteroidaceae bacterium
TTCAATGAAAAATTGTATCTTTGTAACGTAAATTACTATCTCTTACCAAGAGATAGTAATTTTATATAACGCTAATTAATAGACTCTTAAACAAATAATAAATTATGAGAAAAATTACTTTAATTTTTTCGCTACTGCTATGTACAATTGTAGCAATAGCACAACCTAGTACAATGCTCACTGCAGACGAGTTAAATGCAGCGACAGAAACACAAAGAATTGCTATAAAAAACGTAGATAGCAATAACTCTCATTGGTTTGCAGCAACAAGCAACATTGAAACACTATCACAAAATGTGCTGTTTGATTGGATACCCAATACCGATGGTTCTTTTTATCTTAAATTAACCTATGGCGATGAGAACTCATACGTACAAAAAGGTGTATTAAACGACAACATCTCATTTGGTTCTATTGACAATGCTGCAAAGATAAAAGCGGTTGAGCCATCAACTGCAAATGGAACGAATGGATACAATGCATTAAATTATAACTTTACACTTGCTTCAGGTGCGGATGATACAAAATTTATCCGTTTTGTTCTTTCGGACAATTCTGTTTGGTTTAACTGTCAAGGTACAGGCTCTAATCCTGTATACAAAAATGCCGAAACAACCGGAGGTTGGACCGTGCATAATGTTTACGACATGAATAGTTACCATGTAGCCACATTAAAATTGGAAAAAGATGCGGCAACAACTACAAACACACTTTTCTTAGCGAATGGTGAAAATATTGTAGCACCTGAATACGTAGGATATAGCCACGACTATACAACACAAGTTATGGGCGACGAAGATATTGAAATAACCATTCAATATACTCCCATGATTACAGATATCGCAGCCGGTAAAGTTTACACTATAAAGAACAAAGTGCATGCCGACTTTATAACAGAAGAGAATGGCAACATCGTATCAAGAGCAGGCTCTGAGAATAACCTGGCACAGCAATGGTATTTAGAGAGTTTTTGTGATGGTTATCGTGTACGTAACCTTTCAACAGGAAACTACATGCATGCAACAGGGCAATCTAAAACATGGACCGGCAAGAAATATAATGGCTCACTATTATATGTGCAATCAGTTGGTGTAGCCAATGGTCCATACAAAACTCTTAATGTATCTAAAGCCAATAGCGGAAATGCCACACACTGGTCATGGAATAATATTGTTGGTTGGTATGTTGATGCTGATGCTTCTCATTGGTACTTTGAGGAAGTTAATGCTCCCGAAGACCTAGAGACACGGTTAAGCACATGGAATGCAGAGGCCGAGAAAATAGAAGCAAAAGAGAACTTAGCCAATACAGTGACTACTGCCAGAGAAAAAATTGGTATTCTTACCGAGTCCATGTTCTCATCAAATGCCAGAACAGAGGCATGGTGGGGAGGTGCAGATGGAAACTTCAGCAACCTGATTGACAATGACAACACTACTCATTTTGGTACAAACTGGGGCGGTGCAATAAATGAGAATCACTACTTACAGATTGATTTAGCACCGGAATTAGAGTTTGAAGAATTCAGTATCGAATGGATTAACAGAAACCGTAATAATGGCGACTATAATGCCATTAAAAAAGGTTCTATCACAGCAAGCACCGATGGAAACACTTGGACAAGACTTGACACGCTTACTACTGATAACTTAAATACAGACAAGGGTGGTACAAACAAATTTGGTCCATATAATATTACAAACGATGCCGGTAACCAATACAGATATATACGTATAACATGTACAGAATCGGATTATAACGTTAGTAGCAATGGCAAAGATTACACCATGGCTTTTGCCGAAATTGATTTAGTCATTGAAAAGTACACAGAACAGGGTGAGTTACTCAAACAAAACTATGATGTAGCAAAGGATGCTTTAAATTCAACATCTGCAACAACAGAAAGTTACAAGCAAGCATTGAAAGCATTCAACGAAGCAACCTTAACAAAGCCAACATACCCATTTGAGTTGACTACAGACGATAATAACCCGAAACTATATGTAATGAAATCGGGACGTGGCAACTACTATTACACATTATCTGATAATTGCATAAATCTGGTAGATTTTACATGCGCAGATACACAGTATTGGTATTTCAAGGAGATAATGACAAATGATTATCATTACGCATTACAGATTATCCCATACAATGGCGATGGTAAAGTAATAGGTTATTACGATACGACTAGCGGAGCCGATAAATTGAACATTGTAGACCCTGCTTCAACAGACTATCATTATGCATGGGTTTTAGACCAATCTTTCGGAGATAAACTTGGTTTTATACCATATAAAAACCAAAGCACCTATTTGAGTAATTTTGGTGGTACCGGTAATAAAATGGGATTCTATACCGGTAATCCTAATGCAGATACAGGAACCTGTACATACGTTATTCCTGCTGAAGAGGAAAACAAAGCAGAACTTAAACTGCATATTGACAATGCCAAAGGTTTGTATGTCGATGGTTTAGGAAAATATAAAGATGAAAACCTTGGAAACACAATATCTGCGGCAGAAACACTTTATGCAAGCCAAGGAATCACAATTACACAAACAGTTGAAGCAATCAACAACCTTACAACAGCCATTAATAATGCAGAAATAAACAAGCCTACAGCAGGTTACTACCGTTTTAAATGCCATGACGGTGAAAGATATTTAACCTCGGACTTAACAAAGAAGGAGAGTGAAGACCGTAGCAAAATGGATGCTTCGGCAGGAAGTAATGCAACTTCAATACTATATTACGATGGAGAACATGTTGTATTCTATAACAGTGGAGATTATCTTAACCAACGAACACCATCTACAACTGCATTAACAGTAACATTCCCCAGGGCCTATAACAAGGCTCTTGGCTATTACAACATTGAGGTACACCCACAATCGGGAAATCATCATTGGATATATGGTGCTGGTGATTACTTGGACAGTGGAAGTGGAAGCAGTCAAAGCGTAATTGGTGATCGTAACGGATATAACTGGTCTATAGAAGAGGTTACATCACTTCCCGTAACAGTAAGCCAGATAGGTTGGGCAACACTTTATACCCCTGTAGCACTCACAATACCTGCAGATATTGAGGCATACTACATTAGTGGGTTTGAGGGTGTTGTTGCTACACTCAAAAAGATTGAGACAACAATTCCTGCAAATACAGCAGTGATATTGAAGGCTACAAATGAACTAACAGAAAGCACAACATTTAACTTCGACATAACAGACGATGCAGAGGCTATTACAGAGAACAGCCTTGCCGGAACTGTGGCAAAGACAACAATTAATGCCGATGCATATATTCTCTCTGCCGGCAGCAACAGCGATGCCATAGGTCTCTATCCTTTAAACACCAACACCGGCACTGCAACAGGCGGTTCATTTACTAACGGCAGCCACAAGGCATACCTTCCCATAAGTAATGCACCCGAAACACAGGGTAGCAACGGATTCAGTTTCCGTTTCGAGGATGGCATGACAACAGGCATCGACGAGGTGAAAGGTGAAAACGGAGAGGTGAACGTAATCTACGACCTTACCGGTCGTCGCATAGAGACTATCACTGTCCCCGGTATCTACATTGTGAATGGTAACAAGGTTTTGGTAAAGTAAGAAAAGATGAATAGAGATATGAAAAAGAGTTATATAACACCTGCAATGGCAGAGGTAAAAATTGAGACAGAGACAATGCTTGCATTGTCAAAGAAGGATGGCAACGTTGATATTGATACTCAGTTGTCTAACGACCGTCGTGGCGATTGGGGCAATATCTGGGCTGAATAATAGGTATATTTTTCTCTAAAATATAGATGTTTAATTATCAGTTAATTTTAGTTTGGCGGTGTCGTGAGACATCGCCAATTTTTATAATAGAGATAAAAATGTTGTAAAAAGATGTATTGTGTAGAAAATATTATACACCACAAAAAGAAAAAAATATTTACAATATCTCTTAATAAGAGATATTAATTTACGTTACAAAGATACAATTTTTCATCG
>CAZEKX010000115.1:0-3974 GCA_964512955.1 uncultured Bacteroidaceae bacterium
TAAATTATACGTTTACATAAAAATATTTTTCAATAAAATTCAAACAGCTTCTAAGTGCTTTTTGAAAATCTTTTTCAGAAAAAGGTTCTTGTTGTGGATCTTTTTTCTTTGATGAAGCATATGTCCCATTTCTTATAGACCTTGCTTTCTTTGCTTTCTCTTCCATTACAGGAGTATAATCGTCTGTAGAAAAACCACGAAGATACAAAGCATATTCTTTATGATGTTTTTTAAATTTAGAGATTGTAATTCCACTTATGGGAAGTGTCATTGTTGAATATACAAACATTCCTAAAATTACTACTCCCATTAAATTTCTAAATGCCAAATATGCGTTATCAAAATTTTGAAACCAAACTTCCGCTAAATATGTTATTTCAAATAACATAATAATAACAAATAGGACTTTAACAATTATCCTATATATCCTAAAATATTTTCTTATTCGAACAGCGGACTCTGCATCGGTTGCTTTAGAAATTCTTATCTTGAATCTTTTACTTAATAAATAAATGATAAGCCCAAATATTGCACATACTAATATTACTTCTAACATTGCGACATTTTTAAATGGTTAATTAACAAAAAAATTAATGTTAAGAATTTAATATATTATCTTTATTCCCAATTCATTTTTAACTCAAGACCACAATTGTCGCAGAATATTTGATGCTTGTAAATTACATTTCCACATCTACGACAACGAAACTCCTCTTCCGAATTCTGAATACGTAGTTTTAGTACTTTGTACAGTTCAGTATCTTCGCGTTTAATAAGGTCATAACCGAGTTTCTTCATCAATCGAATAGTATTCATAGCCATATTGCGGTCGAAATCTTTCTCACTTTCGGGTAATTGGGAATAGGGTACCATACATGGGTTCTCTTTCTTAATATCGTCGCGTTGCGGTCCATAGGTCCATCCTTGGGCAATTCTATCTACTGCCCAAATATCATGAGCATTTTCGGCAATGGCTTCACGCAGTTCGTCAAGGTCTTCGGTTAACTCTACATCCGATACATCTATCGGTTTGGGGGTGTATGTTTTCATATCTTTAAATGTTGCTGTTGCTAAATAATTTTTTGAATCGTCCCACGCATCTTTGAATTGTTCCATAGAATAGGTGTCTTCGGCTTTGGATGAAGCCGGGTCGTATATTGTTACTGTTTTGTTTTTGTCATTGCATGATAGGACAACAACTGTATGGTCGGATATTTGTCCTATTAAGATATCTTCTTTTATCTCTTCTATTCTATTACCAAGCAACTCACCACCATCAACGGCTGCTATAACGTATTCGCCTGCATTTAGTGCGTCTGTAATATCTTTGATGGTGCATTTGTATCGTCGTGTTACAATCAAACCTTTACTCTCGAGGTGTCTACCAACATTGTGCAATGCTGTTCCTTGCTCTTTGACCCATTTATTCTGTAAGGCGTTGTCGAGGAGTTGGCGCTCGTCGAATGTTATGCCTAAATTCTTAAGAATATATTTCTCGCATTCTAAACAGCAATAGTTACCTTCATCGCAAGAGGCTGCCATTGCAGTCATTGGAATAAACTCGCAGTCTTGAGATGTCAAACCTAACTCTGCATCTACTGATTGAGAAATATGTAATAATTCTCTCAATTCTGCATCTTCAGAGAGAGTCTGAAATATCTCTTTGCTCTCTTGTGCAGTAGCGTTGCCTTCGAGAAATGCTGCCAATACCTCTGCCGAGATGTTATTTAGTGATTTCTTTTTCATATTTCTCTACTTCTTTTAGTGCTATTTCAGTTAATGCTGTAATAGCACGCTTCTTAATGTTGTACAAATTATCGACATTGGTTTGTAGTTCTTGAGCCACTATTTTGGGTTCGGTTTCTTGCAAAACCAATCTTCTGATGACATAGACATAACGCTTATTTGGCATTAGTGAAAATAGGTGTTCTATATCTATCTTTGCTGTCATATTCTTTTCTCCATCAACAGTTTCATTTTGTGCAACACTATCTAAAAGAGACTCCTTTGACTCATTATCTATCATACTATCACGCTTAGCAATGAAGTAGCGAATAGCAATAATTTTCATCCATTGATAGATTGTGCTGCGACCTTGAAACTGTTTTAAACGATACGCATCGTTCTCCATAAGGTATAGATAGAATTCGTTCACGAATTCATCATAATCCACCTCGTATGGGAATACATATCGAATGATGCTCAAAAATAGCGGACGACAGTTCCCGAAGAAGAACTGCTGAGTCATTCGCTCATTCCGAGCAATCAATGCTTCTATTATTTGTTGGTCTGTCATAGGTTTGGTTGATTCTTTTGTTCAGATGTAGGAGAATCATTTTCTGATTTATCTGTTTTAGGAGTATCTAATTTTTATTATCCTTCTTTAACTGAAGTTTTTCCTTCTCAATTTTTTCGAATTCTATTATTTTAAAGTCAAGTTCTGTTTCTTTGTATGATTTTTCAAGACCATTGCATGGCTTATACAGTGCAATCTTCTCATAAAACTCATATTCTTTTTTCTGTTTTGTCAATTCCCACATTTGCGTTTCCTTGTAAATATCCTTTTGAACATCTAAAATCTTGGAACTTATCTCGTTCTCGGATTTTAGGACTTTAAGTAATACTGTAAATGTACCCCATAGAGACAGAATTATAAATACCAAAATGCTTGCATACAATAGTATACCATTGGTATTATAGTATTTTGTTTCAGTAATCACAGTTGGTGTACTTTCCGCTTTGTGTACCTGCATACAGCAAACTGTATCATTAGATGGTTTGTCTTTTAATTCTTTAGTTATGGTTGTATCAATGATACGTTTGTCTGGATTATATTTATAAACCCCTGCAACTATTATTACACAAGACAACAATAAAGCGAAAAAGACTCCAACCAATGCTAAGATTTTATTACATTTAGTTTTTCTTAAAAAATCGACAAGTTTAATATCACTCATTTTATTATATTTATTAATTCAACATTCTAAGTATATCCGGTAATTTCTTTATGATATTTCTATCTAACTGTTTTTCATCTTCTGTCAAATCTTTATAAGGCTTAATAAGATGATGAGCAAACATGTTCTTTTTAAGTTTATTGGTATCTGTTTTTTCAATTTGTTCTCTGTTGCTTAATGCTCTATAACCCATAAGTAGTTTTTCCATGTTCCATCTGCAATGTTCTGTACAAGCCATTCTTTCTATCTGTTCATCAGACAAAGTTGCGGTTCTGATACTCTCTTCATCATAGCCAATGGAACGTAATTTGAATTCAATAGAGTCTGCAAGATACAGATTTGACCACTTGTTAGATGTAGATAATGATTTCCACTTTGTCAAAAGTTCATTTATTGAAGGAATACTTTCGGGTAGGGTTTTATTGTATTCAAAATAAAAGTCGTAGATGTAGTTAAATGCCATGGCTAAATGATTAGAATAATAATTTATAGCAAAACTGTCATCTACCATTCCAAAAGGATAGATATTTGCATACTTTTTATTCTTTGCATTGCTTGACATTGCTGCATCGCCAAAAGACTTGATAAGCGAACCTGTTTTTTCTTGTCTTACGAATATGTTAACAACTTTATCCTTATCTATAATTTCCCATGGTCTATTCTTGTCATCTCTTCCCCTTGTATAGACTTCATCAGGTAAATACATTGCCATACCAAAACTTTGTGAAGGGTTATGTAGACATATTGCAATAGTGGTTATAGCATCATCGTCGGACATCTCTTTCTTAATCCATTCTCTAACATATTTCGACTCAACACGTCCTTTTATAAACTCGAACTGCACATCAAGGAAATTGGTTGTTTCAGTCTGATTATTTACTTGATACGTTGATTCGAACTTATCAAAATCTTTTTTTGACAAATCAACATATTTGATAGGAGCAATTTCAAAATAGCCGGAGTGTGAAGTGAACCCCAAAAGTTAGACAAAAAACTTTTGGGGTTTATTTTATGCGT
>CAZEKX010000116.1:0-3650 GCA_964512955.1 uncultured Bacteroidaceae bacterium
TAAAAGTTTAAAGAAAGAACAACTCTTTGGATTCCGAGGCATTAAATGAGAGAACGTTTATGCAACGCGGAACCCCTTATAGCAAATTAAGTTCCTCTGACAATACTTAAGAAATTAGCAACGAACTATCCCCGTAACTGAGAAAACGAAAATCGTGCGACAAAGCATAATCGTAAATACCCCTCCAATCACCCTTCACAAATGCCGAAACCAACAACAACAGCGTGCTCTTTGGTTGATGAAAATTAGTAACAACAGACTTAACAACACGATACTTATACCCCGGAGCAATAATTATCTGTGTATGCGAATGTACACGTTCCTCCCCACGACGTTCAAGATAATCGACAAGAGCCTGCAAAGCATCCACAGTCGGTAAGTTATGTACGCGTTCATACGGTTGCCACTGATGAACATACAAATCATCAATAGTAAGTTCAGGATTTTCGTACACAGCCTCACCAAGGAAGTATAGACTCTCCAAGGTACGTACCGATGTGGTACCAACCGCAATAGCAGTTCCACCGGATACAATAAGTTTCTTCAGCAACTCAACACTTACATCGATAAACTCCTCATGCATTTCGTGTTCGCCAATGGCATCACTCTTCACCGGTTTGAATGTTCCTGCACCCACATGCAATGTAACCTCGGCAAGTTCCACTCCACGTTCTTGCAAAGAGTTCAATACCTCGGGAGTGAAATGCAAGCCGGCTGTTGGTGCGGCAACAGAACCTTTAATCTTAGAATATACGGTTTGATAGGTACTTTTATCACTCTCTTCGGTTTTGCGGTTCAGATATGGCGGGATAGGCAGTTCCCCGGCAACCTCTAAAAGTTCGGCAAAGGAGCATCCACCATCCCATGTAAAGCGTACCGAGTTTACCGCCCCGGCACATATGCGTTCGGCACAGAGTGTAACAACGGAATCATTCACGATGAACTGCTGCGACAGGACACCACTCTTCCAACGAGCGGAGTTACCTACAAGGCAGTTCCACACACACTCCCGAGTCTGCTGGAAAACAAGTTGATAATCGTTCGGTTGCTCAGGTTCCAAGCAAAAAACCTCAATTTGTGCTCCTGTCTCCTTCTTAAAACGCAGACGTGCCTGAATAACTTTTGTATTATTGAATATCATAAGACTGCCGTTGGGAATATACTCCGGCAGATTATAGAATTTGTCTTCGGATATTACACCCTTGTTATATAACAGCAGTTTAGAATCGTCGCGTTTAGCCAACGGATATTTTGCAATACGTTCATCGGGCAACGGATAATCGTATTCGGCAATCTCAATATTTTTTATATCTGTAATCATACGTTTTAAAGGAGATACTATGTGATAACCAAAACGGCAACTCAAAATATTGAGTTGCCATTTTTACTATCGATGGTATTTTTTACATCATACCGCCCATGCCACCCAT
The DNA here is from genome assembly GCA_964512955.1 of uncultured Bacteroidaceae bacterium. Classification (GTDB taxonomy): domain Bacteria; phylum Bacteroidota; class Bacteroidia; order Bacteroidales; family Bacteroidaceae; genus HGM04593. The sequence continues at coordinate 1,431 of CAZEKX010000116.1, forward strand.
TCCGGGAGCGCCCATAGGCATCTCGGGTTTATCCTCTTTCTTTTCTACAATAACACATTCTGTAGTGAGGAACATACCGGCTATGGATGCTGCATTCTCAAGAGCCACACGAGTTACCTTTGCAGGGTCTACAACACCTGCTGCAAGCATATTCTCGTAGACATCGGTACGGGCATTGTAACCGTAGTCACCTTTACCCTCACGTACCTTCTGAACAACAACTGCACCCTCTTTTCCGGCATTTGCTACTATCTGACGAAGAGGTTCTTCAATTGCACGTTTCACAATCTCTACACCGGTCTTTTCGTCGGCATTCACAGCCACAAGAGACTCCAATGAGTCGATAGCACGTATATATGTTACACCTCCACCGGGAACAATACCCTCCTCTATCGCAGCACGGGTAGCGCAAAGAGCATCATCCACGCGGTCTTTCTTCTCTTTCATTTCAACCTCTGAAGCAGCACCTACATAGAGAACGGCTACACCGCCTGCAAGTTTCGCAAGACGCTCCTGAAGTTTCTCTTTGTCGTAGTCGCTCTTTGTTGTGGCAATCTGTGCCTTAATTTGAGCAACACGTGTAGCAATTGCATCCTTATTACCGTTACCATCGACGATGGTTGTGTTATCCTTGCTGACAGTGATTTTACCGCAACTACCCAACATCTCAAGTGTAGCCTGTTCGAGTTTGATACCTTTCTCTTCACTAATGACGATACCACCGGTGAGAGTAGCAATATCCTCGAGCATATCCTTGCGACGGTCGCCAAAACCGGGAGCCTTAACTGCACAAATTTTGAGTTGTGAGCGCAAACGGTTTACAACCAATGTAGTCAATGCCTCGCTCTCAACATCCTCGGCAATGATAAGGAGAGGACGACCTGTCTGTACGGCAGCCTCCAAAATGGGAAGCATATCCTTGAGGTTGGTAATCTTCTTATCGTATATAAGGATATAAGGACTATCCATCTGGCACTCCATCTTTTCGGTATCGGTAACAAAATATGCCGACAGATAACCACGGTCGAACTGCATACCCTCTACAACACCAATTGTAGTGTCGCGGCTCTTAGCCTCTTCAATGGTAATTACACCATCTTTTGAAACTTTGCGCATGGCATCGGCAATGAGTTTACCTATTTCGCTATCGTTATTGGCAGAAATTGTTGCCACCTGTTCAATCTTCTCGTAGTTTGCACCTACCTCTTCGCTCTGTGCCTTGATAGACTCAACAATTTTAGTAACAGCCTTGTCTATACCACGTTTAAGATCCATGGGATTTGCACCTGCCGTAACGTTGCGTAATCCTTCTGTTATAATAGCCTGTGCAAGCACTGTAGCAGTTGTTGTACCATCTCCTGCATCGTCTCCGGTTTTAGAAGCAACCGATTTCACAAGTTGCGCACCGGTGTTCATATATGCATCGGCAAGTTCAATCTCCTTGGCAACAGAAACACCATCTTTTGTTATCTGCGGAGCACCGAATTTTTTCTCAATAATAACATTTCTGCCTTTAGGTCCCAAAGTAACCTTTACTGCATTTGCAAGTTCATCAACACCTTTCTTCAACTGGTCGCGAGCGTCCATATTGAAAAGAATCTCTTTTGCCATAATCTAATTCTATTTTTATAAGAAACGTTTTGTTTGTCTCTAAATTATTATCCTAAAACAGCCAATACATCGCTCTGACGCATTATTAAATATTTCTCACCCTCGAACTCCAGTTCTGTACCGGAGTATTTACCATAGAGTACTTGGTCGCCGACAGCAATAACCATTTCCTCCTCTTTTGTACCGTTACCAACGGCTACCACTTTACCCTGAAGGGGTTTCTCTTTTGCTGTATCGGGGATGATAATACCACCGATAGTCTTCTCTTCTGCCGCCATAGGCAGGATAAGCACTCTGTCTGCTAATGGTTTAATGTTCATAATTAATGTAGTTTAAATTTATTATTAATTTCTATATTTCTAATTTTCACGTGCCACCAACCGGCACATTGTTTTAATAACGAAAACCATGCCAAAAATGTTTTTGCATTTTAGCGGTGCAAAAATAACAAAGATTTTTTAAAAAAGATGACAAACTGCGCCAAAATGACATACAGGCACAAACATGGCAGAAAACCAGAGACATATTGTACAAATATTTTTTTTGCATAATAATAATAAGAAGCTGTTTGAAAATTATTCAAATATTTTGTTAAGCATCAATTTGCAG
>CAZEKX010000117.1:0-3639 GCA_964512955.1 uncultured Bacteroidaceae bacterium
GAATCTTTGCCACGTTAGAAACTTGCACCTTGCTATTTATCTTCGCAACAGGTGCTTGAATGGTAATTGTCTTCATTTTTGGAAGTCATTTAAAATGAAACATTAAATAAGTTAACACTGCGGGAAAAAGAAGAAAGGTTTCGCTTTCCCGTTGACTTCCACCTAAGACAGGCAGTGGGCGCATTAACGCTCCACACGGGGGTCGAAACCTTGTACGTATTGTTACGAGCATAAAAAATGCCCGCAGTGTTGGCGAGCTGGCTCGCCTGTCTTAAAATGGAAGTCAATGCAAATGTAGCACTAATTTTCCATTGTGCAAATAAATTGCGTGGATTTTTACTGCGGCTGACAGTGCGTGCCGCCTTTTTTGTTTGCACCTTGCCGCCGATGGTGGCCGATGGTGCCGGGATTGAAATTGTTTTCATACGAAACTATGATTTTATTGAGCAAATGGCGAAATAAAAACGGTCGCCATACCCGTTGCTCAATAAAATCATAGTTCACCCCGGAGGATAAAAGATAATTTTCGGATACAGCGACCGCTATGTGGTACGCATAGTTTCGTATATGGTGCCGGCTAAAAAAGCCGAAGCATCGGGGCACAAAAAATGCCCGTTTCGTGACGAGCAATTAACCGATGCCCTACGGAGTGAACTAATCACCATTTTTAATGTTAGCACTGCAAATATAAGCAAAAGGTTAGAATGCTCCAAATATTTTGCAAAAAAACAGAAAAATAATTTGCCGATTGTTTGCGTAATCAACAAATGTTGATTATCTTTGCATTGTTGTTAAAGCAAAGGAAAAAATGAAAAAGAAACGGAAGAGCAAAGAACTAAAAGAAGCAGAAGAAGATTTACTATTTTACTTAAGGTTCTACAAAGAATTTCCACCAAACTATCAAAAAAATATAGCAGACAAGGAAATTGAAGAACTCGAGAAGAAAATTAAAGACAGTTATTAACGAACCCCTCCCTTGTGGAGGGGGTAAAAAATAGAATTATGTACGATAAAATAAAAGCATTGGCAGAGCAAAACAGAAATGCCAAAAACAAAGAGGAACGTGAACTTGTGAACAGTGCAATGCAAAAATTGCAGGAAGAAAATCCCCAAGAGTATGGTTTGGCTCTCGAACGACTTATAAAAGAGACCTCTACACGTACCGAAGAGTTGAGTATTGCCGAGCAAATGGGCGAGGTCACTAAAATTGTTTCAATGTCTTTCATTGCAAAAGAGTATTTTGGTAAATCGAGAAGCTGGCTGGCTCATAAGTTAAATGGGGACAATGTAAATGGCAAACGTTCGGCATTCACTTCGGATGAACTTATTATATTTAAAGATGCTCTTTCTGATATTGCAAAAAGAATAGGCTCGATTAGTGCTATTCTTTAGTACTTTGTTTTAACAACACCCACTCCCTTGCATCGCGAGCCGTGCAAGGGAGTTTTTCATTATAAAAAAAATCCGCGAAAAAACTCGCTGTTTACTTGTATATATTACATAAATGTTATATATTCGTAATGCGGTTGAGAGAGATAACAACCGCGAGGAAATCTTTTTCCCTCGGAGTAAAAAGAAAAAACCAACCGACAAAACATTATGAAACTGCAACTCGTAATTAGTTTTGGAAAGTTTAGAATAATGTTTAAATACATGTTCTAATGCTTTCGGAGAGGGGAACCTCCCCATCGGCTGGCTTTATTAAGTACAAAATTAGTAATTATGAACGAAAAAACAAAGGAAAAAATGGCGGAAATGATTGTTTCAATTGAAAAACAAAGTGATGGCACTTATATCGCATATAATACAAATATTAATGGATTGTCATTGATAGGAACCGGCAACAGCGTAAGTGAAGCAAAAGAAGATTTTAACAATTCAATGACAGAAGTTGCGGAAACATATGATAAGAATGATATTCCGGAATGTTTGAAAACAGCACCGGTATTCAAATTCGATTTGGCTTCTTTGTTCGAATACTACTCCATGCTTAATGTAAGCGCATTTGCCGGTTATGTTGGAATAAATGCTGCACTTATGCGTCAATATAAACAAGGAAATACGTATATATCAGAGAAACAATTACAGAAGATTGAAGAGGGAATACATAAACTTGGAGAGGAATTCACTAATTTGAAACTTGTTTGATTATTCGATGAGTCCGAATTTACGCAGATGTTTCTTGGTCTCCTTTGGTGATGTTTTAACCGCCTCGGTTATCAGTTGAAGGTCATCCTCATCAATTTTGCCGAATGACCGGCATTTATACCTGTCGGTGAAGTTGTCGAGTGTTATCTCCTTGAGTTCGCCACAGTCGGCAAAGCGGTTCTTCTGCAAAAAAGTATACTTTGACGCAAACAATGGATAATGCAACCGTTGCAATGGTTCTGAGAGATTCTTGTTTATCTGTGAGTTTATGACAACGAAGCCGATGAGTTTGCCATCGCTTGTCTTGCCCAGCACAATGAAATATTTGTTTCCTGCACCATAGATACCGTCGCAGTTGTCGCTATAAGCGTCGAACAAATCTGCTGAACGTTCGATGACAATAATAATCTTTTTCATATCTCTTTATATCAATAAAACCCCTTGGAAACCAAGGGGTAAAAGTCAAGTAAAACAAAAGGTGTTAATCAAGCGAATTTTACCTGGCTTAAATCGTTGCCAAAGGCATTGAGAGCCTTCTGCATTTTTTCAACAGTCTTCTTACTGGGTGTTCTGCGACCTGTAAGATAATGACTCAACTGTCCTTGTGCAATTCCGGTTATACGCTGTAGCCCGGCAAGTGAGAGCTTATCCTTGTAGAATGCAAGAAAAGAGGGTACATCATAGGAAAACTCAAATTCCAACTCCTCATTAAATTCCTTGCCTTCTTCTTTCAAGAAATCTTTCATCTCTACATAACTTGCATTGAAGTCATCGATAGCCTCTTGTGCGCTATCTCCAACACCAATCAAGCCAAAGGGCAATTGATTGTCATCAGGCATATAAGCACCAAAACCGCCCTCTTTTCCTCTTTCAATAAATACTCTAATCTTTCTCATACTGCTATTGTTTTTGTAGAGATTGGGAGTTAGAATTTAACTCCCGAATCTCTTTTGATTGACATCAATGTTCCTTTCATCACTTCTTCAGAACCGTGGTGGCTTGTTCTAAAATACTTGTCCGTTATTGGACTGTACCATAATGGGTGCCCTCCCATTGTTCGCCCGGTGTCGTAGCAGCCGGCTTTCTTTAAGATTCTGTGTAGTTCGTTGTACTTCATTTTGTTTTGCTTGATTAACGATACAAAGATAATGATATTATTTTTAATATCAAACAAAAATGATATTATTTTTCGTATCATAGTGATTTTTTTTGATAAAGAAACCTCGGGGGCTTCACAGCAGCCGAGGGTAGTGTTGAATAAAAATTATGATGATTATGAGGTATTAATGTCTTCGTGCATCAAACTCATCGGGCTCTGTTATATCCGCAACCTCAAGATTAATATTGTAGTGAGCATGTGGAAGTTAATGCAATGTGGCTACTCACTGGACTTGGGTATGAAACACTACCTAATCAGCCACAAGAAGTGCCAGTTCCTTTAACAGACTCATCGCTGATTGCTGACTTTTTTAAACAATACGAGCCCTATAT
>CAZEKX010000118.1:0-3367 GCA_964512955.1 uncultured Bacteroidaceae bacterium
CTGTTAAGAACAGGATTCATGTTGCAAGAGTCAAACTGCGTGTTATTATCGATGAGTGAGTAATAACTCTTTTGAAAGGATATTCAGAACAACAAAAACCACCAAACTACAGTTGAAGTATTGTAGTAAGGTGGTTCTTTTTTCTTAATCGGTAAAAATCATTCTATTATCCATTTCCAACATGGGATTACTTCTATTCTTCCATGTTGGTCGGTAAAGGTGGTTTCTTCGTCAAAGGTAAGTATTATGCGCCTGCGACATTCAAGGCGCTTGGGAAGTTTCTTAAGAGCATCAATTTCTCTGTTCAAAGTTTCTTCATCGCGCAATGAATAGCACACTTGTATAGCCAGTTCGTCCTCGGGTATGTAGAAATCTACTTCAAAGTTATTGTTGTAAAAGAAAACTTTTTCGTTATCTGCATCGTGACCATATCTGCGAAACAGTTGCAATGCTACTAAATTTTCCAATAGCATTGAGTCTTTGTCAATTAGAAATAGGTTCAGTATGCCGTTGTCAATGAAATAATACTTGCAATTGCTCTCTTTGTCGGCAAGACATGATGCATAATTTTTTAATCTCATTAACAGCCACGCATCCTCGCAATACTCTACATATTTGATGGTAGTAGCAAGACTCAGTTTACCCCCCACACTTGAAAGTAAATTGTTTATTCTATTAAACGAGATGGGGCGACAAACACTTTCGGCAATCTTCCTTATCAGTACACGGATACCGGCAATATTAGTTATGTTATTACGAGCGATTATGTCGCCCAGATATATCTTTTGGAACACGCTGCTTAAGTAATTACGTTTGGCTGGTAGCAATGCCGATGCCGGCAGACCACCATCGTGAAGGTACTCGTTGAAATATCTGACAGCGGCAGAGCGTCCCTCTGTTGATAGCAGGTCATTTGGTAACAACGATATCCCGTGTACGTTTGCATATTCCCTGAAACTATAAGGATATACTTCACTTGTAAGGAAACGCCCCCCAAGCGTTGTGTTTATCTCCCCGGAGAGCATTTTTGCATTTGAACCGGTTATATATATAGTGTAATTTGCGTCGGCCATACGACGAGCAAATTTCTCCCAGTGGTCTATATTCTGTATCTCGTCAAGGAACAGCATAGGGCGTTTGCCGTACATCTCCTGATGACACTCAAGAAGATGGTTAAAATCCTCGGCTGTGAAGTTCTCCAAACGTTCATCCTCGAAATTCAGATACAGCATCTCATCCCACTGCTTGCCTTCGTTTAGCAATTGTTGGATGCGCTGGTACAGCATGTATGATTTGCCCGAACGTCGCACACCAACCAAGACACTGCAGGGGAAGGCTTCAAAGTTGAATTCACGAGGCTCTATCATATATCGGACAACCTCTTGTTGATTATCACGCAATATTTGTTTCAATAGTTGTTTGTCCATAATTGTTTATTATTGATGAATAACAACGCAAATATATGTATTGTTTAATCAATATGCAAATAATTATTGCATTTTGTTTAATCAATTAAACAAAATAGTTGTTTTTCTTTTTCAACTCCTTCAACCCCTTATATATTTAATAATCGACAATATAAATGAAACAAAACCAACCTCAAAGCATGGAGTTTCACTGTTATGCGCAACATACACATAAACAATAGTATTTTATAAAATATATCTAATGGTTAAAGAGATATCACTTTTGCTAATATAAATTACAGATCTATGTCTTTTTATTTCCTTCTTTCTGAAATAAACCTTTTCAGCAAAAATGTTAGGAAATATGGGAATGTATAGAATTTTCCATTGAAACCGATATTCTTATATCCGAACTTTATTCCATATTTTATATCGGGATACTTATCATCTTTCAATAGATTGTTAAGCGATGCGGTAACTCCATCATTGGCTTTTACCTCAACCGGGATAAGAGAGTCTGCATCACGAACAAAGAAATCCATTTCAAGAGACGGCTTTTCGCTATTGTAATAGAAAAGATTATATCCTTGTTTTGCAAGCATATCGCCAACAATGTTCTCATATATCGCACCTTTGTATGTGCCCAAATTCTTATTTGCCCTCAAATCTTCCTGTGCCTCTTCGTCGAGTGAAGCAATCAAAAGACCGGTATCTTTGTAATATATCTTATAAAGTTTGGGGTCATAGTTTCCTTTAAGCGGAAGTTCGGGTTGGTTCATACAATGGCATATGTTAATTACACCTGCATCGGCAAGCCATTCAACACAACCGATGTAATCTCTGTTACGTGCATTTTTGCCAATTTTTGTAATTTGGAATCGCTTGTTTTCTTTCGCAAGGAATGTTGATATGTGGTTGTATACAGCCTTTACCTTTGCTTTGTCCAATCCCTCTACATATTTTGTAATGTCCTCTTCGTAATCCTTTAACAACTGCTTTTGGATTGCCAATGTGCCACTAAAATTTTTGTTTTTGATATATGTGTTTACCACCTCTGGCATACCACCTATAGTAACATAGTCGCGGAACAATTCCATAAGAACATCCATCTGTAATGCTGCAAAAGGCTTTACTTCCAACATATGTTTATAAAGATCTTCTATAAATTCTTCATTGTATCCTTTAGCCCAAAGAAACTCTTCAAAATCCATAGAATACATTTCGTAGTCTTCCTTATAGCCAACACTGTTCGATTCGATTTCTTTATAGTTAATACCCATCAATGAACCGGAGCAAATGACATCAAACCTTCCGTCAAGTTTGAAGAACTTCAATGATGTGGCACAATTGGGACAGACCTGCAACTCATCAAAAAAGAAAATAGTTTCACCTGGTATAAACTTAAATTCAGGGTTGAGTAAAGATATGTTCTTGAGGATTGTATCCACCTCGAAACCATCATTGAATACCTCCCTATACTTTTTCTGCTCAACAAAATTAATTTGTATAACATTTGTATAGTTCTGTTTGGCAAACCATTCAATTGAACGTGTTTTCCCAATCTGACGAGCACCTTTGATGATAAGTGGTTTCCTGTCAGCATTATTTTTCCAAGTTATCAGGTAAGCATCAATTTTTCTTCTAAGCAAACGGTCCATATCTAAAACATTAAAAATTAGATGCAAATATAATGAATTTCACATAATCCGGACTAAATAATAATAAAATTTCACACAATCCGATTTGTTTTTGCGTGATTTTTCACACTTTTCTTGTGCTCTTACGTAGCCTTAACGTAAAACAGTTTTCCGTTTAATAACAACTTTGTTGGTAATAGAATTGGAAATTGTTCCTATTTTAACTGTTAAAAAATTGTAAATAATCGGTTCAAGGAGAATCAAAAGTTCCTTTCAGAGTGTTTATTTGTATTAAAAGGAAAACTTAAAAACCGGCAATACTAT
>CAZEKX010000119.1:0-3280 GCA_964512955.1 uncultured Bacteroidaceae bacterium
ACAACTGACATGTTGTTGCACCTGTTGCAGGACCATGAGGATGTCCGTTCACATAGAGTGAACACATACCGCAGATACCCTCGCGACAGTCATGATCAAATACTATAGGCTCCTCGCCTTTGTTTACCAATTCCTCGTTGAGGATGTCGAGCATTTCAAGGAATGAGGTATCACCGGGGATGTCTTTCATGGGATAGGTAACAAACATACCTTTCTCTTTAGGACCTCTCTGACGCCAAACTTTTAAATTAAAACTTATATTTTTGTCCATTGTTACTATCTTTTTTCAATTAGTTCTTATAGTTACGTTGCTGTACCTTAATGTACTGATAGTTGAGATCCTCTTTGAGGAGTTCGGGTTCGTTGCCCTCACCGGTATAACGCCAGCAAGCAACATATGAGAAGTTTGCGTCATCGCGTTTAGCCTCACCCTCTTCGGTTTGATGCTCCTCGCGGAAATGACCACCACAAGACTCCTCACGGTTAAGTGCATCGTACGCCATGAGTTTACCTATCTCAATGAAATCGAGCAGACGAAGTGCCTTTTCGAGTTCTATGTTCAAAGAACCTGCCTCACCGGGGATACGCAAGTCGCTCCAGAATACCTTTTCTACCTCTGCCAACTTTTGGATAGCGGTTTCCAAAGACTCCTTAGTACGTGCCATACCTACATACTCCCACATAACATGACCCAACTCTTTGTGGATAGAATCGACACTACGTTTACCTTTGATAGCCATCAATTTGGCAATCTTATCGTTTACAGCCTTCTCGGCAGCAACGAACTCCGGAGCGTCGGTGCTGAAACGTGGAACCTGAATTTGATCGGCCAAATAGTTCTGCATGGTGTAGGGAAGAACGAAGTATCCGTCGGCAAGACCCTGCATAAGTGCCGATGCACCCAAGCGGTTTGCTCCGTGATCGCTGAAGTTTGCCTCACCAATTGCAAACAATCCGGGAATAGAGGTTTGCAGTTCGTAATCGACCCAAATACCACCCATTGTGTAGTGGATAGCGGGGAATATCATCATAGGCTCCTCATAGGGGCTTACATCGGTAATTTCCTCGTACATATCGAAGAGGTTTCCATAACGTTGTCTAACAACCTCTTTACCCAAACGGTTAATAGCGTATTTGAAGTCGAGGAACACTGCAAGACCGGTATTGTTTACACCAAAGCCTTTGTCGCAACGCTCTTTTGCGGCACGTGAAGCAACGTCACGGGGAACAAGGTTACCGAATGCGGGATAACGACGCTCCAAATAGAAGTCGCGGTCCTCATCGGGAATATCACTAGCCTTTTTCTTACCTGCTTGGAGAGCCTTTGCATCTTCTAATTTTTTGGGCACCCAAATACGTCCATCGTTACGCAACGATTCGGACATAAGTGTAAGTTTCGACTGCTTGTCACCATGAACGGGGATACATGTGGGGTGAATCTGTGCAAAACAGGGGTTTGCGAACAAAGCACCTTTGCGGTAGCACTGCAAAGCAGCAGAACCGTTACTACCCATTGCATTGGTAGAGAGGAAGTAAGTGTTTCCGTAACCACCGGTAGCGATTACAACAGCATGAGCGGCAAAACGCTCAACCTTACCGGTTACAAGGTTACGTGCAATGATACCACGAGCACGTCCGTCGATGATTACAACATCCAACATCTCGTAACGTGTGTAGAGTTTTACTTTACCTTGGTTTACCTGATAGTTAAGTGCTGAATATGCACCTAAAAGAAGTTGCTGACCGGTTTGACCGCGAGCATAGAATGTACGCGATACCTGAGCACCACCGAATGAACGGTTTGCAAGCAGACCACCGTATTCACGTGCAAAAGGAACACCTTGTGCAACACACTGGTCGATGATAGCACCCGAAACCTCGGCAAGACGATGCACGTTTGCCTCACGAGCACGATAGTCACCACCTTTTATAGTATCGTAGAAGAGACGATAAACAGAGTCGCCATCGTTCTGATAGTTTTTTGCTGCATTTATACCACCCTGAGCCGCAATTGAGTGAGCACGACGAGGAGAGTCTTGAATACAGAAGTTAAGAACATTGAAACCCATTGCACCAAGTGAAGCGGCAGCCGAAGCACCGGCAAGACCTGTACCAACAACAATAATGTCGAGGTTACGCTTGTTGGCAGGATTCACCAATTTCTGGTGTGCTTTATAATTAGTCCATTTCTCAGCCAAAGGACCTTCGGGAATTTTTGAATTCAGTTTTTCTGAACTTATCTTAGCCATAATATTATGTTTTTATAATTTTTTAATGAATTATGCTTAGCAAGCAGCACAGCATGCACCGCCACACAAAGAGAGTGCAAAATAATATACAACTACAGCCATGAAGCCGAGAATAATGAGAGTGGTAACAACATTACCAATGCAACGCCAACGGTTAAACCATATTTGATTGTTCCAACCAAGTGTCTGCAATGCACTCCAGAAACCGTGTGTAAGGTGGAACCACAAAGCAACCAACCAAACAATGTAGAGAATTACATAAATGGGGCAACCAAAAGTCTCTTTAATGTAGTGAACACCATTGGTTGCAAGGTCGGTACTTACATTTGCACCCATCATGTGTACAACCTCTACCAACTGCATTTTTGCCCAGAAGTTGAAAAGGTGAAGCGCCAAACCAAGAAGCACGATAACTCCTAAAACAAACATGTTCTGTGAAGCCCACTCAACACCTTTGGGTTTTGCAGTGTAAGCATAGGACTGACCACCGCGAGCCTTTCTGTTCTGAATGGTAAGGATGAAAGCATACACGAAATGCACAACTACAAGAGCGGCAAGTCCCGCTGTTGCAACAAGCGCATACCAGTTTGCTCCCAATAACTCACAGATAAGATTGTAAGCGCCGGGATTAATAATCGCGACTAAGTTCATTGACATGTGGAAAAGAAGGAAGAGTACAAGGGCCAAACCCGAAACACTCATAATAATCTTTCTTCCCACAGAAGAATTAAGTAACCACATAATAAATTGATATTAAATTATTTAATAAATTAAGTTATTTAAAATTCAATCTTATACACCTTTTACAAATAGCAAAAATATAGTTTTTTTATGAATTTAACCAATTTAGAGGGAAAAATATAAATATTTTTATTAAAGACCACCTTATATATATTTTCAACTATAAGAACGCCTACATTCATATTCTTTAATTATAAAGAAACTCAAAAACCTTTTCTTGGATATCAAACAACTCTTTTTATACTGTCAAGATAGAAGTGCAACAAAATCCCCACCTTGCTCACGACTTT
>CAZEKX010000120.1:0-3165 GCA_964512955.1 uncultured Bacteroidaceae bacterium
ACCGGATAGTGCAACTGAAAATCTCAAAATATATATTCGTCCGCTAGAAAAGAGCAGTGATGCCATAAGTGAATTACCTTTTGACGGAGTACAGTTTGTGGGTAATGCAGTGGAGTCGCAATCGGGTTTCTATCAGTTGACAGGTGTTCAAGATAATATGCAAATGTTTATCTATCTCTATCTGCCGGGTAGTGATGTTGCAAATGTGCAACTTGCAAAAGGGGATAAGTGCCTGAGCACTAATCAAAATGCCGACAACAAGGCTTTGTCGTCTTATGCGCAGTCGGAACTCAATACCTATCGTGCAATTTGGAACGAAGAAGAGACTGACAGTGTAAAACTTGCAAACTATGTAAATAGTTCTCTTGCTCATGCCGACAGTATAATCTCCGGAGCAGGCTGTTGTAAAGAGGTTGAGGAGTTCATAAAAATTTGGTCGTATTCTGTTGCCCAGAATGTTGAAAATATTCTTAATATGCAGTTGAAGCGCGAAGGTAAACCTTTGCCCTCGAAATCGCTATTGCCATCCCCAAAGGAAATTTTTGACAATGACAAAGCGATGTTCTTTCCATCAACTGTATCAACCGTACTTTCCACTTTGCCACGTGATGCCTCTCTCACCGACAAATACGAGGCTCTGTTCGAAAACTATACAAGTCCTGTCGTTCGTAAAGCAGTGGGCAGTGCATTGGTAAGTTTATTCATAAGTAAGCACAATTACAACGAGGATTTTGAGGGTGGTCTTGCACAATTGAAAGTTGTTACAGAGAAGTATGGTGCCGATGAGTCTGTGCTTAAAGATTACGAGAAACGCCGTGCAACAATAAAAGGAACGCCTTTTCCCGAAAATATAGTATTACGTGATGTTAATGGAAATACTGTTGATTTCTCTACATTTAAGGGGAAATATGTATATATCGATTTGTGGGCATCGTGGTGCGGGCCTTGTAAACGAGAAATTCCTGTTCTGCAAAAATTAGAGAAGGAGTTGCAGAACGAGAATGTCGTTTTTGTGTCGATATCTGTAGATAGCAAAGAAGAGGCGTGGAAAAAGGCTATGACAACCTATGATATGCATGGGTATCAACTTATAGATACAAATAACGCTATCGGTCAGGCATTGAATGTACGAGGTATTCCATTTTTTGCCATCTACGACAAAGAGGGGCGTTTGTATATGCATAATGCTCCACGTCCAAGCATTGGCAAAGCCTTAAAAGAGATGCTCGAAGGGCTTAAGTAGGCGGAATATGTTAAATAAGTTCTTGGTAGTAATAAGTTTGACGGTTTGTTTTTTATATTACCGAATTTTGTTTAATTTTGCACACAAAATTTGTTGTGTGTTTGCATTATGCCTGTATGTTGTGTATAATCAATGATAAAAATAAACCAATTAAATTATTTACTTATGAGAAAAATTACTTTATTGTTTGCAACAGTTTTGTTGTTGGCACTTCCTGCCAAAGCACAATTGAGTTGGGCGAATCTGTATGGCGAGTATAAGTTTACTGCAACTCTTGAAATTACCAATGCAGGTGAGAAATATGCCGATCAATTCTCCGGTGATTGCGATGTTACTATAGAGAACGGTGTCTTTGGTGGAAAAATCGTAGGTTTTGGAGGTTCATCTAACTCTATGACTCTTAGTAACATTTATGAATCTTCAAACCAAATAAAAGTAACCAATCCTAATAATCCGCAGTTGTGGAGCGGAATTTATATGACAAAAATAAATGGAGAGAATCCCTATACTGTATGGGAAGGTTCTACCCAACTAACCGAGGGTTACGGACCTATATATTTCACATGGGATCCCGATACTAAAGATATATCTATACCCGACTTTGCCGTTGTGGAAATAGAAGGGTATAATTCGTTGAATACCACAATTCTGGCTACTTTTACAAATGTAAAGATGACATTTGTAAGTGCTGCTGTTATTGATGTACCCGATGTAAGTGGTGATTATGTATTTAAAGCAGGCTCCGGTCAATATGATGTAATGACGGGTTCTACAGTTCCTACAACCTTCCCTGTCTCATTAGTAAAAACTAGTGATGATAATAAGAATTACAATGCAGAGTTCTCAATTGAAGGTTATAACGATTTTACATTGCCTACTACTTTCGATGGTACAACTTTGAAAATGGCATTTGACAATACGGTTGTTTACCAGTCAGAGACAGATACCATTCGCTTGAATGCATGGTTTGATATAACACCTACATATACCATAGACTTTTTGTATAAATTATATAAGGATGAAGTATCTTTCTCTCTTAACGGTGGTTTTGCATTTGTTTCGGACACTGTAAAGTGGAGTACAAACCCCGACACAAACGAAGAGGAATTGGTTGCTGATATTGCAATGAAACAGTATTATGTAGTAGGTTCTTTGAAAAAAGCAACAGATGCCGGAGGCTCTGCCGATTTCGATTGGGAAGGTGATTATACCTTTACAAGTGAGGTGTATGCATACGATACAGAGAATGAATATCCTGCAACATTCGATGTGACCATAGCATATTTCGATGGTACGGCATACGATATGGATAGTTACTATTATATCAGTAGTTTCTTAGGAAAAGATATAAACGGTACTCCTATTAAATTGAATATTGCAGAGGATGGTAAAAGTGCCGAAATGGTTGCCGGAGATAAGTGTCGTTATATTGGTGCAAATGACTCCGGTGCATATTTCTATAATGTCTTGTATGATTTGAATGCAACAAAAAGTCCTATTGCCATGACTTTGAACGAGGATGGTACAATTGCTGTTGCCGATTTCTATCTGAAACTTTTAACACGTACATACCCCAATCTCGCTTCGAATGATTGGAATACATTTGAGGATGTGGAAACACCTGCCGCTTCTTATATGAGTGTAACTCTTGCCAAGAAAACATCTACCGGAATAGAAGATGTAAACACCGAAAACAGTGTAGTTAAAGGTATTTACGATCTCTTCGGTCGTCGTATCGAAACTATTACAGTTCCCGGTATTTATATTGTAGATGGTGTAAAGAAACTTGTAAAATAACAGATAATTAATTATACAAAAAAATGGAAAGCGTTGTGATCTGACCCCAAAAAGTTTGACGGATTAATAAAAGTTTTATTGGTAAAGAGTTCGGTATTGCACCGGGCTCTTTCCTTTTAGTCTCA
>CAZEKX010000121.1:0-3047 GCA_964512955.1 uncultured Bacteroidaceae bacterium
GCTTTATTAAGATAAATTCTTCACTCGCTTATCTTGCTGCTGCAAACTTAGAGTCATTTTTTTATGGTGATGTAATGCGGTTGCGACGCGAGACTTTTTTAGAGTATTTAGTATTTAAATTATATCATCATGAAAAAGTTATTCTTACTTGTTGCCATGTTAGGCACATTGTCTCTTGGCAATGTTGTTGCTCAGGTATGCAGCAATCATCACGATGTCTCCACAGTGGGCAGGCACCAAAAAGGTGCTTATCGCCAAGGCGAGGTCATCGTTAAGTTCAAGTCCGAAAGTCGTGCAAATATCAGGTCGCGTTATGGCGCGCCTGTCAGAACCTCTGTAAGTGCTATCGATGCTTTGCTCGACAGTCTTGGTGTTGTAGAGCAGAACAACTTATGCCTCTTTCGGGTGCCGGCGCGCCTGCACGTTCAAAGGCAATAAACGGAGGGTATGTAGAGAGCGACGACATGTCCAAACTCTATCGTATCCGTTACAATGAGGAGTGTGCAAAGTCGGTACACGACGCCATCGATGCCATGGAGCAACTCGACGAGGTGGAGTTTGCCGAGCCCAACTACATTGTTTATACAACAAGCAGTGAGGTAACCGATTGCGACCACTACCAGAACGAACCGCTTTTCAACCAACAGTGGGCGTTCAATGCAATAAACCTTAAGAATGTATGGACAAAGAAAAAGATAACCGACAAACGTCCCGTTATTGCCATACTCGATACCGGTGTAGACATCACACACCCCGACTTGGCAGATAACATCTGGACCAACGAGCGCGAGGCAAACGGTGTTGAAGAGGCTGATGACGATGCCAACGGTTATGCCGACGACGTTCATGGTTGGGACTTTGTGAACCAGACACCCCGCATAGGCGATTGGAACGGACATGGAACACATGTTGCCGGTATTGCAGCCGCGGTGGGCAAGAACGGCATAGGTATCACCGGTGCCAACCCCGACGCACTTATCATGCCCGTTACCATTATGCAGAGCGACGGAACAGGCGACGTAGCAACAATAATCAAAGGTATCGACTATGCCGCTGCTAATGGTGCCGATATCATCAACATGAGTTTCGGTGGTTATAGTTACTCCATTGCCGAGGAGCAGGCACTTGCACGTGCCTACAGCAAGGCGGTGCTTGTTGCCGCGGCAGGTAACGACTGCCGTCCCATTAATACAGTAAAATGTGAGGTTTGTAAGCAATACGGTTCTCCAATGTTCCCTGCCGCCTTTACCTTTGTGTTGGGAGTGGAGTCGTCCGACAGCAATGGCAACCGAGCAAGTTTCAGTAACTACGACGATGACGGTGCCACCTTCTCATCCTTTGGCGAGGAGAAACTCTACAACTACGAACTGCGTGCTCCCGGTGTGGCAATAATGAGTACCTTCCCCGGTGGAAAGTACAAGGCGCTCAACGGTACATCCATGGCAAGTCCCCTTGTGGCAGGTGCCATATCGCGCCTGTTGCAGTGCAAGGACTACAGCAACAAGGAGTTGCTCTTTGGCGACCTTATCCATGCACGTAAAAAGAACAGCAACGGCATTGTCGATTTCCTTGCCGCATACAATATCACCGACGAGGACCGCATCCCCGAACTGCAGTTGGTAACATACGCCCTTGTAGATAGCGTAGATGGCGATGGCGATACAGAGAATAATACAAATATAATACCCGATGCTCCCACTTACACTTTTAAGGTTAGTAGTGATAGTGTTGAATATTGGTATAATATAAAAAGTACTGCTTATAGTACATCATCTATAATGACTGCAAATGTTGAGGGTGAATTTGTTTATTTAAAAGAAAAAGAGACCGGAAATGAAGGTCAGTCATGGAAAATTGTTGTTAATGAATCTAATAAATATACTATTATAAATAAATTAGGTTATGCATTGTGTTGCAACGAAATAGATAAAGACACTGTTAAAGTATGTAAAATAGACGATTTAAAGGATGTAAATCAATTCTATATTGGTCCTGCAAATGGTTATGTTGATAGATATAATATATTTACTACTCATTTTTCATTTTCTGGCAATCCTATCAAACTCTATGAACACAGGTATGCTAACGATTATTATTTTATACCTCTGTTTGAAGATGATGAAGATAATGAGGATAATGAGGAAATTACTGTTGATAGCGTAGGTGGAGATGGGGATAATCGCCCCGATGCCGGTGAGGTTATAGAATTATGGCCTACATTACGTAACGAGTGGGGGGTGGCAAACAATATAACTTTCTCACTTGCCGTTGACGAGGCAGAAGACCCCACCACCGTTGAGTTCCTCAACAACAATGTATCGTTTGGTAAGAGCCTTGGCAGTTATGCCAAAGGGTGTAGTGACAACCCACTGCGCATAAAAATTAACGAGAATTGTGTCGATGGTCGCAAGATACGTCTTGTGTTGCGTGCCACATGCGACAATATCGCCGCGGAACTTGTTCACCGCTTTACCATTACCGTGGAGAATGGTGTGGAGATAGGTGGAATTATTATAGAGAACACCACTCTCTATCCCAATGTGCATTATATTGTAACAAAGAAGATATTGATACCCCAGGGCGTTACATTAACAATAAAACCGGGAACGGTTTTGAAGTTTAAGGACCAAACCGGTATTACCAATAGCGGTACGATTGATTGTGTGGGCAAGCCCGACAGTATGATTGTATTTAGACCTGCGGATTTATTAAGTCGTGTAGGCGTGGAGTTTAAGGATTTAACACTTAAGTATACAAAAATAGAAGAACTTTGTAGTAACTCCACCTCCAGTATGTTATATGATTGCAATTTAGAAAATTGTGCAGTATTGTATTGTACTACACATCCTAGTTACGGAAGTTCAAGTGCATCATTGTCTTGGATAACTAACAATCATTGCAACATTAAGAATACCAATTTATTTTATAATAATACACATTCTCTAAATCAAAATAGGAATGTTGAAAATGATATAGAATATTTAAATATATTTATTATCTCTGGAAAAATCTAACGAATGAGGGAAAATAATGATGGCGGCACTGGT
>CAZEKX010000122.1:0-2841 GCA_964512955.1 uncultured Bacteroidaceae bacterium
TTGTCCAATAAGAGATTTTTAGAGTGAAATCATCCTACTTTTTGTCCACGTTACCCCAATTTTCGATTACTTATAATTTTGAGGAAACAAAATTCTTGACAACAAAAACTGCAAGCAAGTAACTGGGAATTTGCTTACACACGCTACGAGCGTAACCGAGTTTCAATATTTCGTGTTCTTTTTACTTACCATATATACTCTCTATTCGGGTAAGAACATCGAGTAATGAGTCTAACTTTTCGGCACGTAACATTTCAATACGTAACGGGCGGAAATCGGGTAATCCTTTTAAAAGAGGAGTAGCGGCAAGATGTCGCCGCACATGCAATATTCCGGGACGTTCACCCTGCCACTCCACGCTGTCGCACACCTGTTCACGCAATACATTCATGCACTGTGCAAAGGTAAAAGGCTCGGCATGCTCCCCATTTTCCAAGAAATATTTTACATTACGAAAAATCCAAGGTTGCCCGAAACTGGCACGACCAATCATAACAGCATCGACACCGTAGCGTTCAAAGCACTCTTTGGCACGCTCGGGCGTTGTAATATCTCCGTTCCCTATTATGGGAATATGCATGCGAGGATTCTCCTTTATCTTTCCTATAAGTGTCCAATCGGCATCACCGGTGTACATTTGCGCACGTGTACGTCCATGCACTGTAAGTGCCGCTATACCGCAATCCTGCAGAGCCTCGGCAAGTTCAACAATACACTTGCTGCTTTCGTCCCATCCCAAACGAGTTTTTACCGTAACAGGAATATTAACCGCATCGACCACAGCCTTTGTTATCTCCAACAACTTAGGTATGTTCTGTAACATACCGGCACCGCACCCCTTACGGGCAACCTTCTTTACCGGACAACCGAAATTTATATCCAGTATATCGGGACGAGCATCCTTGACACGCTTTGCCGCTTCAACCATAGGTTCCACCTCGTTCCCGTATATCTGTATTGCTACCGGACGCTCCTGCTCATGTATATTCAGTTTGCGTACAGTACTGTTTATATCACGTATAAGGGCATCACTGGAAACAAATTCTGTATATACCATGTCGGCACCATAGCGCTTACATAACAGGCGAAAAGCCTCGTCGGTAACATCTTCCATTGGTGCAAGAAAAACCGGATACTTATCGAATTCAATATTGGCAATCTTCATAGATAACTATTTCTTAGCGCGAAATTAGTTTAAAGCAGGCATAAAAACAACAAATAGATGAAGGAATGAAAACTTTTTCCTTTTTTATTACTAATTTCGCATCGAAAAAATATTCGAATTAGAAATTCGAACAACTTCTAAATTAAAACAGGTCCTAACAATGGTTTCGAGAAATGAAATAGAGATTATGGCTCCGGTTGGTTCACGTGAGAGCCTTACTGCAGCAATAGATGCAGGTGCCAATTCCATATATTTTGGTATTGAGCATTTGAACATGAGGTCGCACTCGGCAAACACATTCAGCATAAGCGACCTGCGCGAGATTGCAGCAATATGCGACGAACATAATGTAAAGAGTTATCTTACCGTAAATACCATAATCTACGAGAACGACATTGTTATGATGCGTAGAATTGTAGACGCAGCAAAGGAGTCGGGAATATCGGCTGTTATAGCAGCCGATGTGGCAGTTCTTCAATATTGTAACAATATTGGTATGGAGGTACACCTGTCGACCCAACTGAATATAAGCAACAGCGAGGCTCTTAAGTTCTACGCTCAGTTTGCCGATGTGGTTGTGCTTGCTCGCGAACTAAACTTGGAACAGGTTGCCGAAATACATAAAAGGATTGTAGATGAGAATATCCTTGGCCCCAAGGGAGAACCGATACGTATTGAAATGTTCTGCCACGGTGCTTTATGCATGGCAATATCGGGAAGGTGTTATATGTCGTTACATCAGTTGGGACGCAGCGCAAACCGGGGAGAATGTATGCAGGTTTGTCGCAGAGGATATATTGTAAAGGACCGCGAAAGTGATATAGAGTTGGAGATTGACAATAAATATATTATGTCGCCCAAAGACCTTAAGACTATTCGTTTCATGGACAAGATGATAGAGGCAGGAGTACGAGTATTCAAAATTGAAGGACGTGCCCGAGGACCGGAATATGTCAAGACCGTTGTGGAGTGTTACCGCGAAGCATTGGATGCATACTTAGAAGGCTCCTTTACCGATGAGAAGAAAGAGGCATGGGACACGCGCCTTTCGACTGTATTCAACAGAGGATTCTGGGATGGTTATTATCTTGGGCAGAAACTTGGCGAGTGGAGCAATAAATATGGTTCACAGGCTACAGAACGCAAAGTATACATTGGCAGAGGAATTAAATATTTTTCGAAATTAGGTGTTGGAGAGTTTCTTATTGAGGCGGGAGAACTGCATGTAGGCGACAAATTATTGATAACAGGCCCCACAACAGGTGCTGTATATGTAGACTTGGAAGAAGCGCGTGTAGACCTGACCGCTGTAGAGTGTGTTCCAAAAGGGGTTTATGTGTCGTTCAAAGTACCATGCAAAGTGCGCCCTGCCGATAAACTGTATAAGATTGTAAGTACTGCAAACTGCAATTGAGATGATTACTCCCCAAAGCCTTAAGCAAGGAGATACTGTTGCTATTGTCTCGCCTGCAGGTGCATTATCGGATTATTCCATAGCAGAACAAGCTATAGAGAGATTACGCAGTTGGGGATTGAATGTTATTATGTCGTCGCATACCCTTACAAGAGAAGGTTACTACTCGGGCAATATAAAAGAGCGCACAGACGATATTGTAAATGCCGGTAACGTGGACAAAAAGTAGGATGATTTCACTCTAAAAATCTCTTATTGGACA
>CAZEKX010000123.1:0-2835 GCA_964512955.1 uncultured Bacteroidaceae bacterium
GCCAGAAAGAATCGATATTATTGAACCCGCGAATGAACATCATCCCTTTGTAGTCGTCGTTACAGCCAAGGTTCTTGCCGTATCCACCAAAGAGGCAATATGTGAGTGAACCCTTTTTCAATGGTTGTTTGTATGTTACATCCACCCAACCTGTTACACTGTTCAGAGTACCATACTCCCACTCTCCGTTATCCTTTATCTCTGTTACTCCGTAACCGCTAAGCATGTTCAGATGCGATGCGTTCTGCGCGTATGTGGCACGTCCTTTGACACCCCAGTTACCACATTTGTACGATGCGAAGATGGTGGGTGTGAAGCCCACAACATATTCATCGACAAGAACCGTTACCCCATCTTTATCGGCAGCCTCGCTACGTGGCTTAAGGGTGAGGATGTCCACTCCTGCGCCAACGGCGAAGTTGTCGTTCTTGTACATTGCCTGCAGGTATAGTTCGGGTACGATTGCCTTACGTGCATAGTCGAACGATGTAGCAGAGGTCCACTTCGTAATATTCCCCGTGGCATCTTTGGTTGCCGAGGGACCGTATGAGAGGTACTGGAACTGATACAAAGCGGTTGCAGTAAGCGTGAACTTACCGGCAAGATAGTTATAGCGCACCTGCGGCGTACGGCTAAAGGGAGTAAAGGGGGCACCGGTAGCAAGGCTGAAGACGTCGGGCATCATGTCGCCCATCATGGGGTGCCATGCCTGACCCACCAACAGTGAGTGTTTTTCCCAATCCATCTTTGCGTATGCCTGACGTATGCGTAACACTGTGTTGCTGGTACCGAACCCGGCGAAGTCGGACTCAATCTTTGCCGATGTCTTTGCACCAAGGAACTCGGGACCGGTGATATTGAGTCCCAGACGTGTGGTGATGCTTAACAATAGCACATCGGCTTTTTCGTTAAGGTCGTCGCCATACTCATTGAGGTTCCTGTCTCGTGGAATCATGTTGAACTGGTCGCTGTTACTGCCGTAGTTCTCGCGTGAATCGAAAGCAGCATAGTTACGTACAAAGCCGTATAACTTAACCGACGGTTTATTCTCCTGTGCAACACCTGTAAGTACAATGCAGGCGAGCGTTGCAAATAGCAGTATCTTTTTCATGTTTTATATGTGTTATTTATCCGAAGAATCCAAGACGTCCGACATATACAATAAGGGTATAGCCGACAACAAGAGAAAAGACTCCCACAATGATACCGACAATACACATCTGCGACGACTTGACAAGCCCCGTAGAGTACGCTATGGCATTGGGAGGAGTGCTTATGGGCAGAGCCATGGCAAACGATGCCGACAAAGCGATACCTACAAGCAACGTACCTATTCCACCGTAAGTGTCGAGTAGCGGACCCATACCCTTGCCAACAGCAGCCAGGATGGGCACCATGAGTGCCGCAGCAGCCGAGTTGGAGATGAAGGTAGACAACAGCCAACACACAATGCCACTACCCACAATAACCAACAACACAGGCCATTCGGTAAAGGGTATAGAGTTCACAAGTGTCTTTGCCAAGCCGGTCTTGTCCATTCCCACACCAAGAGCAAAGCCTCCTGCAACCATCCACAGCACAGCCCAGTCGATATCTTTAAGGTCTTTCGATTTTATTATTCTTGTCAAACTGAACACACCCACAGGGATGAGAGCCACCACATAAGAGTTCATACCGGTATACTTCTCGAACATCCACAGGAGGATGGTTACAGCAAGAGTGATATATATGACCGTTGTTCTCCACCCCTTCTTGGCACCACCAATAATTTTCAGTTCCACCTTGTCCGATGTGAAACGGAACATATTCTTAAGCAACAGCCACGAGAAGAGAATGATAACAAGCATGAGAGGCGTCATCACAAACATCCAATCGTCGAAGCCAATACCCAGGTTCAACCCCTCGCTATTGTTAAGATAACCCAGAGCAATGCCGTTAGGCGGTGTACCTATGGGAGTACCTATACCACCAATATTTGCACCTATGGGTATGGCAAGAGCAAGAGCAGCCCTACCCTTCTCGTTAGCAGGCAGTGAGCGCAATACCGGAGCAAGGAAGGTAAGCATCATGGCTGCTGTAGCAGTGTTACTCACAAACATCGAGAAGATGGCAGTTACCAACAGGAAACCTAAAAGCACTGTGTTAGGGCGCGTGCCGAACGGTTTGAGCATGGCACGTGCAAGAGTAATGTCCACACCACTCTTCGATGCCACAAGAGCAAGGATGAAACCACCCAGGAAGAGCATCACCGTTTGGTCGGCAAAGGTTGCCATAATGGCTTTGTAACTTATGAGTTCATCCTTGGGTATGTCGGTTATAAGGAACGACATACCACCGTTGGAGACGGTTAGCAGCATTATCACTATTATGAGCAGGGATGTTGTCCATGCCGGAACGGCTTCCAATATCCACATTGTTGCAGCAAAGACAAAGATTGCTATCATGCGTTGTTGCAGCACTGTGAGACCTTCTATTCCAAATGCCGATACCGGCATAAACCAAATGATAAGTGTCAGCAGTACCACCGACAGCAGTTTAACGATTCGTGCGTATTTCTTTAATATTCTCATAATATTTTTGTGTTTTTCTTCTCTTTTTTGCTTTTAGAAAGGAACGTACGAATTTAGTGCAATATGTTGAATTTAGCAAATTGAAACAGAAAATTAAAATTGTATTGTTTTATTCTCCTTACTGAATGGTTTGAGTGCCGGGATTTCACCGGTAAGAGAGGTTCATGGGGCACCGAGAAGTAGAAAAAGAAAACTTCCTTGTTCTACATAGGGAATTATTGGGTAGTTCTCTCATTTAATGCCTCGGAATCCAAAGAGTTGTTCT
>CAZEKX010000124.1:0-2625 GCA_964512955.1 uncultured Bacteroidaceae bacterium
TTGCCGGTTTTTAAGTTTTCCTTTTAATACAAATAAACACTCTGAAAGGTACTTTTGATTCTCCCCGAACCGATTATTTACAAATTTTTAACAGTTGAAAGAGGAACATTTCTCAATTCTATTACCAACAAAGTTGTTATTAAACGGAAAACTGTTTTACATTAAGGTCGTTCAAATAGTTTTATTGTTTGAATTGTTTTTATCTCATTTATTGTGTTTTTCGACTCTACTTCTGTTATATTGTTGATTATTACATATATAACACTTTTAGAGGATAAAAAAGGAAGAAAAATAGTACCGATACTCTGCGAAAACCGTATTTATTTATCAACTTTCGCAGAGTATCGGGAAATCAGTTGAAAATTTCGGAATTTTATAATTGAGAATCATAGGAATTTCAGATTGAAAACTATAGGATTTGTTGCTATATATTATTTGCTTATATATCGTTTGCAAACGAAACTCGATAAAATATGCTGCATTTGCTGTGAAAACTGTAAGTAAACTTGCGTTTTCGTAGTTATGTTGTTTGAGGACATCAAGTTCTGCGCTGAGAGGATGGTCGTCTAACCAATAATAAGTTCTGTCAAAATATCTAAACAGGAAAGAAAAATACACGAAATAATCATTGTTATTCCAACGATTGTTATTATATTTACCCCACAATAACTTAAAAAGCAACGATTATGGAGTTGTATGCATTAACAGATAAAATGATTCTCGAGAAAATTGGAGAGAATATTAAGCGCATGAGGCTTGAACATAATATTAGTCAAAAAGGACTTGCCGGTTCTGCCGGAGTTGCAATAAGCAGCATAGCAGCCTTGGAGCGAGGAGATAGCGTTTCTCTCAAAACACTTATACCTCTACTTAGGGCATTAGATTCGCTACATCTGCTTTCTGACTTTTTGAAAGAGCCTGAAATAAGTCCGATTGCATATGCCAAACAATTAGATAGTCGAAAGACTCGCAAGCGAGCATCTGCAACAAAAATTAATAACGATAAATCTGAATCAGAATGGTAAATTTAGCAAAAGTGTATATCTGGGGTGAGTATGCAGGTGCTGTATTGTGGAACGAAAATACAGGAACCGCTACATTTGAGTATGAACCATCTTTCGCTAAAAATAGTTGGGAACTATCGCCATTGATGATGCCAGTTAGAGATAATAGACCTCACTCTTTTAGAGAACTATCTAAAGAGACCTTTATGGGATTACCCGGACTTTTGGCAGATGCATTACCCGATGCATACGGAAAAGCATTATAGGATAGATGGCTTACCTCGTTAGGAAGAACATTCGCAAATCCGGTAGAGCGATTATGTTATCAGAGCAAGCGTTCAATGGGAGCATTGGAGTTTGTCCCAGCTAAAGATGACTATTTAGACCAGTCTTCTGCTATCGAGATCAGTTCTTTGGTAGAGATAGCTTCTGAGGTTTTGTCAAGCAAAGCCGAGTTGAATACAAATCTCAATGAAGACACTAAGGAGGCACTTGTTAATATCATTAAAGTCAGTACATCTGCCGGTGGCCAAAGGGCTAAAGCAGTTATTGCCTACAATGACAAGACCGGAGAAGTTCGTTCAGGACAAGTTGATGCTCCCAAAGGTTTCAGCCACTGGCTACTAAAATTAGATGGCGTAACAAACTCTGCCTTGGGCGACCCGCAACATTATGGAAAGATTGAGTATGCTTATTATAAAATGGCATTACAGGCAGGATTAGAGATGACCGAGTGCCGTTTGCTTGAAGAGAATGGACGAGCGCACTTTATGACAAAGCGTTTCGACCGCATAGGAGGCAACGAGAAATTGCATATGCAGACACTCTGCGGAATGGCTCACTACGACTATAAGATGCTGCACGCATATTCGTATGAACAGGCGTTTCAGGTAATGCGTCGCCTTCGTTTGCCATACGGGCAAGCCGAACAGATGTTCCGAAGAATGGTGTTCAATGTTATTGCCCGTAATCAGGACGACCATACAAAGAACATATCGTTCTTGATGGATAAGACCGGCATTTGGAAGTTATCACCGGCATACGATGTTTCGTGGGCTTATAACCCCAAGGGCGAATGGACTTCGCATCATCAGATGTCAATAAATAACAAGTGGGATAATATTACCAGAGCAGACTTAATGGCAGTGGCAGAAGCCATGCACATTAAGCGTGCAAGCAATATAATCGATGAGATTTGCCATGCTGTCTCTATGTGGTCGACTATTGCCAAGGAATATGATATTCCTTCAAGTATGATTACAGATATTGACGCAACCTTATTATATCGAAGTTATTAAGGTCTAAATAGGCGTTTTACTCCAAATGGATGTTCGGGATTTACTATGATTGTGTGGTAAATCCCGAACTTATATCCAGATTATAACGAACAACAAAACAACATTTGTCTTCAGCAGCAGTCGTTCGGAATTCCAAACAACTGAATCCTATAATATCTAGATAGTAGAGATTCGCTTTTTTTATCTATTGAAGAGGCAGACTAAAAAGTCTAAACAACTTTAGATGTCAGTTTCTTTGCTGTTCTGAATATCCTTTCAAAAGAGTTATTACTCACTCATCGATAATAACACGCAGTTTTACTCTTGCAACATGAATCCTGTTC
>CAZEKX010000125.1:0-2606 GCA_964512955.1 uncultured Bacteroidaceae bacterium
TGCAAATTGATGCTTAACAAAATATTTGAATAATTTTCAAACAGCTTCTTAATATCGGTATAACATCGGTGTTCAAATAAATAAGCGATCGTTTTTGTTTTTTTTCTGGGGGTGTTCCGTAATTACAGAACACCTTTTTTTTATGCGCACGTTTGTGCTTACCGCCTATGTCGGTCGGCATATTCCGCAAATTCTTAATCGGTAATCGTCAAGGGTGAAATAGGGCGCCGGAGGATATCCTTACGGATAACCGCACAAAATGCGGTTATTTGCAACCCTAATTGCATGGGAACCACGATATTAAAAATTTGAAGAGCGGAAAAAATCTGATTTTTTTGAATTTTACCCGTTTTTTTGATAGGTAATTCTCTGTTGTTCAACAGCCTAAGAGGATGAATTCAAGGATAAATAAATTTCTCATCATAATTTTTAATTTAATACTTTTTCTCGGCTGCTGTGAAGCCCCCGAGGTTTTCTCTAAAAATTTTAATTTTAGTACGATTTTTCATACTAAAAGTTTGCGTAGTACGAATTTTCGTACTATATTTGCACCATAAGAAACAACCAAATAAATTTATTTGTTATGAAAGTAGAATTAACCAAAGATGAGGAAGAACTTATCGCAGCCATCCGCAATTACAGAGCCTCGTTCCCGAATGGATATCCGCAACTGCTCTGGTATGCGCAACAACTCTTCGACAAGTTAGTCGACCTCCCGGAAGAAAATTGAAAACCTCACCCTTCGGGGTGAGGGCTTCCGCCTAAACAATATATTATTAGATTATTAAAATTTTTAGATTATGGAAATCGTTATCAAACAGCAAAAAAGACAAGATGTCAAGGCGGTGTTATCGGATGTTCTTATGTCAATCACTTGGAGGGATATTGCCCGTACATATTTCGGCAAATCCAGTTCTTGGCTCTACCACAAGATGGACGGTATCAGTGGCAATGGTACTCCAGACGGTTTTACCGAAGAGGAGATAAAGCAGTTGCAGGGTGCCTTGTATGACCTTTCGGACCGAATCCGTAGAGCAGCTCAAAAACTATAATATAGTTTCTATTTCATATACCCCCCCCTCAGCATTTAATGTTGAGGGGGGGTATTTTCCTTTAAATTAGTAATTCTGCAACTTAATATCATATTTTTTATTATATTTTTGTCCTATAAAAAATGTCTGGACATTGTTATATTACAAATAAAGTTTCTATATTTGCAACACAATACTAACTATACCTATTGAAAATGGCTACAAATTCACTTGAAAAAGAATTCAAATTCTTTACCGAAAACCACAACAAAATTTATCAGGAATACCCCGATAAATATGTTGTAATACAAAACGAGGCTGTTGTTCTGGCTGCCGATAGTTTTGAAGAGGCTCTTAATGTTGCTATTGAAAAAGGTATGCAGGTTGGCGAGTTTCTTGTTCAGCAATGTACTGAGGGCGAGAGTGGTTTTACACAGATTTTTCATTCAAGAGCAATATTCTGATTATGCCTGTTTACGCACTTACACATAGAAACGACAAACTGAAGAACTGTATTGTAACATCTGTCTCCATCAAAGATCCTATTACAGGTTCGGTCGCAGATACATCCGGCATTTGGGATACAGGTGCCACAAATTCTGTTATCACAAAGAAGAAGGCTCAGGAGTTAGGACTTAAGCCTGTTTCGATGGCTCGTGTGCTTGGTGTTCACGGAGCAAAGCAGGTGCCTGTCTATCTGGTTACTATAACCCTCAATAACCAGAATATATCTTTGACAACACAGGTTACAGAGTGCGAAGAACTTTCAGGAGACGGCAAAGAAGTTGGTATGCTCATTGGTATGAACATCATAAATATGGGCGATTTTGCAATCTCCAATTACAACGGCGAGACATTTATGACATTCCGTGTACCTTCTCTTGAGCAAATTGATTATGTAAAGGAAATTGCAGAGTTCAATCATTGCTTGGCTGTGCATAAAGTAAATGTTTCAAGGAAAATGTCCGATAAATGTGCGTGCAAGAGTGGCAAGGACTTCAAGAATTGCCACGGCAATTCGGTATATGCCAAAGCGAAGTAAATTCGGACTCATCGAATAAATACAAATCAGCGAGAAAAAAACTCGCTGATTTTTTTATAATGAAAAAACCTCTGCATCACGCGGTACTGGGGCGGGTGTAATCAAAAACACTATCAAGTATGAACAGTGTGCGAGCCTAATGCTATTTCATACAGCAATCAATTGAGAACCTATTGCGTGCAATGCCTCTTTTATTTGCATAATGCGTTCATCACTGGGTTTCTTTATCCCATAGATATATTTTGCCAACAAGCTTTTGTTTATGCCCACATATCTTGCAACCTCGGATACATTTAGTTGCGGAAAGCGTTTGAATATCTTGGCAATCTCGTTGGAATATTCCGGCTCGTTGGTATTATAGAAACTTGATATATGAATATCCTCGTCTAATTTCTTCCAGCGAAGTGCAGTACCTCGCATTTCAATAGTATAAGCCTCGCGTTCAGTCTTGGTAGCCTCCTTCAAAATTGGGAAAGCCTCCAATGGTCTGCTATAAACTTTATCCTCGCTTGAAAGCATATATATACGCTCAT
>CAZEKX010000126.1:0-2343 GCA_964512955.1 uncultured Bacteroidaceae bacterium
TTAATTATGCTGAGGTGTAGCCTGTTTTATTTAAAGCATAATGCAGAAGATTGGTACAATGCCGCTGTCGCCAAATCGTTACCAACAACTTTTCACTAATGCATTCGCTATTTATGTATCAATCAGATACGGAATATTTGATTATCCGCAACAAAGAAGATATAAAAGAAACGAAATGTCAATATTTAGTTTTTATCTCTGAATATTTTTAGAAGGTGTTTCATTTGTTGTATCTTTGCAAATACTTTCAAAACTCCTTGCTTAGTGCATACACTTATGACAGTATCAGATAAAAAGAGTATATTGTTTTTGATAAATCCAAAATCGGGAGTGCAGAATAAATCTGTGCTTCCTAAACTCATTGGGTCTGTACTGGATAAGCAAAAATATGACTTTGCAATAAAAAAAACGGAATATAGAGGACATGCCACTGAATTGGCTGCTGAGGCTGCGGAACAACAGGTGGATGCTGTTGTGGCTGTGGGTGGCGATGGTACTGTAAACGAGGTGGGACGTGCTCTTGTAGGTACCAATACTGCATTGGGTATACTCCCTTTTGGTTCCGGAAATGGCTTGGCACGACATTTGGGAATACCTCTGAATACGCGTAATGCAATAGAATTTATTAATAAAGCGGTTTCGGTAAGTGTAGACTATGGAAAAATTAATGGTTTTCCCTTTTTCTGCACTTGTGGTATAGGATTCGATGCGTTTGTAAGTAACAGTTTTGCAAACAGTAAACGCAGGGGTATGTTCGGATATATGAACAATACTCTTATGGATTTTATAAAATACGAATCGGAGGTGTACGAGGTGGAGACCGAATGGAGCCGTAAAAAATATAAAGCATTCTTGATTGCATGCGGAAATGCTGCACAATATGGTAATAATGCTTACATAGCACCAAAAGCATCCATGCGCGACGGTGTGTTAAGCGTTACTGTGTTACAACCTTTTACGGTGGTGGATATTCCTATGATTTTAGGGCAGTTGTTCAGCCGTAATCTGTGCGATAATAATCGTATAAAGACTTTCGATACGCGGTGGATTAAAATACAACGCAAAGAGAGGGGGGTAGTGCATTTCGATGGGGAACCTGTTGTTATGGATGCCGACCTGTTTATAGAGATTGTACCATCGGGGTTGAATGTGCTTGCTGCTCCCGACTGGGATGGTTCGGGTGCCAATATATCCATATTCCAGCAAGGGGTTGATTTGTTGCGTGGCTCTTTGCCCGAGGTGGATATTGAGGAGTTGAAAGGACGAATACCTAAATTGTCTGTAAAAAATAAGAAAAGTATTGGCAAACAGTAATTCTATGTTTTGTTGCTTTAAACCAATAAACTAAATTATTAACTATTCTATTTTAAGGTAGAAGTCGCGTAATAAAATACATGCCTTCTCGCTGTATTTCCCCGGCTCCTCTTCCAAAATAAGTTCTGTGGTCTCTGCTTTTACGCAGGCTCTCTTTGTGAATTCTACAAGCACTCTTTTTGCCGGTTTGTGTGGTAATGTACGCACAAAGGTTATACGTGTAGCCGAAAGACCTTTGAAGAGTGCTTCGTCGCACCATTTTTGCAGATAATCGCTTGGTATGACAATGGAAAATTTACCATCATTGGTAAGCATGCGCGATACACATTCCATTAAATTACCACATGTAAGGGTTTCGTCGTGTCGTGCGAAACTGCGCTCTTTGCCGGGACATTTTAAACTATCGCTAAAGAATGGCGGGTTACTTACTATTGTGTCGAATTTTTTCTCTGTAGTGTAAATGTTTATATCCTTGTTTGTAATCTCTATTCTATTGCTCCAAGGCGATGATTCTGCATTCTCTTTTGCCTGTTTTGCTGCTTCCGGGTCTATTTCCACTCCGGTTATTTGTGCATTACATCGTTGGGCTATCATTATGCTTATAAGTCCGCTGCCACAACCTATGTCCAAGACTTTTTTGCTCTCCGAGACATCGCTCCATGCCCCCAACAGGCAACCATCGGTACCAACCTTCATGGCACATCGCTCCTGCTTTATGCTGAATTTTTTGAATGTAAATTGCGAATGGGACATTTTTGCTGTTTATCAGATTGCTTGTTTATAAAATACACCGTAAAATATTTACAGATAATACTTTACGGTGTTGAGCCGAATCCGGGACTCGAACCCGGGACCTACGCATTACGAATGCGTTGCTCTACCAACTGAGCCAATTCGGCATAGCCTGAAGAAAGCGGTTGCAAATGTAGTGATAAAATATCTTTGATGCAATTTTATGTACGATTTTTTTATGATGTATACTGTCAAGATAGAAGTGCAACAAAATCCCCACCTTGCTCACGACTTTGA
>CAZEKX010000127.1:0-2270 GCA_964512955.1 uncultured Bacteroidaceae bacterium
ATAAAGCACGAATAGACAGAGAAAATGGAACAAACAGCAACGTATGGTATATTCCCGGATTCGGCAACAGCAGACATACTACGTTTGGAGCGACATACAACATTATTTACGAAATACCAATGTAATTCATGAACAACACTCTTAAACCATGGAAAATAGCATTTCTGCTATTTCTTATTGTAGGCACTATTTATATACTTAGAAAAAACGAAGGAACATACAAAACCAATACCGGTAAAATATTCGGAACATATTATAATATAATATATAAGTATAATGGTAATTTTAAAAAAGAGATAGAGAGTGTATTGAACAGAGTAGACAACTCATTATCGCCATTTAATAAAAACTCTATCATAACTGCAATAAATAACAACGAGCATTTTACCCCCGACAGTATGTTCTTGCGTGTATTCACCATTGCACAACATATTTCGAGAGAGACAGACGGAGCATTTGATATTACAGTTGCTCCCCTTGTAAACGCATGGGGATTTGGATTTAAAAAAGGAGTTCCTGCCGACTCAGCCACAATTGATTCAATACGCAGGTACGTCGGTTACAATAGCGTCTCTTACACAAATGGTAAAATAGTTAAGGATAACTCAAAAACCATGCTCGATTGCAGTGCAATTGCAAAAGGTTATGGTTGTGATGAGGTTGCACGTATGTTACAAAGCAAAGGAGTAATCGATTATATGGTAGAGATTGGCGGTGAGGTTGTTACAGGAGGAAAGAACGACAAAGGAGCCAATTGGGCAATAGGTATAAGCAAACCACAAGAGGGAACATTGCAGAATGATATACAAGAGATTATTCATATAAGTGGAAAAAGTATGGCAACATCGGGCAACTACCGCAATTACCGATACGAAGGCGAACGTAAAGTAGCACATACCGTCGACCCACGTACAGGATATCCGGTACAACATAGTTTGTTATCGGCAACAGTAATAGCCGACAACTGCACCGTTGCCGATGCTTTGGCTACAGCATTTATGGTTATGGGTAAAGAAAGGGCTATTGAATATTGTAAAACCCACCCCGAAATTGATGCCTATTTGATATATTCCGACAGCACAGGAGAATATGGCATATACGAAACAGAAGGGATGAAAAACTTAAAATAAAGAAATGGAAAAACAAGCACGAAATTTCTCATTTGAATTTGTAAGAGCAATAGGCGTTATAGCAATATTCTTATGCCATTACCTTCAATCATACGATCCTCTTTTACAGGCTCCGCACTTAGGGGGGGGTAATTTATTCATATCCAGATATTTAGGTTCTACATTTAATATTGTTTTCATAACAATAAGCGCGATTCTTTTTGGCCTAAAATATGAAAAAGAGAATTATAAAAGGTTTGAGTTTAAAGATTTCATGCATAAACGCACAATAAAAATTGTATCTTCTCTTTATCCTTTCTTAATAAGCATGTT
This sequence comes from uncultured Bacteroidaceae bacterium, assembly GCA_964512955.1. Lineage (GTDB taxonomy): Bacteria > Bacteroidota > Bacteroidia > Bacteroidales > Bacteroidaceae > HGM04593. Next base: position 1,443 of record CAZEKX010000127.1, read on the forward strand.
CATTATATATTGGCTAGTAGATGTTAAATTCAATATTGAAGATATTTTAATGAATTTTGCTTTCTTGTCATGGTTTGACAAACAACCTGCAATAGGACATCTATGGTTCATCACAATGATTATGACATGTTATGTAATGTTTGTCATTTTATCACAAAAAAGATACTACATTAATTCTTATACATGGGTAATAATATTTATTTTTTGTATTGGTGCAAACTATTTTGCAGAAACACAAAATTTACCAGCAGGTTATTCATTACTATACCTTGCGATTTCATGTTTTCTATTTTTAAATGCATCCAGATTTATTAATTTTATAGAACAAATATCATTCAAGATATATATACCTATATTTTTAATTATCAATATTTTTACAATCACTTTATTCCTTAATAATTCATATAGCAACGCTGCAACTATCTCATATTTTTTAGGATGCATCTGTGGAATTACATGGATGATTATATTATTAAAGGCTGGACCATTAATTAAAAACAGAGGTGTATACATTTATTTAAGTTCAATAAGTTACGAGATATACCTTGTGCATCATCCGTTGTGTCATAGTATAAATGGGTACTCTGTAAAAAACATAACACAAAACCCTTATTTAGCCTTCATAATTATTGCTTCTACAACTCTAATTATTGCAATATTGTTAAATACTATATCTAAAAAAATTTCTATTTTACCTTCTATAAGAAAATAGTCCTTAATATCATTATACTTATGATTGATTAACGAAGAGATATATTTAATAATTTAGTAAAAACTATACTGTCAAGATAGAAGTGCAACAAAATCCCCACCTTGCTCACGACTTTG
>CAZEKX010000128.1:0-2232 GCA_964512955.1 uncultured Bacteroidaceae bacterium
AACCTTTATGCCTTCTACTCCAAGGAACCCGTTGGCTACAGCACTGCCGGTGTCGCCCGATGTTGCTACCAATACATTAACCTCTCTGTTACCTCGTTTCTTTAGGAAATACCCTAAAAGACGTGCCATGAAACGTCCGCCAACATCTTTGAATGCCAATGTTGGCCCGTGGAAGAGTTCCAGTGAGTATATGTTGTCTTTTACTTTTACTACGGGCGCATCGAACGACAGGGTATCGTACACAATCTCTCGTAAATCGTCGGCAGGAATATCTTCTCCAAAAAAGGCATCGGCTACATGGTACGATATCTCTTGAAAACTCATCTTGTCGATATTTTCGAAAAACTCTTTAGGCAACGGTTTAATGGTTTTGGACATGTAGAGTCCTTTGTCGGCTGCAAGCCCTTTTATCACTGCCTCTTCGAGTGAAACTTCCGATACTTTATGGTTGGTGCTATAGTATTTCATAATTTGTTCTATTATTAATCTTTTGGAATTGTTCTATTCTATCTTTTTTATGCCGACTTCATGAACTCTTTTATGAATTCATCCTCTTTGAGTAATCCGTAACTGCCGTTCTGTGCAGCCAGTTCGTCGAAACTTCTTACATTGTCGGGCTTAATATTGCGGTGCCAGATAAGGAACGGTACGGGCTCGGCAGTATGAGTGCGGTACTCGCATGGTGTGGGGTGGTCGGGTAGCAGTGCAATGGCAACCGGCTCGTCCCACTCTTTTACTGCTTCGTAGATAGGTGCTACAACACGTCGGTCCAGGTCTTCAATTGTTTTTATCTTCAGTTCAATATTCCCTTCGTGTCCGGCTTCGTCGCTTGCTTCAATATGCAAGTAAACAAAATCGTCCTTCTTTAGTGCGTTGAGCAATGCGTTTACCTTGTTCTCGTAATTGGTATTGTATAGTCCTGTTGCTCCCTCTACGTTAAGAACCTTTAATCCTGCATAGTGCCCTATTCCGCGAATAAGGTCTACCGCCGAAATAACCGACCCGCTGTTTACTTGTGGGAATTTTTTCGATAATACATCCATCTTCGGACGGTATCCTCCGCCCCAAGGCCATATACTGTTGGCTGGGTCCTTACCTTCCGAAATTCGTTTAATATTTAGTGGGTGGCTCTTCAGTAATTCCTGTGAACGTAGTATAAGACTGTTTATAAGCTTTGCAGTCTCTTCGGCATCGGGAACTTCGGCTTTAACAAGCAATGGGCGGAACTCCTGTCCGGGAACATCGTGCGGTGGGGTGCATGCGATACGCTTGTCGCCTCCTTTTATTATCAATAGATGGCGGTACTGAATACCTGTATGAAAACGTACTCGTTCGTTGCCAAGATTCTCTTGCAGGTATTTAATCAGTATGTCGGCCTCTTCGGTCGTTATATGTCCTGCCGAATGGTTTTTAATCTTCTCGTCTTGCATACATATAATGTTGCAGCGTAAAGCAAGTTCTCCCGGCTTCAGTTCTACTCCTATGCTTGCAGCCTCTAACGGACCTCGTCCTTCGTAGACTGTTGGCAGGTGGTATCCTAAAACCGACATGTTTGCCACCTCACTGCCGGGGTGAAATCCGTCGGCAACAGTTACAAGACGACCGCTGCATCCCATACTTGCCAATTTATCCATGTAAGGTGTGTTCGCTGCCTGAAGAAGAGTTTTACCACCTAATTCCTTTACCGGCCAGTCGGCCATTCCGTCTCCTAATATTATAATACGTTTCATAACTTCATTAAAATTAATTTGTAAGTACATTGCTTATGCATAAAAGGAATAAAACAGAAACTCCTGCTATGCAGAATGCTGAATAATCAAGAACAGGATATCCGCTATCCTTTGTTCCGAGTTTTAAATAAAATTGAATTGTTTTTTAAAAAGATGTTTCACGTAGAAACACAACTGCGACCCCTAACCCCGAAGGGTTGTGGTTGTACCTGTAGTGGTAATAATAGTATGTAATGTGCAGTTGTTCATTCTTTGTTTTCGACATTTGTCAGTGGCGAAAGTATGAATAAAATATTATAATCCAAAATTTTCAGCCTGTTTTTTTGAAAAAAGTTATTTTTTCTCTGTTTTTGGTGGAAAAATGATAGATTTTCTTGGGCTAATCTTTGGAAATTTTTCCTATTCTTTTATATTTATATGTTCCTTTGTACTCTTATTCCTACTTTCTCTATTTAGAAGCTGTTTGAAAATTATTCAAATATTTTGTTAAGCATCAATTTGC
>CAZEKX010000129.1:0-2191 GCA_964512955.1 uncultured Bacteroidaceae bacterium
TCAAATAATCTGCAATAGGATCTGTCATAAAAATTAATTTTAAATTGATCAGGACCTCCCTGACAATATTTATATTAAACACTCAAAAAAATTACCAACTTGCTTTTCTTACACCGGGGATAAGACCCTTTGATGCCATCTCACGGAACTGAATACGAGAGATACCGAAAAGGCGGATATAACCCTTGGGACGACCTGTGAGTTTGCAACGGTTGTGCATACGGATAGGATTCGAGTTCAAGGGAAGATCCTGCAACTTGCGTGCTGCCTCGTAAGCCTCCTCGGGAGTACCTGTGTTAACGATCTTCTTTAAAGCCTCACGTTTAGCAGCATATTTTTTTGTCAATTTTGCTCGCTTTACCTCACGAGCCTTCATTGATTCTTTTGCCATAGTTACTATTTTTTAGCGTTTTTAAAAGGTAAACCAAACTCTTTGAGCAGAGCATATCCCTCTTCATCGGTCTTAGCGGTAGTTACAAATGTAATGTTCATACCGTTCAAACGCATGATGTTATCGATATTGATTTCGGGGAAAATGATTTGCTCTTTGATACCCAACGAATAGTTTCCGTTACCATCGAACTTGCTTTCGATACCTTTGAAGTCGCGGATACGGGGCAAAGCCACGCGTACCAGACGCTCAAGGAACTCGTACATGCGCTCGCGACGGAGTGTTACCATTACGCCGATAGGCATTTTCTTACGCAATTTGAAGTTTGAGATATCCTTACGTGAAACTGTTGCAACCGCTTTCTGTCCTGTGATAGCAGTAATCTCGTTAATAGCAACATCAATTATCTTCTTGTCCTGAGTTGCTGCACCAAGACCCTCGTTAATAACGATTTTCTTGAGTACAGGCACCTGCATGGGTGAAGAGTAGTTGAATTGTTTCATCAAAGCCGGAGCAATACGCTCGGCATATTCTTTCTTTAGGCTAGCTGTATTACTCATTATTTAATCTCCTCTCCTGATTTTTTAGCATAACGAACCTTCACACCATCCTCATTAACCTTACGACCGATACGTGTAGCCTTACCCGACTTGGGATCGATGTGGTTGAGGTTTGAAACATGGATTGAAGCCTCTTGTTTTACAATACCTCCATGAGGATTCTTTGCGCTGGGTTTCGTGCTTTTAGAAACCATATTAACGCCTTCAACGATAGCACGGTCCTTCTCAACGAGAACTTTCAAAACCTTACCGGTTTTGCCTTTGTCCTCGCCTGAGTTAACAATGACCATGTCGCCTTTTTTGATATGTAATTTCTTCATTACTTCAATTTTTTAAATATTAAAGGACCTCCGGTGCCAATGATACAACCTTTGTAAAGTCGGTTGCACGAAGTTCGCGGGCTACAGGACCGAATATACGGCTACCGCGCATTTCACCGGCGTTATTAAGCAGAATGCAAGCGTTGTCATCAAAACGGATATATGAACCGTCCTGACGGCGAACCTCTTTCTTAGTACGAACGATAAGAGCCTTTGAAACTGCTCCCTTCTTCATATCGCTTGAGGGGATAACGCTTTTTACAGCGACTACAATAATATCCCCTACAGAAGCATAGCGACGACGTGTACCACCGAGTACACGGATGCACAATGCCTCTTTTGCGCCGCTGTTATCACATACTGTAAGTCTAGATTCAACCTGTATCATAATTACTTAACTTTTTCGATGATTTCTACTAATCTCCATCTCTTTGTCTTGCTCAAAGGACGAGTCTCCATGATACGTACAGTATCACCTATTGAACACTCGTTTTTCTCATCGTGTACATGATACTTCTTGGTTCTGCTCACGAATTTACCGTAGATGGGGTGTTTCTCTTTAAATTTAGCGGCAATGGTAATAGTCTTATCCATTTTGTTGCTGATAACTACACCAGTACGCTCTTTTCTTAAATTTCTTACTTCCATAGGTACTCTTTATTTTTGATTTAATTCGCGAGAACGCAATTCACTTTTCATACGTGCAATAGTGCGACGTGTCTTTTTCAACAACTCAGAATTCTCCAACGGTGAAATTGCGTGATTCAGTCTCATTTGAGCATAACGTGTAACCTCAGTCTCTACTCTCTCCTTGAGCTCGGCTGTAGAGAGCTCTCTAATTTCTGCTATCTTCATAATTATGCTTAATTTTGAGCGTCATAATCGCGTCTAACAATAAACTTAGTTGTAACAGGAAGTTT
>CAZEKX010000130.1:0-2148 GCA_964512955.1 uncultured Bacteroidaceae bacterium
AACTATATTTCAATAACTTCAAAGAACGTTTCCAAATTTTAATGGGACAGTAGTGGGCAAATATATAACCTGCTCGACGAATATCACAGTATGGAAAACAGAGATTTTATAGAAATGGTAATTAAGCATAAATAATAAAGAGCAACAGACCTATTTTTCTGTTACAAAATTATTCCGTATTTTTGCATCGATTTAGATTCCGATTCTTAAATCGATGCAAAAATTTATTAACCGAACAAGAGTATTTATAATATGGCATTGAAAGCAGGTATAGTTGGATTGCCCAACGTAGGTAAATCGACACTTTTTAATTGTCTGTCGAGTGCAAAAGCACAGGCAGCAAACTTCCCTTTCTGTACTATTGATGCACAGATGGGCCAGATAACCGTTCCCGATGAACGTTTGAACAAATTGGCTGAATTGGTACACCCGGGACGCATAGTTCCTGCCACTTGCGATATTGTGGACATTGCAGGATTGGTTAAAGGTGCCAGCAAGGGCGAAGGATTGGGTAATCAGTTCTTAGGAAATATTCGTGAAACAGATGCCATAATTCATGTATTGCGTTGCTTCGATAACGACAATATAGTACACGTAGACGGTTCGGTAGACCCGGTACGCGACAAAGAGATTATAGATATGGAACTCCAACTTAAAGATTTGGAGACCGTCGAGAACCGTATAAAGCGTGTTGAAAAGCAGGCACGTGTGGGTGGAGATAAACAGGCTAAACTGGAATACGATGTACTAACCCGATATAAAGAGGCTCTTGAGGCTGGTAAATCGGCGCGTACCATCTCTTTTGAGACAGAAGACGAACAATTGGTGGCAAAGAACCTATTCTTACTCACAACAAAGCCTGTGCTTTATGTATGTAATGTCGACGACACATCGGCTGCAAACGGCAATAAATATGTAGAGGCTGTTCGTGAGGCTATCAAAGAGGAGAATGCCGAATTGATAATTATATCGGCACAAACCGAGGCCGACATTGCCGAACTTGAGAGTTACGAAGAAAAACAGATGTTTTTGGAGGATATGGGGCTTAAGGAGTCGGGATGCGACCGACTGATTAAAGCCATATACAGCCTTTTGAACTTACAGACATTCATTACAGCGGGCGAAATGGAGGTTAAGGCCTGGACATTCCGTAAAGGATGGAAAGCACCACAATGTGCAGGTGTTATACATACCGATTTTGAAAAGGGTTTCATTCGCGCACAAGTGATTAAATATGAGGATTATATTGCATTAGGCTCCGAAGCGGCAGTACGCGAAGCAGGAAAAATGGGTGTAGAAGGCAAGGAGTATATAGTACAGGACGGAGATATAATGCACTTCTTGTTCAACGTATAACAAAGTAACAGCATGACAACACTACCCTGCTCCATCGTTTGGGACCCCGCTATGAGTCCATTCTCTATATTCGGATTCGAAGTACGCTACTATTCTCTTTGCTGGATTATAGGACTCACTTTGGGCTATTTTATAATGAAGAAGTTGTATGAACGCCAAAAGATGGGTGAGGAACTCTTTGAGCCACTATTTATATACTGTTTTGTGGGTATTCTTGTGGGTGCACGCTTGGGACACTGCATATTCTACGAACCGGAACAATACTTAACAAGTGTAAAAGGTCTTTTAGAGATGTTTCTACCATTACACTTTGCACCCGATTCATGGGATTGGAAATTCACTGGATACCAGGGATTGGCAAGCCATGGCGGTACTATAGGACTGTTCACAGCCCTTATATTCTATGCAAGAAAAACCAAACTATCGTTTGCATGGGTATTGGATAACATAGCCATTACAACCCCCATTGTGGCAGGAATGATACGTTTAGGCAACTTCATGAATTCAGAAATACTGGGACGTGCCACCGACACTCCCTTTGGTATTATTTTTGCACAAGTAGATAATATTCCCCGACACCCGGCACAACTCTACGAAGCAATAGCCTATTTTATAATATTTACATGCGGATGGTTGCTATACAAAAAATTTCCCAAAAAAGTTGGTAGTTTATTCTATTTCGGATACTGCCTGACAACAATATTCACATTCCGATTCTTTGTAGAATTTTTAAAAGAGGTTCAGGTCGATTTCGAAAGAGGAATGGTACTCGACATGGGACAATGGCTCAGT
>CAZEKX010000131.1:0-2032 GCA_964512955.1 uncultured Bacteroidaceae bacterium
CTTTACCAATAAAACTTATTATTAATCCGTCCAACTTCTTGGGGTCAGATCACAAACGGACGTATTACTATTTTTATTATCTATACTTATCTGTTTTATAAAATCCTTTAATTTGAACTCTTCTCCTCCCAATGGAACGGCTCGAACTGTGAAGAATTGTCGATCCACGAAGGTTTACGCATGGAGTATATTATAAATGGAGCAACCACCACTACAATGCATCCTATAAACAGAACGGCATACCATACAGTACTGCTGCCTACCGCAATTTGTGCAGGTGGAATGAAACTAAGTACAAATGCCAAAAGACTACCTAAGAACCCCATTCCTGCAACAATCCACATGAGCATGTTGCCCTTACTGCCAATACGGAACGGACGAGGGTAGTTCTTCATGCTGTAGCGCAGGTATATTGCCGCTGCAAACATCAACAGGTACATTATAAGGTACAACAGAACGGTTAGTTGTGAAAGTATCTGGTAGAAACTCTGTACCGACGGCATTATGACAAAGAGCAAACTGAGGAGTGTTACGGCGCAGCCCTGTATGAGCAAAATATTCTTCTGTACACCAATACTGTTCGCCTTTTGCATGAACGGTGGCAGATAACCTGCCTTACCTACGGCGAAAAGACCTTTCGATGGGCCCGAAACCCACATGAGAACACCTGCAAGCACTCCAAAGGCTAAGGCTATGGCAATGATGGGAGCGAACCACGACGCATGTATATACTTAAGGTAGTTGTCGAAGCCTACGAGCAGGCTTTGTGTAAGGTTTATATCCTTCTGAGGAATTATTATGCCCAATGCAAATGTTCCCAAGACAAAGATAAGCACTGTTATGGCTGCACCAATGAATACCGCACGAGGGTAGTCGCGGCTGGGCTTCTCCATGTCTTGTACATGTACACCCGACATCTCCATGCCGGCATAGAAAAGGAATATTCCCGATGCCAGAACAAGATTGTCCAAACGGGCAATATCGGGAAAGAAACTGCCACTGAAATCCATTTGTGATACTCCGCCTGTGGCAAGGTATATGATGGCTAACACTATAAGCAGTGCGGCAGGGATGATGGTTCCTACAAGGCCGCCAATCTTTGCCACTTTGCTTACCCAACCCAATCCTTTTAGGGATATGTATGTTGCCGACCAATATATTATAAGTACAATGGCAAGTGTGTATAACTTGTTCGATGCCAGAGCCATGTCGTGTGCGCTGTCGGTTCCTATAAATGCCAGTGCCACTGCACCGAATGTAAGTACTGTGGGGTACCAGATGGTACTCTCCACCCATTGTAACCATATAGCAAGAAACCCAATCTTTTTACCGAATGCTTCGCCTACCCAACGAAATACTCCACCTTGCTTGTCGCGGAACATTGCGGCAAGTTCCGCCGCAACAAACGATGTGGGTATCAGAAAGACAAGTGCTGCAAACAGGTAGTAGAATGCCGAACTCAGACCATACTCTGCCTCTGCCGGTAATCCGCGTAACGATACTACGGCTGTTACGTTCATGATTGCAAGGGTTATTACCCCTAATTTTACTGCTTTTTCGGAATTTGATGACATAGTTGTTGTTTTAATTAGTTTAATAATTTGTATAATCTTTATAACAATGTCGTTTTGAGTTTGTTTAGGATGGTGTTTTAAATGTTCTGTAGTAGTTCTTTCAGGAATAAGTATCAGCCTTTACTGCATGGTTAATTATTTAAATACTTGTGGAAAATAAAATAAATAATTACATTTGTGAAAAATAATTAATTGCCTATGGAACATTAGCGTATTCATTTACGCACATTTTAGACATATTGGAAAAGCGTTTGTCTTTTTATTCTTGCTTCTGAAACTTCGACACTTTCAAAAAGCACCAAGAGTAAAGCGAAGAACGCTTACGCCTATGGCGTGGGCTTTACTCGTTATTTGGTGCAAGGTAGTCGAAGACCTCAGAAGCAAATAAATAGAGTTTTGTCCGCGTATTCTATGCTAAAAACCAAATAATTTATTGTTTTTTTGTTTAAGTGTGAGCA
>CAZEKX010000132.1:0-2025 GCA_964512955.1 uncultured Bacteroidaceae bacterium
TACCAATAAAACTTATTATTAATCCGTCCAACTTTTTGGGGTCAGATCAATTGTTTATTTGCTATTTAATTATTGAATAACTGTCTATAAATAAATATCATTTATGAAACATTATTTGACGCATATCAGCGATTCTATCAAGAAGTATTGGGATAACCCTGCGTTATCAAACTTTGGTGCAGAGACATATACTTATGGTCAGTTGGCAGAAGGTATAGAGAAATATCATATTCTATTTAAGGAGTGTGGAATAAAGAAAGGTGATAATGTTGCTTTGTATGCACGTAATTCAGCAGAATGGGGTATAGCATATCTTGCTATAGTTTCTTACGATGCTACAGTGGTACCATTTCTTCCCGACTTCCTTGCAAGTGCGGTTGTAGAGTTGAGTTCATTCTCGGAGTGCAAAATGTTGATAGTTGATACACCTGCTTTCAATGCTTTGCAAAATGGAGAAGGATTACTCGATAAATTAAAGGCTACTCAAGGTTTTACAGCAGTAGTTAACGTAAAGGATTACAATGTGTTGGATTGCACTTGTGAAAGCAGGGCGAATATGCAAGAGAAAATCCTATCGCTCTATAATTCGCAATATCCCGGTGGTTTAAAAGCTGATATGGTTGATTATAGTAAGACAGATCAGGATTCGATTGCTGTAATTAGTTTTACTTCGGGTACAACAAGTGCAGTTTCAAAGGGTGTGGTTCTTCCTTCTCGCAGTCTATCTGCAAATGTCGATTTTGCAATTCGCGAAATACCTGCATGCAGTGGAGATACAATATTTTCTGTGTTGCCAATGGCTCACATGTTTGGACAGACATTCGATTTCCTATTCCCATTGTCGAGCGGTTGCCATGTAACAATTTTAAATGGTAAACCTACACCGGTTCGTTTGCTTGCCGGTTTGGCAGCAGTAAAACCTTTCATGTTCCTTACTGTGCCTATGGTAATAGAGAAAATATTCAAATCGAAAGTTATTCCTACACTTCGTAAACCGGTGATGCGTGTTCTTATGGCTATTCCCGGAGTGAATACTCTACTTTTAAGTACCATACGTAAAAAGTTGATTGCGGCTCTTGGCGGTGGTCTTACAACAGGTGTTATTATTGGTGGTGCCGCTCTCAATAAAGAGATAGAGGATATTATGAAGAAGATGAAATTCCCTTATACCATAGGTTATGGTATGACCGAGGTTGGTCCACTTATCTCTTATAGCGACCGTTCTAAATATGCAAAATATTCTTGTGGTAGAGCCGCAAATCCTTTGGAGGTACGTATTGACTCTTCTAACCCCAGACGTGTTCTTGGTGAAATACAGTGTAAGGGTGATGCTGTAATGATAGGTTACTATAAAAACGAAGAGGCTACAAAGGCCACATTTACCAAAGATGGTTGGTTGAAAACCGGTGATATGGGTGTTATGGATGCAAAAGGTAATATATATATAAAAGGTCGTTGCAAAAACATGATACTTACCGGCAGTGGTCAGAATATCTACCCCGAAGAGATTGAGGACAAGATAAACAACCTTCCTTATGTCGTTGAGTCGCTTGTTGTTAATAGAAAAAATGCTATAGTGGCTCTTGTTGTTGCCGATTACGAGACTGCTGCGAAAGATGGTATTTCCGACGAGGAACTTAACAAGTTGGTTGACACAAGTGTTAAGGGACTTAATGTTGAACTCCCCAATTATAGCCAAATTGCTCTGACAGAGGTACGCCACGAACCATTTGAAAAGACTCCAAAGCAGAGTATTCGTCGTTTCATGTATTCATAAAACATTATTTCTTCATCATAGAACACCTCTCAAAGGCTTTTGCACTTTGAGGGGTGTTTGGTTTATACATACTGTCAAGATAGAAGTGCAACAAAATCTCCCTTGCTCACGACTTTGAGCGTAGCGAAAAGGAGTGAGCAAGTCTTGCCCGACAAGTGACAGAGCAAAAGTCAATCAGCAATACAAAAAAACAAAAAAGGGAGACCGCTGTCTCCCCAGGATTAAATACTTTTGTATTGCTTATGTAC
>CAZEKX010000133.1:0-1984 GCA_964512955.1 uncultured Bacteroidaceae bacterium
GAACAGGATTCATGTTGCAAGAGTAAAACTGCGTGTTATTATCGATGAGTGAGTATATTCCTGTGGAATGAAATAGTACTATTCTCTTTGTGTATTATTATTTTTATATAAAAATAATCTCCCATAACTCTTTAAGTTACAGGAGATTATGAATATGTAATTGCTTGAAATTACACTGCTTTCGGCTTTGCCTTGGCGAGTAATGGATGCGCTTGTTACGTGTGAAAATTAATTTTCACTCACTCGCTTTTACATTACTTGCTGAGTGCTGCCGAGATATCCACTGCGATAGCAACTGTAGCACCTACCATGGGGTTGTTACCGATGCCGAGGAAACCCATCATCTCAACGTGTGCGGGAACCGATGAAGAACCTGCGAACTGTGCGTCTGAGTGCATACGACCCATGGTGTCGGTCATACCGTAAGAGGCGGGACCTGCTGCCATGTTGTCGGGGTGCAATGTACGACCTGTACCACCACCTGATGCTACAGAGAAGTAGTTGCGACCTTTGAGGATGCGCTCTTTCTTGTATGTACCTGCAACGGGGTGCTGGAAACGTGTGGGGTTAGTTGAGTTACCTGTAATAGATACGTCAACATCCTCTTTCCACATGATGGCAACACCTTCGCGTACATCGTTTGCACCGTAGCAACGTACCTTTGCACGAGGACCATCGCTATATGCAATTTCCTGAACAACTTTCAACTCGCCTGTGAAGTAGTCGAAGTCGGTCTGTACGTATGTGAAACCGTTGATACGTGAGATAATCTGTGCTGCGTCTTTACCAAGACCGTTGAGGATACAACGGAGAGGCTCTTTACGCACTTTATCTGCTTTTGCAGCAATTTTAATAGCACCTTCAGCTGCTGCGAATGACTCGTGTCCTGCAAGGAATGCAAAACATTTTGTCTCCTCGCGCAACAGACGTGCTGCAAGGTTACCGTGACCGATACCTACCTGACGGTCATCGGCAACTGAACCGGGAATACAGAATGCCTGCAAACCTAAACCGATAGCCTCAGCTGCGTCTGCTGCATTTTTGCAACCTTTCTTAAGAGCGATGGCTGCACCTACAACGTATGCCCATTTTGCATTCTCGAAACAGATGGGCTGTGTCTCCTCACATGTTTTGTAGGGGTCTATGCCGTACTGCTCGCAAATTTCGTTCGCCTCTTCGATGCTGGCGATACCGTTCTCGTTCAAAACAGCAAGGATCTGCTTGATACGACGGTCTTGACTTTCAAATTTAACTGGTCTTATCATAGCCTCTCCTCCTTATTCTTTACGTGGGTCAATATATTTAACTGCACCTGCCTCCTCAGAGAAACGACCGTATGTCTTGGTCAATTTCTTAACTGCCTCGTTAGCATCTGTGCCTTTCTTAATCTCTTCCATCAACTGACCGAGGTTTACGAACTCGTAACCACAAATCTCGTCGTTCTTGTCGAGTGCAAGACGTGTGATGTAACCTTCTGCCATTTCCAAGTAACGGGGACCTTTTGCAAGAGTACCGTAGAGTGTACCTGTCTGGCTGCGAAGGCCTTTACCCAAGTCCTCGAGACCTGCACCAATAATCAAACCGCCCTCGGAGAAAGCCGACTGGCTGCGACCGTAAACGATTTGAAGGAATAACTCGCGCATTGCTGTGTTGATAGCATCGCAAACAAGGTCGGTGTTCAATGCCTCAAGAATTGTTTTACCGGGAAGAATCTCCGAAGCCATTGCTGCTGAGTGTGTCATACCGGAGCAACCGATTGTCTCTACAAGAGCCTCCTGAATAATACCATCTTTGATGTTTAAAGAAAGTTTACATGCACCCTGCTGGGGAGCGCACCAACCAATACCGTGTGTAAAGCCTGAAATGTCGGCAACCTCTTTGGCCTTAATCCATTTGCCCTCTTCGGGGATGGGTGCGGGACCATGGTTGGGACCTTTCTTCACAACACACATGTTTTCTACTTCGTGTGAATAAACCATAATTT
>CAZEKX010000134.1:0-1983 GCA_964512955.1 uncultured Bacteroidaceae bacterium
CTTAAGCATAAAATAAACCCCAAAGTTTTTTGTCCAAACTTTGGGGTTCACTTCACATGGCGCCTATTACTTTTTATATGCTTATGAATCCGGTGTTTGTATTAATTTTTTGCAATACAAGGTCCCTCAACCGATTCAAAAAGTTTTATAAGAGGTCAATTATTACTCGAGGTCATTTCTATAATAATATTCTGAATTTTCTCAGGAATATCGGTGGTTATAACATCAACCCCCATATTTATCAGGTTTCTAGCAACCTCTTCGCTGTTTACAGTCCAGGTATTCACCTCCATTCCTGCTTCATGTGCAATACCTATTAGAGAAGGATATTTCGTGAATACATTATATTGCATATCTATTCCGGTATAACCTTTTTCTGCATATTGGGTTACAGAGATACTATCGCCACTTAGATATGCAACTCTGGCACCTTCGGTTTGGCGCAGAATTTCTTCACAAGGAATATTGCTGAACGATATATATTCAACGCAATCATCTAACCCCATTTCTTTAACCATTGCCACGATGTTTCTAGCAACTCGTTTCGATTTAGTATCTGTAGAATGTGGTTTTATCTCTATGACAAGTTTTGTCTTATAGCATCTATCCCTGTATGCTTTAAGATAATCATGTAGTTTAGGATATGGTTCTCCGTTGCTCAACTGTATGTTTTCAATTTCGCTATAATTCATGTTTTCAATGAGTCTGCCATTTATTCTATTATCATGGTTAAGAATTATAACACTGTCTTTGGTTTCCCAAACATCAAGTTCGCATCCCCACACACCAATGCTGTCGGCTGCAAATAGCCCTGATAAAGAGTTTTGCTCATTATTGTCTATATTCCAGTATCCGCGGTGTGCAACAATTCTAACACCAAGTGGGAACATGCATACATAGTCGGAAGTTATGTCATAATCTCCGTCGGAGATGTGCAAAGCAAGACTTGCCGACTTCTTGCCACTAAAGAACTCTGTGGCAAAATTCTTTGTTGATGCATATACTGTTATCACGCCATTTTGGGTGTCGGCCGAAAAATAGAAGACGGGCATGTCAATATATGAAACAGCGCGTACCATTGTACTGACAGCCTTTACACTAACCATCGAACGCCATACTTTCTCTAGTTCGGGTATGACACTTTTTGGCGATACCGCAAAATCAAGCGTTACATACCCCGATTCTGCGGTATTCCCGAATACCGGAACTTTACCATCGCTGTATCTTGGAATATATGACAAGGAGTGTATTCGTGAAAATATATTGCTTGACGAGAAAGGTAAGACTATTTCGGTTCCATCTTTCAGAGTAAAGTAGGCATTATTCTCGTCTGTTGATACATCTGTAAAACAGATATAACCATTGTCAAACAACTCTACATCGAGTTTTATCCACGTAGCACCTGAGTTAAAAGAGATAAAGGCTGTACCATCTTCATTTTTTACAACAGGTGTTACATCTGTGCCAATTCTTTTGCCTTCGGCATCAAATACCCACTCGCCATATATTGTCCAATAGAATGTTTCACCCCACTCTTTAACTCCTATGATTGGTGTTGTTACACTCGTATTGGTATTGATTATCATTTCACCCTGTTTTGAAAACTGTACCTTATATGCAATGACAATTCCATCTTCCTCCATGGGAATTACATTCTCAATGTAATCACGCTCGTCAAGAGCATCTACAACGCTCTTTAGTGAAGCGATATTTGAATTTAGGGTATTACAATACTCCTCAAGGTTTGAGACTTTATTTTCCAGTTCATCGACCCTGTTCTCCAGACTATCAAAATCATAACATGAAGTATGGCTGTAGAGAATAAACAGTAAACAGAACAATTTTTTAAGAATGTTACGTATGTTCATATATGGTATTTTTTAAAATCAGAAATAAATCCCCTTTTTTAGTTCCTTTTTTGAATATAGTTCACTACTGTCCCATTAAAATTTGGAAACGTTCTTTGAAGTTATTGAAATATAG
>CAZEKX010000135.1:0-1973 GCA_964512955.1 uncultured Bacteroidaceae bacterium
GATAAATTCTTCACTCGCTTATCTTGCTGCTGCAAACTTAGAGTCTTTCTTGTTTCTATACCCTTATTTATTAATTGCCAAGTTCGGAGGCTTGCAGGCAAGATGAAATTATTGTTATGAAACATTTTAACACATTGAAAGTATGGCTGTCAACGTTGCTGTTTTTTTATTCAGGCACCGCAATAGCCGAGGATTTTACCGTTGATGGTATTTATTACAACATCACCTCTTTGGAGGATAATACAGTAGAGGTTACATACGAAGGAAGTTCTCCCGAATCTGTAGAGGAATATATAGGTGATGTTAAGATACCGGAAACTGTCACTTATGATGGAATAACTTATAGTGTAACAAGAATTGGTATGCAAGCATTTAAGAATTGTACCGGACTTACAAACGTTTCCATTGGCTATTGTGTAACAGGCATTGGTATGGGCGCATTTAGTGGTTGTACGGGACTTACAAGCATCACCATTCCCAATGGTGTAACAGGTATTGGAGGTACTGCCTTCGATGGTTGCACTGGGCTTAAAAGCATTGCTATTGGTTATAATGTAATAAACATTCCTGCAGACGCGTTTATGAATTGTGCGGGGCTCACAAGTATAAATGTCGATAATGACAATAGACGTTATAATAGTTATGATAATTGCAATGCAATTATAGAAACAGAAACAAATACGCTCGTCCTAGGTTGTATGAATACAAAAATTCCGAAAAAAGTTACAAGCATTGGAGCATTTGCGTTTTGTGGTTGTACGGGGCTTACAAGTGTCATTATTCCTAATAGAGTTGCAAGTATTGAAGGGTCTGCATTTTATGGTTGCACCGGGCTTACTAGTATCACTATACCTAATAGTGTGACAAGTATTGGATATGATGCATTCAGTTGCAGCGGACTTACTAATATCACTATTCCCAATAGTGTTACAAATATTGGACAGGCCGCATTTGCGGGGTGTACGGGGCTTACAAGTATTACAATTCCAAGCAGTGTGTTAAATATCGGAAATTGGGCATTCAGTGGTTGCACCGGGCTTACAAGCGTTTCTATTTCTAATAGTGTTACAAATATTGGAAAGGGTGCATTCTATAATTGTAGCGCTCTTACAAGCGTTTCTATTTCTAATAGTGTTACAAGTGTTGGAGAGAGTACATTCGAATTCTGTAGCAATCTTACAAGTATTTATCTGATGAGTGAAATTCCACCGCAAGCAGAATCTTTAGACAGTAGTTACGATGCAGTGCTTTATACAACCGCAATGCTTTATGTACCGACCGGCTCTCTGTTAACATATTCAGAAGACAATGAATGGAATAGATTCTCAAATATAAAAGAGTTCGACCTTACCGGCATCGAGGATATAATAGCAGAGGGTGCAAAAAAACAACATATTTTTGACTTAAATGGGCGCATAGTAGAAATCTCCGGGAATGGTATTTACATTATAAATGGGAAAAAAGTGCTCATAAGATGATATAAGTAATCACATAAAAGCACCATGATACAAAAAGAGTTCCTTTGCTATGTACAACAGCAAAGGAACTCTTTTTGTAAGAACTTCCGTATTCGGTAGGTTACAGTATTTGCAAATAGATAAAAAAGAGGAATGGGCTAGTCGCCCAATCCCTCGAGATACTTGAATCGTCTGAAAAACTTAGTCCTTTTCTTCCTTGTCCTCATAACCGGGATGTGATAGTTGGTACTACCTTTTCGACGCACTTTTACAATAGCCTTATATACTTTATATAAGAATGCTACAACAAGTACACTTACAATTAAAATCCATGCAATCATAGGCTTTTGGTTGAAGGGTTAATAATGTAAATGTTTCTCACGGCTATAAAAGTAATAAAAAAAGAGGAAAAAGCAAATTTTTTGGGAATATTTCGATAAAAACTCTCCCACGATGTTGCTTCGCAGAGTCAACCAGCAAGTGCAACATTACGAAATAAATTTGTAAAAGCACTCT
>CAZEKX010000136.1:0-1971 GCA_964512955.1 uncultured Bacteroidaceae bacterium
CATACTGCACTTTACTTGTATGCAGTTGCTCATCTATGCGTTCTTTGGCTGTACGGTCTGTGTAGCCTACTTTTAGATAACCTTTGTGGGAATCTACTCCTATTAGGCGATAGGCGTATATCGTTGGAGTAACGATAGGCCGTTGAGGAAAATAATTGTGTTCCATAGTATTATTAATTATGGCACACTTTAACAAGAAAAAAGGAGTATATTTAAAACTATTCTTCTACACTCTATACACTTTATCGATGTTCATTACGCCACTTTAATCTGCCTCTCATCATTTCCTCTTTTATTCCACCATTTTCAAGAAAATCCTGTTTTATACGATCAAAATAGCGTTTTATCAGATAATCTGTTTGGCGAATAAGGATAATGGCAATATTTGCTATGGTTTCATCAGAACGATCTTTTATAGCATTTTGATAATATTCCGATTCGTTATGTACCGCACATACACGGCGTGCCTGCTCATGTTTTTCGCTCGATTCCTTCCATAATTGCAAACCTCTTACTCGCAGATAATCTTTATAATCTTCGAGAAGTTCTTGCAAACTTGCTTTTGCAACATTCAGCAATTTTATTTCCATTTCAGAAGAGGTCGTTGAAGCCGAACAGCCTTCAACGATATTTTGTTTACCCGATCGAGCAGCCTGTATCATTTGATCAATTGTGCGATCTCCCTTGTGCAGATATTTATGTGCAAAATAATATGTTACATCATATACACACATAGATTTCTTGTAGCAAAGAAGTTCTTCATAATTGCCTTTCTGTCTGATAAAATTGCTACTTTGCATAGTTTTTAAGTTTTTGCAAAAATATAGTGCATAAATCTATTCGGCAAATAATCCTATTGTTTTCTTGTTAAAGAGCGCTTAATTATTATTCAATTAATCTTTTAAAAGCCTAAAAAGGCATTAAAGGCAAAAAGGTGTTGTTTGTATTTAGTTCATTCTTTTAGGTAAAAACCTTTTAGGCATTTTTGCCCTTTCGGGCTTTATATTTTGATTACTCCATTGGTCGTATCATTGATTCTATAAATGCAATCTCATCATCCGTTAAACCGTATTTCACATAGAGTTTTTCATCAGTCCAAGATTCGTTGAAATCTTGCATAGGTACTAATGAATAAACACCTCTAGCCGCATTTTGAGTGTTCTTTTTATATAATACGAAAAATCTAAAGAAGCGGGTTTTTATATAGCTGATAAGATTCTCTGCTTGTGATATACTATCAAATGTTCCAACTACTAAATAAGTTTCTGTACAACATGTTGATGGGTTACCAACAAATGGTTTGCCTAATACTAAATATGGAAATGCTCCACGTTCTCCATATGCTTTTGCTATATATACTTTATATTTCTCAACCCAATTGTTGTTTTGGCGAATCTTTTCTTTGGATATATAACCATTTTTAGGATAAGCATATACAAGAACTCCATTATCAATAGATGAGTCGGGAGTGATATCACCAAAAGGTTTTCTGGCACTAATAATGCTTTCAATGCTTACAAACTCGCTATTATAAACTTTATTTAAAATAGATACGGATTCATTAAAACGAATAAATGTGTCACACCCTTTTTCCAAAAGAGGACGAGTGAGAGTAAAACGTTTACCTTGTTTAATCGATGTAACCTCACAATTACCGACCTTATCTCTATCCCATAAGAAATAACATACACCGCCGGATAAATCTATACCCGGGAAACATTCTGTTGAATCAAAATAGTCTACTAAATGGGTAATATGATTATCGTTGAGCATATTATCTCTGAAATTATCAAGTCCCTTACCTCCTGAATACCAACGAGCTGGGATAATCATAGATAAATATCTTGGATTTAGTTTTTTTGCCTGTTCTACAAACTTATGATACAAAGGCATCGCACTACTACCTGTTCCTCCTCCATCACTCATTTGGTACGGTGGGTTGCCTATAATCACATCGAATTTCATATTGAA
>CAZEKX010000137.1:0-1914 GCA_964512955.1 uncultured Bacteroidaceae bacterium
ATTATATATAAATAAGTTACAAAGGCTTGTTAAAAAATCTTTTGGACACTAGTGTCCCTACTTAATGATTTATTACCGCGTGATACTTTAACAGATATTGTCGCTTTGCGTTGTTCTATAGACTCATTAGATTCTACTGTAATGTGCAGGTTATTTCCGTCTACTCTCCACTTACACCATTCATCCGATGCAATGATATCGACCTCTTGATAGTTAGTTGTAATAATAACGACCCCCTCTCTGTCCGAATTTGTGAAAATTAATCCACTTTCAGATAATTCTAAAACAGGATCAATAGCCCATGTCTCAGGATCGAACTCTGATAAAGTGCATCCTGCAAAAAAAATGTAGACGCTTATAATAATCAATAAATGTTTCATTATTTACTCCTTTTAAGTTTAAAAATATTTTCAGGAATTGTTATGCCGACACCGATCATATAATCTGTAGATATTTTTCCATTATTGCCAAAGACACAATCAATACCCGTAGTTAATGATAAGTACTTAAAGAGAATTAATGAAACACCTAATTCTCCATTAAAACCTTTAATGTAATCACTATAAAAGTAGATACTATTACCAATAGGATATATATTCTCCCATTGTTTACCGTACTCTCCATAACCACCTCCAATAAACAAATTAACTGGGATAAACTTGTGATTAACACCGATACGTATACCTGCTGTGATGCTTTGTCGGATAAAACCTAAACATTTGGCATTAGATACATCAACATCGTTTTCAAAGGTGTCGATGTTGATCCCCGATCGTTTATAATTTCCCCACTTATATCCAATATAAGCCCCAAATCTTCTACCGCATGCAACTCTAAATCCGCATATTGAAGACTGAGTAAATACATATTCTGCTGATATTGATAACGGAAAATATGGAGGTAGAACAACTGTGAAGAAGTATACCTCTTTTGGTTGTACATTCTCAATATCAAGCGAATATTCATGCGAATCAGGAGATTTAAGAATAAAAGAACGATCGTTTGGTACATAATATGGATATTCTTCTCTATTTACCCTTGTATCTGTTTCAATAAGATAAAGTTTGTGCTTGTTATGTATTTGTTCTACAACGCTATCCGAGGGATTAGGCATGATACTTAGATCTTCAATGGCAGATTCAAAAACAATCAATGCATTGTGTTTTTTAAGGTCGCGATATACCCTTGTCGATTCCTCTTTCGTGACTTTTAGATGTTGCGAAAAGGAAGGAATGACTAGTGAAATAAATAGAATAAGTAGAAGCGATTTATTTATCATAATATTACAAAGTCGTATAAATGATATATATCATTATCTTGCTTAATATGATTTTCAGGTTGCCATGTTCTTACATGAAGTATTGGAGTATTTTTTCCATTCTTGAAATCAACCATCATAAAAATATAACCAGGGCAATCATCCTCTAATAGAAGAGATGAATTATCTTTTGCTTTCCAATATTGTAAAAATGATACACCATATATATCATCATAATCTTTATGTGGATATATTTTTACATTAGCAATACTAAGATTAAGAGCAATATTATCATTAAAAACTTTATTTAATCGTTTTAGATACTGCTCCTTATTTTCTACAATACGCTTATACTCATTTTTATTCCTAATTTGAAATAGAGCATTGCTATTCTTTCCCGTATCATATCTATCTATATTGTTGGTTTCTGTAATTATAATTGCATCATTACTTAAAAATGCTTTAATATAGTCAATATCTTTTTTTGCATATGCTGCTTTATAATTATCTAATAACTGCATTATGAAAGCAACGTTCATTTTATATTGTGTTTCATAATAATCTTTGGTTATACCACTGTACCAAACAACAAAGAATAGAATACATTAGTGTCCCATAAAAATTAGGGACGAGTTAAACATTAAATAAATTAGGCC
>CAZEKX010000138.1:0-1822 GCA_964512955.1 uncultured Bacteroidaceae bacterium
GTTTTTCAGATAGTTATGCAAATCTGAGAGTTTTTGCATTTTGGATATACGATTTGAAAACAGTCCCTCTTCATTACCTTTCATTTCCTTGCTTTTTTGCCATTGTTACCATTTCCGAGATTTGCCGTTTAATGCGTTATGGGTCAGTGACTAACGCACTTTTTCGCTTTTTTTGCTCCGTGAACCGTAATTTTTGAAAGAAATTCAAACAACTTCATTTACAGTTTTTAAAATTTCTTAATTTTTTTATATCTTCGCAGAAAGATTCTAAAACTATGATACTTTTAGCCGATTGTGGTTCCACAAAAACCGACTGGGTGCTACTCGATAATGGAGCAGTGGCAGCACGTGTAAAGACTCAAGGATTCAACCCCACACAACAGAGTACCGAAGATATTTTTGGTATTTTGTCGGGTGAGTTACAGGAGAAAATTACTACGGCATCGCCCGAAGCAATACACTTTTATGGTGCAGGGTGCGCATACGAGAGCGCAAACCGCAGAATGCGCGATGCACTAAGCATGGTTTTCGACACAAAGAATATATACATAAACAGCGACCTTCTTGCCGCTGCACGCGCTCTATGCGGACACGAAGAGGGTATAGCATGTATATTGGGAACAGGCTCCAATTCGTGTCTATTCGATGGAGAGAAGATTACAGAAAACACACCGTCGTTGGGTTATATATTAGGTGATGAGGGAAGCGGTGCGCACCTTGGTCGTCAATTGGTAAGCGACTGTTTAAAAAAACAGTTATCGCCCGATTTATGCAAAAAATTTCTAGAGAAATACAAACTGGACCTGGCTACTATTTTAGAGAGTGTATACCGCGCTCCTATGCCCAACCGTTTTCTTGCAGGATTTGTTCCCTTTCTTGCCGACAACCGCAAGAATGCCGAGATTCACGACCTGTTGAAGCGTTGTTTCACACAATTCTTTCAACGTAATATAATGATATACCGCCACTCATGGCTACCTATTCATGTTATTGGAGGTGTGGGCATGGCTTTTGCCGAAGAGATTAAGGAGACAGCAGAGAGCCTTGGTTTGTCCATTGGTAA
This sequence comes from uncultured Bacteroidaceae bacterium, assembly GCA_964512955.1. GTDB lineage: Bacteria > Bacteroidota > Bacteroidia > Bacteroidales > Bacteroidaceae > HGM04593. The sequence continues at coordinate 1,064 of CAZEKX010000138.1, forward strand.
TATTGTGGCAAGTCCTATGAACGGACTTATCGATTATCATAAATAGAACCCTCTTTCATCTTTGCTTTTTCATTTTTCATCTATCCTCAAATCCCCTTTACTGCTGATTACAAGTTTTTGGTATCGTTCCACAAGACGAGGCAGACGCGAGAGACGGATTGAGAGACGCACCACACAATCGTTATCGAACAGTTGCTCCACAACTTGCGGGTTCTCCTCCTTTACAATACGCAGCACCTCGTTTAGAAGAGGATAAGAAAAACGAAGTGTTATACCACCGTTTATGGTCTTTTCGACATGTTCCGCTGCATCGAGTGCTTCGGCGGCAGCAAGACGATAGGCAACAATAAGACCGCTTGTTCCAAGTTTTATTCCACCAAAATAGCGCACCACTATCACAAGAACATTAGTTAACTCTCTGCTATCTATCTGTCCCAAGATAGGTTTTCCTGCTGTTCCCGAAGGTTCGCCATTGTCGTTGGCACGAAACAGTTCTCCTCTTTCACCTATTCGACAGGCATAACAGACATGCCGAGCGTCGTAGTATCTCTTTTGATACTGTTCGACATAGGTTTTTACCTCGTCGGTGGAGGAGACAGGTATAGCGAAAGCGAGGAACTTGCTCCGTTTTTCGGAGTAAGTTCCCTCTGCCATATTTTCAATTGTTTTATAAACGTCCTCTTCGAGCATTTACGATAGTTTATGTATTACAAGCCCCGAACGCAGTTTAGGTTCGAACCATGTTGTTTTGGGAGGCAT
>CAZEKX010000139.1:0-1358 GCA_964512955.1 uncultured Bacteroidaceae bacterium
AATTATACGTTTACATAAAAATATTTTTCAATAAAATTCAAACAGCTTCTTAAATAATGTGTATATTACAAATATTTACTTATCTTTGTGGTGGAACCACGAACATAGACTGCACTGAGAAATATGCAAGTAAACTTGCGTTTCGTTTGTAACTCTCTTTGCGGTTGCAGCAAAGGTGTCGTGAACGACGAGTCGTACTCGTCTAAAATTTAATATCTATTCTATGGTATAGAATAACAAACAATTAATTAATAAACATAACTCATGAAGAAAACATTTTTTCTATTGATTACAATGTTCTGCACTGTTGCAGCAACATGGGCACAAGAATCTGTAACCAACACACAATGGTCGGTGGGTTCTGCTGCTAATGATAAGGCCAACATTACATGGATTGGTCTTGCCGTTCCCACTACCGATGATAACGGGAATACTGTTACCGAAGTACCATTGAACAATATTCATTTGTGTACAAATTTGAACAGTTCCGGCGAGAAGACTGCCTATATGGTAATCTCTGCAACAAAAGATATCTCGGGTAAGGTGGGTATCTCCACCAATAATCCTGCACCTTTGCACAATGCTCTTGTGGAGTACAAGTTCGAAGGTGTAACTTTGCAGGCGGGTACAACCTATTACATCTTCTTCTCGATATCAAATACAAATGTTGCATCGTGCGGGCAACGCATTGCCATAGACAATGCTTCGGGAAACTATGAACCAAAAGTTGCTTCCGGTGGCACTGAAAAGAGTTGGGTTCCCTATTTCAAGGTGAATGTTCCCGACCCTAACGCTATTCCACCGATATTCTCTGCTACCTATGGCGAAAAATGGCTTCGACTATCAAATTGCAATAATGCAAACTATGCATGGAGTGCTCCTTCATCGTCCAAAGCAGGTACCGCTGCTATGGATATGAGCCTCGAAAATCAACTCTTCTGTTTTGTAGGTAATAATACCGACGGTTTTAAAATCTACAGCAAAACTTTAGGTGAGGCTTATGCACTTACAGCAAGTTCTTCACCAGCAGATGGCACTGTTGCTTCGTGGACATCCGGAACTGCCGCAGTGTGGTATCTTGACATGAGCCAGAACTCCGCCTCAACAAAACCCGGTATTGGTATAACCACCAATGTGGCAGGTGGCTTTTCACTGAATATGTATGGCGGAAATGGTGGCGACCTTAAATTCTATCAAATTACCGACGCCGGTTCTCGTTGGGCTATAAGCCGTGTAAACCCCGACCCTGTAAATATACAATTTGTTGTTTCCGGTGAAACAAAATATCCCGAAACTAATACCAGAATGGGAGATTTTAAACTCACTTATGGAAGTTCTACATCTACTACAACCATTAC
>CAZEKX010000140.1:0-1346 GCA_964512955.1 uncultured Bacteroidaceae bacterium
CAAAGAAAGAGATGATGTGGGTAGGTGGTGGTGCCGGTATGGCTCCTTTGCGTGCGCAGATTATGCACATGACAAAGACTCTGAAGACCACCGACCGTGTGATGACATACTTCTATGGTGCACGTGCGCTCAACGAGGTGTTCTACTTAGAGGACTTCTTGCAGTTGGAAAAGGAATTCCCCAACTTTACCTTCCATCTTGCACTCGACCGTCCCGACCCTGCAGCCGATGCAGCAGGCGTGAAGTACACCGCAGGATTCGTGCATCAGGTAATCTACGAGACATATCTGAAGAACCACGAGGCTCCCGAGGATATCGAGTACTACATGTGTGGTCCCGGTCCCATGTCCAAGGCTGTCGTGAATATGCTCACCGACCTTGGTGTTGAGGAGAAATCTATTATGTACGATAACTTTGGTGCTTAATTAGACCTTTTATAATAAACTCTCTCTTGGCAGAACGCTAAGAGAGAGTTTGTTATTTTTGCTCTTTTCTCTTTCAGGACGGGATCTCTACCTTTCACTTAATTTATTGTTTATTTTATTCTCTCTCTTAAGAGGTATGAGGGAGTTGTTTCAAATCTCGGGTAGGGGATGTTGTAGTACTTTAAAAGAGTTTCTCTCTTTTAAAGTTTTGTTGGTGTGTTGGGTGGTTTCATTTTATTCATAGTAGAATAAAATAGTTTTCTTCTTTAAACTCTTTGGATTCCGAGGCATTAAAAAAGAGAACTACTCAATAATTCTCAGTGTAGAATAAGGACGTTTTCTCTTTTTATTTCTCGGTGCCCCACGAACCTCTCTTTCTTTACGCTCGTATCTCTTTCTCATCCTTTTTTCAAAAAAAGGATGCAAAAAACCGGCACAGAACAAAAACAGTCATTTTGCGCTTTGTTCACAAGTCGCAAGCGACATTCTTCAGTCGCGCAAAATTTGTCGCAATCAACTATTCGCTCAAACATTGGGGAGAGGACAACTCGCTCTTCACGCAATAACAGCATCGCGAAACACATCGCTCTACATATCCTCTCCTGTTTCCAATGTTTGAACGGTTGCTTGCTGTGTCCTTGACAGTGCCGAGGTCTTAGAAGTTACATTTGTAATGGATAAAAATCATAAGGTGGTTTGCGGTGCGCATTAAGTTTTTAGGAAAATGAAGTGTCTATTTTTTGGAGAGAAAGCGAGGACATAGTGCGGTATGCCGTTAATTTTCTCACAACGAAATACCGCACGCTTCCGGAGCCTCCAAAAAATAACGGAATTTTCCGTTAATAAAACGCCCATGCGCAGAGTTTTGATCTGACCCCAAGAAGTTGGACGGATTAATAATAAGTTTTATTGGTAAAGAGT
>CAZEKX010000141.1:0-1232 GCA_964512955.1 uncultured Bacteroidaceae bacterium
AGTGCTTTTACAAATTTATTTCGTAATGTTGCACTTGCTGGTTGACTCTGCGGTTATAACCAACAGCAAAATAATTCTAAAAAAAACAGATAAAACCTTTGCAGTATTAAAATAAAATAGTACTTTTGCAACGCCTTAAGGCTAAGAGTTGCGCTGTTAGCTCAGTTGGTAGAGCAATTGACTCTTAATCAATGGGTCCAGGGTTCGAGTCCCTGACGGCGTACAAAGAAATATAGGCTGAAAATCAATTGATTTTCAGCCTATATTTCTTTGTATTATATCAAAAAAAAGGTCGGACAGACAAAACAACAAAAAGGGCGACTTTTCAGTCGCCCTTTTTATACCTAACAAAAAACTAAATTAGTTTTTTTTCGAAAGGAGCCACAGAAACATAGCTCTTATCGTTTTTGCCACGTTTGAAAGTTACGATGCCATCAACCAAAGCGTAGAGAGTGTGATCGCTACCCATACCGATATTATTACCGGGATAGTGAACTGTACCACGCTGACGCACGATGATATTACCGGCTTTACATACCTGGCCACCCCAAATCTTTACACCGAGTCTTTGACTTGCAGACTCACGACCGTTCTTAGAACTACCAACACCTTTTTTATGTGCCATAATACTTAGAATTTAAAATTAACCGATAATTTCTTTTACTACAAGTTCTGTAAACTGCTGACGATGACCGTTGAGTTTACGATAGCCTTTACGACGACGTTTGTGGAACACCAAAACCTTATCACCCTTAACCAAAGCGGGGTCGATAGTACGGGTTGTAACGATGTTCTTGCCATCCTTAGACTTGCGAACTATTTTCTGCTCACGAACGTTGCCAATATAGCAAACTACTTTTGCGCCGTCGATAGTAGGAGCACCTACTGTTACAGCACCTTCTTTGTCTAACAACAACACGCGGTCAAACTCCACTGTTGTGTCATTCTGAGCACCTTTAATGTGGTGCACGAACAGTTTCTTGCCGGCCTCTGCCTTGAACTGCTGTCCGTTAATCTCAACAATTGCGTACATTTATTTTTAATCGCTTTATTGTGAATTCCGCGAGGTGCTTGCTCACCGCGAGCAGGACTTATTCAACCCCAACGGACTAAATCGGGTGCAAAGATAGTTAATATTTCCCTATCAGAGCAACTTTTTCAAGAGTTTTTTCAGTATTTATTAAGAAGCTGTTTGAAAATTATTCAAATATTTTGTTAAGCATCAATTTGCA
>CAZEKX010000142.1:0-1217 GCA_964512955.1 uncultured Bacteroidaceae bacterium
ACTCGAGCAGATGCTGCTCATCGTAACACGAACAATGGCATCGGTAGGTTCTATCGACACTGGCTTCGCTTTCTCCACCAAAGCAAACTTTCCTTTTTCTATGTATGTATATGCTAGCATAATAGTCTATTTATACTTTCTTTAAAATAATAGAAACTTGTTTTATTTTAGTAAGACAAATTCACACGGAGTTATGACATGGGTCTTAATGCCTATAAATGCATACACAGCTCTAGCTTTATAACTTAATCGTTTGTCATTTGTGACAAAATAATCACATAATTGTGCATAATATGCATGTGAAGCATCGTACATTCTAGAAACCTCCATTCCGTTTTTATCTTTCCAGTAGCAGACCGCATCTAATAGATTGAATAATGTTGAGTAAACACCTCTCCCTTTCGCTTCGCTTTTCACCAAATACTCATTAACACCAAACTTATTTATTGATTTTTTTAAGGAACAATCTATCCGGTTGAATATGTCATTAGGTGAAATATTATTAATTTCAATTCGCTTCAGAGATAACTCCTTTAGAACGGCATCATGATCTGGTCTTATGTTTGAAACATTGTTAGTTAGATGCCTTCTCATTATACAAAACAGATCAGTGGTGTTGTTGTCATAAAACCATCGTGGAGACTTTTTATAAAATTCAGGAACTTCTATATTTGGCAAAATACAATTACTTCCGCATATTTTCTCGATCAACTCAATTCTCGCACTTTGGTTTAAGTTACAAACGGACTCTCCTTCCAATAGCTCATCTATTATTTCAGATGAGTAATAATAGTTTGCATTATCCTTCGATAGAAAGTCTAGTAAGTTTAATTCACGATATTCAATATCTACATAAACATTGTTATCTAAATATACATTCATGATTTATATGTAATTATAATCTACATTACCTAACTTTATATCATCAACATAATCCGTCCTTCTGCCTTGACAAACATATCGGGGAAACGACAGATAACGGCATAAACCTGATTGGACGTAACAGGTTGTCCATCCTTGCGGATATGTAGTCGTTGGCGGTTAATCATTTCCGCAATCTGTTCCGTTCTCATCCCTCGGTTCTGGCTTGTGAGGCAGTAAAGTATGGCTTCTTCTATTTTCATCTGTTTTTTATCATATCTAGCCAAATCTCACTTTTTTCAGGCGATTTGGCTGATTATAATCATAAATCCATCCTATTTCTTCAAAATTTTATG
>CAZEKX010000143.1:0-1189 GCA_964512955.1 uncultured Bacteroidaceae bacterium
ACACACACACACACAATTCTTCCCTAAACAATTAAACACAATATTCATAAAAAGAATAATGTGTATGGTAATAAATGTTGCATGCAGTTTTATTTACTGCATGCAACCAATCTTTTATACCCCCGTTTCACATCAAAATCATCATAAATAATAAAAAAGTAATCATGAAAAAAATCACCTATCTTCTTCTATTCTTTCTGCTATCAGCAACCGGGTTGTCTGCCGAAGAACAAACCACTCTGATAGTTAATCTTCGCGACGGAACAGTCGCAAGTTTTGAACTTAGTGAGAAACCACGTATCACATTTACTGCAGATGAGATGCAAGTAATTTCATCGACTGGCGAAACCACTTTTATGCGTACCGACATAAAGAACTATCTTTTTGGTGCCACAACCACAGTAATTGATAAAATTACCACCGATGATTCAATATTCACAGTAAAGGAAAACATGCTGACGTTAGTCGGTCTTCCCACCGGAAGTGCCGTAACCATCTTTACCACTGAGGGTATATGCGTTGTAAACGGACAAGCCAATGATGATGGCAACTTTACTCACTCGCTTAACTCCCTTTCTGCCGGAATTTACTTAATTAACTATAACAACAGAACCATTAAATATTTGAGAAAATGAAAAAGATAATTACCATTTTAAGTATTTTTGTTTGTCTTGCAACTTTTGCACAAGAGAATAGTGATACAATGTTTATCTATCGTGGAAATACCATAGAGCGCATTCTGGTATCGGAAATAGATAGTGTAACGTTCATTTCACCATCAACAATAGATATGCCTGCAGTTCCGGAATACTTTGCTCCCGAGGCTATAGACCTTGGTCTTTCTGTTAAGTGGGCGAGTTGCAATGTTGGTGCAACCAAGCCCGAGGAGTACGGTGGCTATTATGCTTGGGGTGAAACTGAAGAGAAAGATACTTATTACAAAAATGGATATAAATATTATAATGTTGATTCCGATGATTATATAAATATAGGATCAGATATTAGTGGAACAAAGTACGATGTTGCTCATGTTAAATGGGGTGGCAGTTGGCGTATGCCTACAAAAACAGAAATTCAGGAACTTGTAGAAAAATGCACTTGGGAATGGACAAATGTAAACGGTGTCTACGGACAACTTGCTACCGGTCCCAATGGTAATAGTATCTTCCTGCCGGCAGCGGGCTATCGC
>CAZEKX010000144.1:0-1179 GCA_964512955.1 uncultured Bacteroidaceae bacterium
GGGTGAGGACTTCCGCGAGGGACTTACCGCTGTTGTATCTGTTAAGGTTGCAGAGCCTCAGTTCGAAGGACAGACAAAGACCAAACTTGGAAACAACGAGGTTACAGGTGCTGTAGACCAGGCTGTGGGTGAAGCACTTACATATTATTTAGAAGAGCACCCCAAAGAGGCAAAGATGATTGTAGACAAGGTTATTCTTGCTGCAACAGCACGTATTGCTGCACGCAAAGCACGTGAGAGCGTACAGCGCAAGAGCCCTATGAGTGGCAGTGGTATGCCGGGCAAATTGGCTGATTGTTCCGATAAGAACCCGGCAAACTGCGAGTTATTCCTTGTCGAGGGAGACTCAGCCGGTGGTTCGGCAAAGCAAGGACGCAAGAACAGTTTCCAAGCAATTCTTCCTTTACGCGGAAAGATCCTTAACGTAGAGAAGGTAATGTGGCACAAAGCCTTTGAGAGCGACGAAGTTAACAATATTATACAGGCGTTAGGCGTACGTTTTGGTCTTGACCCCGAGGATAGCAAGAAAGCCAATATAGATAAACTACGCTATCACAAGATTATAATGATGGCCGATGCCGATGTAGATGGTGCGCATATCGGAACACTTATAATGACACTGTTCTATCGTTACATGCCCGAGATTATTGAAGGAGGTTATCTATACAAAGCAATGCCACCTTTGTACCTATGTTCAAAAGGAAAGATTAACAGATATTGCTACGACGACGACGAGAAGGACCGTTTTGTACAGGAGTTCGCCGGCGGAAACGAGAAGGATATCACCATTCAACGATACAAAGGTTTGGGAGAGATGAATCCGGCACAATTATGGGACACCACCATGAACCCCGAAACACGTACATTAAAACAGGTAACCATTCGAGATGCACAAGAGGCCGATTACATATTCTCCATGCTCATGGGCGATGACGTAGGGCCACGCAGAGAGTTCATAGAGAACAATGCCACGTACGCAGATATCGATGCATAAACAACATAATTCGGCACCTTATGGTGCCGAATTATGTTTTAGTACAACAATTATCTTATTAACAAATCGTCCAAACAGACTTTTGGGACATAATGTACCCCATCTATACGAAAATATGAGTGGTCCTCTTCTGATCTGACCCCAAGAAGTTGGACGGATTAATAATAAGTTTTATTGGTAAAGAG
>CAZEKX010000145.1:0-1080 GCA_964512955.1 uncultured Bacteroidaceae bacterium
GCTGCAAATTGATGCTTAACAAAATATTTGAATAATTTTCAAACAGCTTCTTAGTCTGATGCAATTGTTTGCTTTTGTCATGTTTGCTCAGACACTTGAAAGCCCTAAGACGAAAGTTGTAACTATGGATCCCGCTCCCGGTCATTACGATGTGTTGCCCGATGGCATCGTGCTTACGTTTAGCGACAAAATTGAAATTCTCGAATCCGGTATTCTTCGCACCGATGCTACCGATGCGAAAGGTTACATGCTCGCTGATGCCGACTACACTATCACCGACAACACATTGACTCTTACCTTACCCAAAGAATACTTGGCATACAACGCTCAAGCCATGCTGAAACTTCAGATTAAGGATGTGAACGGTCAATACGTAACCTATGGTGACAGCGAAGAATATATCACCATCGAATACACCGCTCCGGTTCGCAGCAACATCTTTGTCTGCACAGCCATCACACCCGAAGATGGTAGCGAAGTGGCAGAACTAAACAAGTTTACCCTCACTTTCACCAACCCAAAGAATAGTTTAGACTACGTGGGCGGAGTGGATGCTACCCAGTCTGTCGTTCTGAAGGATTTAACAAACAATGTGGTAGCCACCGGTACAGTTGTGGTCGACACCGAGAATAATGCTTCGACTATTGTAATTACTCTTGACAGGGCTATCAGTGAAGCCGGCACTTACACCCTTGTGGTGCCCGAAGCCACAGTCATCAACTCTAACTACAATCCCGCATGCGACGGTCTCGGCATCGAATTTGGTGCTATCTACAATCCGGAGTTCACTGCCACCTTTACCATAGTTGTTACGGATGGCATCGAATCCGTCATTGGCAATGCCACAACTGTAAAGGTCTATGGCATAAAGGGACATCTCGTTGGCAACTCTGTGAAGAACCTCAAAAGGGGCATCTACATTATCAATGGTAAGAAGGTGTTGGTTAAGTAAGTCCTGTGGATAACATATCCACAAGGATTAAGAAATACTCTTTTTCTCCTTTCTCTTTTTGTTTGCAAAAATCCTATACTGTCAAGATAGAAGTGCAACAAAATCCCCACCTTGCTCACGACTTTGAG
>CAZEKX010000146.1:0-1076 GCA_964512955.1 uncultured Bacteroidaceae bacterium
ACACTTAAACAAAAAAACAATAAATTATTTGGTTTTTAGCATAGAATACGTGAGAACTGTTCCATTACCCGTTCCACGCCACGAGGCCTTCGCATTGCCCACTCAGTCGAAACGAGCAACGCAGAGCCCACGCCAATATGTACAAGCAACCACCACACACGCAGCAGTTGGCATATACACATCCACAGGCATCTACCGTTGCTTTATCTTTGACTGAATTTAGAAGTTGCGAAGTTCCGTAGCGTCAAGTTTAAAGCGTAAGTAAACGCTTTAAATAAAATTATACCCACCCACAACCCCGAAAAGGGACTCTGCGAGTGAATTAATGGTGCAAGTTACTAATTATTTTGATATAAAAACATTTTTAGGCAATATTTAACACTATTATTATATAATAAAGAAGGGAAAAGAGAAACTGAACGTTCAACAACACCAGCCAACAAGAACTTTTGAAGATTAACACAAAAATAATTACAGAAATTATTTTGTCATATCGAATTGTTTGACTACCTTTGCACTCCGAAAGCCATTACACATATTTTTTGTTACCAGCAAATATTAAAACAGATATAACAATGAAAAAAGAGATTCATCCCGCAGGATACCGTCCCGTTGTTTTCAAAGACATGTCAAACGGCGATTGTTTCCTTTCACAGTCTACTTGCAACACAAAAGAGACTATTGAGTTCGAGGGCGAGACATATCCCCTTGTAAAACTTGAGATTTCAAACACATCTCACCCCTTCTACACAGGTAAGGCAAAACTCGTGGATACAGCCGGTCGTGTGGACAAGTTCATGAGCCGTTATGGCAAGACTATAAAGAAGTAATTCTCAAAAGAATAACATCTAATTCGAGGTACGCTTTACAGTGTACCTCGATTTTTTTATAGGAATATTATTTATATTCTCCCGCGTCGTTGATTAGAGTGGTGGGAGAATTCACCAATAAGGAAGGTGAATTTTGCTTTATAACTTCGGGGAAATTAGGTAGTTTTCATGCCTCGGAATCCAAAGAGTTATTCTTTCTTTAAACTTTTAGTCTTTTGTTTTTCCTTTTTTAAAAAAGGAAACGAA
>CAZEKX010000147.1:0-1057 GCA_964512955.1 uncultured Bacteroidaceae bacterium
TGTAGCAATCTCAAAAATACTTGGTCTTTTCATACAAATAAAATTTAAAGTTAATAATAACACAAAATTATTGTATGGTTTCTGTGTCAAGGTTGCTGAATTGCCACATTCTTATTGTTATCACAAATATACAATTTCAAATATCGGTTGTCAACAGTTTATGAGAGGAAATACGTTTTTTACTACAACAAAATAAGGAAACAAGTTTGTTTTAACTCGTTCCCTTGTTGAAAATCAATGATTTGCAAATCTGTTAAGGTTTAATACTCCTCTTCGTTAAAGAGTTGTGCCCTATTTGGCTTTCAATCAGTTATATTTCAAAGACTGCTTTTTAGCCAAACAAACTACACCATCTGAGGCTATTAAGGGCAAAGATATGTGTTTTTTGACAAACAAATGAAAACACGCACAACTTTTTGCTCCTTACAAGAAATATACATTGCTCATGTTTTCCTTTCCCTCATTTTGTCTTTAATAACTTTATCACTTTTACTTGGTTACTTTTACTTAATGAGTGACTAAGTTAAGTGACCAAGTTATTATTAGATTCTTTCAAAGAATCCTTCGTATTCCTCATCAATTATTTTCCAACGTCCTATTTTACGACCACTTCACCATTGCCTTTTACGAACTCCTCTATTAAAGGTTTGCCATCTGGAGTGATCTCTCCAATGATACCATCCTCGTAATTCAAATTCCAAAGCTTTACATGAAATTCTGTAGCATTCGAAGAAAACTCGGGCGCATGACACTCAGAAAGACGCTCATATTGCTTGTATGTGTTTATAATTTTTTTCATACCACTACCTCTCCTTTCTACAAGGCCCAATCGGCTGAAGAAATCTGCCAATAATGGATTTCTCCTTTTTGAGGGTATTGTAAGAGGATTCAATTGCTGAACAAGTCTTCCATCCATCATACCACCAGGTAAGTATATTTCCAATCGGTCATCATACATGTCAATATGTATCTCACTTCCCATCTGCATATAATCAGGTAACGTGGACAAAAAGTAGGATGGATTACCTCAACAGGGCGCGCCCTGTTGAGGTAATTC
>CAZEKX010000148.1:0-1041 GCA_964512955.1 uncultured Bacteroidaceae bacterium
TCGTAACAAGGTAGCCGTACCGGAAGGTGCGGCTGGAACACCTCCTTTCTGGAGTCGGTTCACTTAATAAATGTATAAGGTTAGTTATGTTTTTTATATAAAGTTGTTCATGCGCACTCTGTTTGGAATGGCAAGGATAATCTTTTTTTTAAGATTATTCTTGCATAATAAGATGATGTATCGACCCCGCTATTTGGTATGAAATCCCGAAAGCCAACGTCAGTCCTATAGCTCAGTTGGTTAGAGCGCTACACTGATAATGTAGAGGTCGGCAGTTCAACTCTGCCTGGGACTACCAATAAAATTGAAAAAGAGGGGGGATTAGCTCAGCTGGCTAGAGCACCTGCTTTGCAAGCAGGGGGTCAACGGTTCGAATCCGTTATTCTCCACCTAATAGATATGCAAAGCCATATCTTCGATCATTGACATATTGTACAAAAGAGTAAATTTTTTACGTTATTAAGAATAATAGTAAACAATTTCACAGAAGTTATTATGTAGAGTAGAGCAAATGCTGGAAGTATAGTTCAGAGCAAAAAGAAAAGCAAAGAAGGGCGACCGGTGGATGCCTAGGCTCTCGGAGGCGATGAAGGACGTGATAAGCTGCGATAAGTCCGGTTTAGGTGCAAATGACCATTGATACCGGAATTTCCGAATGGGACAACCCAATAGGTTGAAGACCTATTATCCGCTAATGCGGAGGCATACGCGGGGAACTGAAACATCTTAGTACCCGCAGGAAAAGAAAACAATAGTGATTCCCTTAGTAGTGGCGAGCGAACGGGGATTAGCCCAAACCCTGCATGTTTCGGCATGCCGGGGGTAGTAGGACATCGATATACGAATTATCAATGAAGAAGAATGTGTTGGAAAGCACAGCCATAGCGCGTGACAGCCGCTTATTTGTAAGTTGTTAAAAAGTTAGATGTATCCTGAGTAGCGCGGAACACGTGAAATTCTGCGTGAATCAGCCGGGACCATCCGGTAAGGCTAAATATATCCGAGAGACCGATAGTGAACCAGTACCGTGAGGGAAAGGTG
>CAZEKX010000149.1:0-1011 GCA_964512955.1 uncultured Bacteroidaceae bacterium
GCACTCTTTTGGTGTTGAAAATTTCAGTTTTTCTCTTGGTCTTTCGTTTAATTTGTATTGTGTTTTCTTTATTTTGCCGTCGGTAATTGTGCTTATATCCGTTCCTTTCGGTATGTATTGCCTAATAAGTTTATTCTCGTTCTCCACTCCTCCTTTCTGCCAAGAACAGTATGAGTCTGCAAAGTAGATGGGTACATTCAGTTGCTTTGTAATCCACTCGTGTTCGGCAAACTCGTTGCCGTTGTCTGTGGTAATGCTCTTTAACGCCTCGCCCTTGTATGGCAGTAGCAAACGCCATACTGCTTTTGCAACAGGTTTTGCTTTTTTGCCTTGCTTGAGTTTTTCCATCAGCACAAAGTTGGTCGAGCGTTCCATAAGCACAAGTATGGCATTGCTTGCCTTATCTACAATCAGGTCCATTTCCCAATCACCGAAGCGCTTGCCGTTTGCCTCAGCAGGCCTTTCGTGTATGCTGACACGATTCTTTATATTAGTGGCCTTGGTTACCCTATGAGCACGTACAGTGCGTTTGTACTTCATCTTGTGCCTGCAATTCCCGGACAATTCTCCGCTTTCGTCATTGCGTATCATTGCATATATCGCTTCGTGAGAAACCTTAACGCCTTCTTTCGCGAGGTATCCGCTTATCTGACGAGGAGACCATTGCTCGTCCTTTATAAACTGTTCTATACGCCATCGCAAGAGGGGAGACAGGCTTCTGTTACCGGGAGCGCGTTTTTTACGCTCCTCGGCCTTGTCGTGTGCCTTGAACCATACATACTTACCGTTCTTCGTGGAATTGCGTTTAATTTCACGACTGACGGTTGATTTGTTGACATCTATAAGTTGAGCAATTACTTCTTGAGATGTTCCTCTTTGTAGTTCCAGGTAGATTACGTACCTTTGCTCACGGATTAAGTGATTATACATTTGCAATACAAAATTAGTTAATCCTTGGGAGACAGCGGTCTCCCTTTTTGTTTTTTGTATTGCTGATTGACTTTTGAACTG